>NC_013521.1:1822891-2126706 GCF_000024925.1 Sanguibacter keddieii DSM 10542
TCAACTTCGTCACCAACGAGCAGTCGTTCATCTACGACGCTGCGCAGGACTACGCCGCACAGGGCACCCCTCTGGTGATCCTCGGTGGCAAGGAGTACGGCTCCGGCTCGTCCCGCGACTGGGCGGCCAAGGGCACCGCGCTCCTCGGCGTCAAGGCCGTCATCACCGAGAGCTTCGAGCGTATCCACCGCTCGAACCTCATCGGCATGGGAGTCCTCCCGCTGCAGTTCCCGGTCGGCGAGAACGCCGAGTCCCTCGGGCTCGACGGCACCGAGACCTTCGACATCTCCGGTGTCACGGTCCTCAACGACGGCTCGACCCCGTCGACCGTCAAGGTCGCGGCGACGAAGACCGACGGCACGTCCGTCGAGTTCGACGCCGTCGTGCGCATCGACACCCCGGGCGAGGCGGACTACTACCGCAACGGCGGGATCCTCCAGTACGTGCTCCGGTCGCTCGTCCAGAAGTGAGCTGACTGACTGCACGACCGCACGACCGCACGACTGAACGACAGCACGACATGCCACAGTGGGGCGTCCATCCTCTCGGGGACGGGCGCCCCGCTGTGCTGTTCCCCGCCGCGCTGTTCTCCGCCGCGCCACCGTGCGCCACACTGGTCGTATGGCGTCCTCAGCAGTCACGGTCGAGAACGACGAGCCTGTCGGGGCTTTCCTCGACGGCGTGGTCCACCCGGTGCGACGGCGTGACGCGCACACCCTGGTCGCGCTCATGGAGCGCGTCACCGGTCTGCCGCCGCGGATGTGGGGGAGTGCCATCGTCGGGTTCGGCTCGTACCACTACGTCTACGCGTCAGGACGCGAGGGCGACATGGCCGCGGTCGGGTTCTCGCCGCGCAAGGCGGCGACGACCGTCTACCTGGTCGAGGGCTTCGAGGACCACGCCGACGACCTCGCATCGCTCGGTCCCCACACCCTCGGGAAGTCCTGCCTGTACCTCAAGGACCTCGCTGCGGTCGACCTCGAGGTGCTGGAGCGGATGGTGCGGCGCTCGTTCACGACGGTGACGTCGTGGCCGTCGGACGGGTCAGGCCTGCAGGGCGGTTGAGGGAAGCCGCTGAGGACGCTCAGACGTCGTCGAGAAGCGCATCGACCGTCTGCCTGCCCGCCGCCGCGAGATCGGGCGCGTCGTCGCTGTGCGCCAGGAGGGCCGTCGCGAGGACGAGGGCCCACCCGCGTGCACGCTCCCAGACCGCCGGGTCGAGCAGCACGGCGGATCCTGCAGCTTCGGCATCGACGGTGTCGCGGAAGGTCCTCCGGCCGGCCACGTCGAAGATCAGCCATGCAGCCGCGAGGTCGCCCGCCGGATCGCCCGAGGTCATGTCGCCGAAGTCGACGACGGCTCGCAGGGTCACGTCGGCCGCGGGGTCTTCAGACGCGAGGTCCTCGTCGGACACGACGAACTCTCCAGACACCACGTCCTCGTCGGACACGACGATGTTGTAGGCGTGGGGGTCGCCGTGCAGCCAGAGGGCTGGGCCCTCCCACACCGGTGCAGCGAGGGCGACGTCCCAGGCGCGTGCCAGCTCGTCGCGGCGCGGGTGGTCTAGGTGGGCGAGCCGGTCTCGGACCACGGCGTCGCGGCTGGCGAGCGGACCGCCACGGACGGCGCTCGTGGGCGCGTCGGCAGGCGCTGGCGTCCTCAGCTGGTTGAAGAACCTGGCGAGCGGAGCGGCGACGCCACGGAGACGTGAGCGGTCGACCGACCCGGCGGCGACCCCCTCGACCCAGGGCACCACGGACCAGTGCCACGGGTACTCGTCGGACGGCGTGCCGGCGACGACCGGTGCGGGCACGAGCACGTCGACGCGACGGGCGATCTCCGCGAGCCACTGCTGCTCGTGGACGACCAGCCGGGCGCTCAGGTCACGCCGAGGGACACGGACGGCCAGGGAGCTCCCGAGGCGCAGCATGACGTTGTCCCAGCCCTCGCCGACGATCTCGAGCGAGAGGTCGGCGGTGCGGCCGACGCCGTCGATCTCGGGGCACTGCGCCTCGAGGAGGCGTCGGACGAGCGGGACGTCGACGTCGACCTCGGCTGCGGGGCGGTCAGCCACCCTGGTTCACACCGTCGTCGCCAGAGCCAGAGGCAGCGGCCGCGAGCCGGTCCCGGCGGGCGCGGACCTCGTCGGCGAAGGCACCGAAGACCACCAGGGCCCGCGGGACGAGGCTCGGCATCCGGCGCGCCACGTCGGCGCGCATCTGGTCGGCCACGCCCGGGCCGAGCTCCGCGGCCATCTCGGGCTGGTCCAGCCACTCGTCGACGTGCGCGGCGTCGAGCTCGAGGTGGAACTGGAGGCCGACCGCGCTGCCGGACCGGAAGGCCTGCACCGGGGTGAGGGGCGTCGACGCGAGCACCGTCGCACCCGGGGGCGCCGAGACGGCGTCGCCGTGCCAGTGGAGCACCTCGGGGTCGGGCGAGGCGTCGACGGTCAGCGGGTACAGGTACGCGTCGCGCAGGCCGGCGCCCGTGAGCGACACGGGGGCCACCCCGATCTCCTCGCCGTGCGCCGTGCTCAGCTCACCGCCGAGGGCGACGGCCAGCAGCTGCATCCCGAGGCAGATGCCCAGGACGGGGAAGCCGGCTGCCGTGGCCTCTGCCAGCAGGCGGCGCTCGGCGGCGAGGCCGGGGTGCGTGGCGTCGTCGAGCGCTCCCATACCGCCGCCCATGACGACTAGGCCCGCCAGCGACCCGACGTCGGGAAGGGCGGGGTCGGGGTCGTCGAGGACGGTGACAGAGCGCCACGAGACGCCGCGCTCGTCGAGGGCGCGACCGACGAGGCCCGGACCCTCCCAGGCGGCGTGCTGGACCACCAGGACGGTCGCCGTGGGTGTTGCCGCTGCCCCGGGCGCGGGCTCGGCCGCGTGCGCGGCGGTCACGAGGCGAGGACCGGCGAGGGGGCGGGGCGCAGCAGCGTGGCGGGCATGGCACCAGGTTATGCGCTCCGGTGCGGAACCCACCGGCCTCCCGCGCTCCTGTCGGCGTGGCTCTCGGCAGACGCCCAGGATCGGGGTGGAAGATCGAGGGAAGACCTGAGGAGCCGGAACGGCTCGAGAGGAGCGTGGCCGGTGCACACGGTCTCGGGGAGCGCGGCCGTGGCAGGCATGGTCTCGGGAGGCGCGGCCTTCGGAGGTGGCGTCGCGGGAAGCTCGGCCTCGAGAAGCTCAGCCTCGGTGCACGTCGTCCCGACGGACCTCATCTCGTCGTGGTGGACGGTCGTGGTGCTGGCGGTGCTCGCGGGCGGGGCGGTGACCTTCGCGGTGGTGCGGAGGGTGCGGCACCGCCGGGCGACCAGGGCCGCACAGGGCGCCGGCGCTCCGACCGCGGCCCGCCCGCACGCACGCCGCCCACGCAGCTGGCACCTGGTCCTCGCGGGGGTCGGGGCGCTCCTGCTCGCCATCGGGGTGGGGGTGAACACGTGGGTCGGGTACCTGCCGACGGTCGACTCGCTCGCGATCCACCTCGGCCTGGGGCCGCGGCTCGAGGTGCCGCCCGTGCGTACTGGGCCGGTGCCGGGCGCGACCGTCGCCACCGTCGCAGCCGACCCGGCGGACCTGCCGACGGGGACCGGCGCCTTCGGCTCGGTGCGCATCGACGCCCCCGCCGACCTCAGCGTCGACCCGAGCGACACGTGGGTCTACACGCCCCCGGGCTTCGACGACTCGGGGGAGACCCTCTACCCGGTCGTCGTGATGATCCACGGCTCTCCGGGAGGGTCCGCCGACTGGTTCGGGGCGGGCCTGCCGGCGGTCCTCGACTCGCTCATCACGTCTGGGGCGGTGCGCCCGATGATCGTCGTCGCCCCGGACATGAACGGGCGGGACCAGAGCGAGGTCACCTGCGTCGACTCGACGCGCGGCGGCTCCCAGGTGGAGACCTACCTGCGCGACGTCGTGATGCCCTGGGTGGACGACCACTACCCGGTGGCCACGGGCCGCGAGTACCAGGCGATCGGCGGGATGTCCGCCGGGGCGTACTGCGCCCTCGACCAAGGGCTGCGCCACTCCGCAGACACCGGGACGATCCTCGCGATCATGCCCTACGGGAACCCGGGCGACGCTCAGGGGGCCGGGCTCTCGACCGCCGACGAGGTGGCCGCGCACAGCCCGAGCGACTACGTCGACACCGTCGACCTCACCGACCCGACCGCAGTGTTCCTCGACTACGGCACCAGCGAGCCGGACCCGGAGGTCCCGGCGACGGCGGAGGACCTCGCCGAGCGTCTCGAGGCGCGCGGTCAGCCGGTCGGGCTGCGCACCGAGCCCGGCCTCGGGCACAGCTGGACGACCGCGACAACGGCGCTGCCGTACGCGCTCGAGTTCTTCGAGCAGCAGATGGTGGCGGCAGAGACGGCTCGATAGCCGGCTGCACCGCCACGCTCAGCAGCACCGCCCCGCACTGCAGCATCGCTCAGACCGGGATGTCGAGCACCTGCGGCTCCCACGGGCGGGTCCACCCGAGCCCGTCGAGCACGCGGTCCAGCACGATGCCGGTGAAGCCCCAGACCAGCCGGTCGTCGACCAGGAACGCCGGGCTGTCGAGAGAGCGGCCCGCGCGGCTCACCCGTGCCAGGCGGCGGTTGGCGGGGTCGAGCAGGTCGGTGACGGCGATGCGGAACACAGCGGCTGACTCCCCGGCGTCGACGACGCCGACAGGGGTCGGTCGGGCCCACCAGGCGAGCACCGGGGTGACCACGTGGTTGCTCACGGGGAGCGGGAGGCCGCCGAGAGTGCCCACGACGTCGACCCCGGTCGGGTCGAGCCCGGTCTCCTCGACCGCCTCGCGCAGCGCGGCGCCGACGGGACCGTCGTCCTCGGGGTCGAGTCGACCGCCGGGGAAGGCGATCTGGCCCGGGTGGTGGTTGAGCGACGCGGCTCGCTGGACGAGCAGGACGTCGAGGCCGGCGGGGGCTGGTGCGCGCCCAAGACCACCGCCGAGACCCTCGCTCTCGCCGAGCAGCACGAGGACTGCGGCCGGCCGGGTCGTGGCGGGCCGCTCTCGCTCGGGCAGCGGTGTGCGCGCACCGGGCACGGGCCCGGTGCGCCAGCCCCAGTCGACCCCGGTGCGGACGAGCGCGTCGAGCGCTCCCCGCACCGAGGTCGAGGGCTGTGGCAGGTGGGTCACCAGCCGGCGGGGAGCGGACGGCCCTCTTCGTAGCCGGCGGCGGACTGGATCCCGACGACGGCACGCTCGGCGAACTCGGCGAGGCTCGTGGCGCCCGCGTAGGTGCACGAGGAGCGCAGGCCCGACGTGATCTCGTCGATGAGGTCCTCGACCCCGGGACGCTTCGGGTCGATGTACATGCGCGACGACGAGATGCCCTCCTCGAAGAGCGACTTGCGAGCCCGGTCGAAGGGCGAGCCACCGGCGGTGCGTGCGGCCACGGCGCGGGCCGAGGCCATGCCGAAGCTCTCCTTGTACAGGCGGCCGTTGCCGTCGTCGTGGAGGTCGCCGGGGCTCTCGTGCGTGCCGGCGAACCACGAGCCGATCATCACCTGCGAGGCGCCAGCCGCGAGGGCGAGGGCTACGTCGCGCGGGTGGCGGACGCCGCCGTCAGCCCACACGTGCTTGCCGAGCTCGGTGGCCTTCGTGGCGCACTCGAGGACGGCGGAGAACTGCGGGCGACCGACACCGGTCATCATGCGGGTGGTGCACATGGCGCCCGGGCCCACGCCGACCTTGATGATGTCGGCCCCGGCCTCGACGAGGTCCTCGACGCCCTCGGCGGTGACGATGTTGCCCGCGACCACGGGGACCTTGGGCGACACGGACCGGACGGCCCTGAGGGCCGCGATCATCTTCGACTGGTGCCCGTGGGCGGTGTCGACCACGAGGACGTCGACGCCGGCGGCGAGGAGCTCCTCGGTCTTGGCCGCGACGTCGCCGTTGATCCCTACGGCGGCCGCGACACGCAGGCGGCCGCTCCCGTCGAGCGCCGGGTCGTAGATGCTCGAGCGCAGCGCGCCGGTGCGGGTGAGGACGCCCACGAGGCGGCCGTCGCGGACGACGGGCGCGAGCTTGCGGCGCGACTCGTGCAGCTGGTCGAAGGCGCGACGCAGGCCGTCGGCGCCGGCAGCCTCGAGGACCTGCGCGTCGATCGACGTGGGGTTGGCGGACATCACCTGGTGGACCTGGGTGAAGCGGTCGACACCGGTGCAGTCGGAGGCGGTGATGACGCCGACGGGGCGGTCGCCGTCCACGACGACCGCGGCGCCGTGGGAGCGCTTGCCGATGAGCGTGAGCGCGGTGTGCACGGTGTCGTGGGGGGACACCACGACGGGCGACTCCACGACGGGGTCCTTCGCCTTGACGCTCGCGACCACGTCGGCGACGACGTCGGTCGGGATGTCCTGCGGGATCACGGTGATGCCACCGCGGCGGGCCGTGGTCTCGGCCATGCGGCGGCCGGCGACGGCCGTCATGTTGGCGACGACGAGCGGGATGGTGGTGCCGGTCCCGTCGGTGCTCGAGAGGTCGACGTCGAATCGTGAGGTGACCTCGGACCGGCCGGGGACGAGGAACACGTCCCCGTAGGTCAGGTCGGTCGTGGGGGTCTGTCCGTCCAAGAAGCGCATGGGTCCAGTGTACGAACCCGCGCCGGGCGTGGCGGAACTGTGTGAGCATGGCGACACTCCCAGACGATCCGGGCATCCTGCCCGCCCCCGGGCGGTGCTCTCGCGCGCACGCTTATAGAGTGGATCACCGTGCATCCGCACGACGACGGCGTGTGCGGGGCCTCCCCGGCGCAGCGCACGCAGCAAGGAGGAGTGGCCATGGCAGTCCTGGAGACCATCGCGTCGCCGGCAGACCTCCGCCGGCTGAGCCCGGCGCAGCTCGACCAGCTCGCGGCAGAGATCCGTACGTTCCTGGTCCAGTCCGTGTCGCGGACGGGAGGGCACCTCGGCCCGAACCTCGGCGTCGTCGAGCTGACCATCGCCATGCACCGCGTGTTCGCCTCGCCGACGGACTCCTTCGTCTTCGACACGGGCCACCAGTCGTACGTGCACAAGCTGCTCACCGGGCGTCAGAACTTCGGCGACCTGCGTCGCCGCGAGGGGCTGTCGGGATACCCGAGCCGCGCGGAGTCCGTGCACGACATCGTCGAGAACTCGCACGCCTCGACCGCGCTCAGCTGGGCCGACGGCATCGCGAAGGCGAACGTGGTCCGTGGCCTGCACGACCGCCACGTCGTGGCCGTGATGGGCGACGGCGCCCTCACCGGTGGCATGGCCTGGGAGGCGCTCAACAACATCGCCGACGGGCACGACCGCCGGCTCGTGCTCGTGGTCAACGACAACGGTCGCTCCTACGCGCCCACCATCGGCGGCATGGCACACCACCTCGACACCCTGCGCACGACCCAGGGCTACGAGAGCATGCTCTCGTGGGGCCGGCGCACGCTGCGCCGCTCGGGCCCGCCCGGACGTGTCGCCTACGACGCGCTGCACGGCCTGAAGAAGGGCATCAAGGACGTCGTCGCCCCGCAGGGCATGTTCGAGGACCTCGGCATCAAGTACATCGGGCCGGTGGACGGCCACGACGTGGGCGCCGTCGAGCGCGCGCTCACGAGCGCGAAAACCTTCGGTGCGCCCGTCCTCGTCCACGTGATCACGGAGAAGGGCCGGGGCTACAGCCCGGCCGAGCAGGACGTCGCCGACAGGTTCCACGCCGTCGGCCAGATCCACCCCGAGACCGGGCTGCCCGTCGCGCCCTCGCGCTTCGGCTGGACCAAGGTGTTCGCCGACGAGATCGTCTCGATCGGCCACGCCCGCCCCGACGTCGTCGCGATCACCGCGGCGATGCTCGCACCGGTCGGCCTCGCGCCCTTCGAGAAGGCGTTCCCGACGCGGACCTTCGACGTGGGGATCGCCGAGCAGCACGCCGCGACGAGCGCCGCCGGTATGGCCTTCGCCGGCCTGCACCCGGTCGTCGCGCTCTACGCGACCTTCCTCAACCGTGCTTTCGACCAGGTCCTCATGGACGTGGCGCTGCACCGCGCGGGCGTGACCTTCGTCCTGGACCGTGCCGGCATCACCGGTGACGACGGCGCGAGCCACAACGGCATGTGGGACATGGCCATGCTGCGCATCGTGCCGGGCCTGCACCTCGCCGCCCCGCGCGACGAGGCGACGCTGCGCGCCGCGCTGCGGACCGCGGTCGACGTCGACGACGCCCCGAGCGTCGTGCGCTACCCCAAGGGGTCGGTCGGCGACGCGATCCCGGCGCTCGACTCGACCGACGGGGTCGACGTCATCGGACGGGAGACCCACGACGTCCCGGCCGGTGCGGACTCCCCGCGCAAGGTCCTGGTGGTGGGCATCGGCTCGATGGCGACCACCGCCCTCGAGGTCAGCTCGATCCTCGCCGCGCACGGCCTCGACACCACCGTCGCCTCGCCGACGTGGGTGCTGCCGATGCCCTCGATGCTCGTCAAGATGGCGGGGGAGCACGACCTCGTCGTGACCCTCGAGGACGGGCTCGCCGAGGGCGGCATCGGTGCGCTGCTCGGTGAGCGCGCCGGCCAGGCCGGGGTGCGTGTCCCCGTGCACACGGTCGGCCTGCCGTCGGCGTTCCTCGACCACGCGACGCGCGACCAGATCGTCGTCGCGAACCGGCTGACCGCGCCCGACGTGGCGCGCGACGTGCTGGACCTGCTGGCCCGCTGAGGGGCGGCGAGGCGTGTGACGCACGCCTCGCCGCCCTGGTCGGACGAGGGCCGAAGGTCCCAAGTCGTCCTATGAATATCTCCATAGTCTGGAAGCACGATCAAACGGTCAGTGCAGGACGAAGGAGACGACGATGACTACTACCGCAGACGGCCCCGCCACCACGGCTGGAGCCGCCGCCCCCGAGGCGTGGCGGACGTTCGAGGCCGGCCCGTGGACGGACGCGGTCGACGTCCGCGACTTCATGCAGCGCAACTACACGCCCTACGAGGGCGACGCGTCGTTCCTCGCCGGTCCGACGGCGAAGACGCTGTCCGTGTGGGACACCCTCGAGAAGGACTACCTCTCCGTCGAGCGCGCCAAGCGCGTCTTCGACGTCGACACGCACATCCCGGCCGACGTCGACGCCTTCCCGGCCGGGTACATCAGCGCCGAGGACGACGTGGTCGTGGGACTCCAGACCGACGTCCCCCTCAAGCGCGCGATGATGCCGTACGGCGGCTGGCGCATGGTCGAGACCGCCATCAAGGAGGCCGGCCTCGAGCCCGACCCGCAGGTGAAGGAGATCTTCACCAAGTACCGCAAGACCCACAACGAAGGGGTCTTCGACATCTACACCCCGCGGATCCGCGCCGCGCGGTCCTCGCACATCATCACCGGGCTCCCCGACTCCTACGGCCGCGGCCGCATCATCGGCGACTACCGCCGCGTCGCCTTGTACGGCGTGGACTTCCTCATCTCCGAGAAGATGAAGGACAAGGACCTCGTCGCCGACCAGGGCTTCTCCGAGAGCTGGGCCCGCTACCGCGAGGAGCACTCCGAGCAGGTCAAGGCACTGAAGAAGCTCAAGAACCTCGGCGAGCAGTACGGCTTCGACCTCGGTCGCCCCGCCGCCACCGCCAAGGAAGCCGTCCAGTGGACGTACTTCGGCTACCTCGCCGCCGTGAAGTCGCAGGACGGCGCCGCCATGAGCATCGGACGCCTCTCCGCGTTCCTCGACACCTACATCGAGCGCGACTTCGCGGAGGGCACGCTCACCGAGTCCGAGGCCCAGGAGCTCGTCGACGCGCTCGTCATCAAGCTGCGCATCACCCGCTTCCTGCGGACCATCGACTACGACCAGATCTTCTCGGGCGACCCGTACTGGGCCACCTGGTCCGACGCGGGCTTCGGCGACGACGGCCGCACGCAGGTCACCAAGACGTCGTTCCGCCTGCTGCAGACGCTGCGCAACCTCGGCCCGGCCCCCGAGCCGAACATCACGATCTTCTGGCACGAGGACCTGCCCCAGGGCTACAAGGACTTCTGCGCCGCGATCTCCATCGAGACCTCGGCCATCCAGTACGAGTCCGACGCCCAGATCCGCCAGCACTGGGGCGACGACGCGGCGATCGCCTGCTGCGTGTCCCCGATGCGCGTGGGCAAGCAGATGCAGTTCTTCGGCGCGCGCGTCAACGCCGCCAAGAGCCTGCTCTACGCGGTCAACGGCGGGCGCGACGAGATGAGCGGCAAGCAGGTCGTCACCGGGTACGAGGCCATCACCTCGGACGAGCCCCTGCGCTACGACGAGGTGTGGGCCAAGTACGACGCGATGCTCGACTGGGTCGTCCAGACCTACGTCGAGGCGCTCAACATCATCCACTACAGCCACGACCGCTACGCCTACGAGGCCATCGAGATGGCGCTCCACGACTCCGAGATCGTCCGGACGATGGGCTGCGGCATCGCCGGCCTGTCGATCGTGGCCGACAGCCTCTCGGCCATCAAGTACGCCAAGGTCACCCCCGTCCGCGACGAGACCGGCCTGGTGGTCGACTACGTCACCGAGGGCGACTTCCCCGTCTACGGCAACGACGACGACAAGGCCGACGAGATCGCCCAGCTCGTGGTCAAGACCGTCATGGACAAGATCCGGGCGCTGCCGCTCTACCGCGACGCCGTCCCGACCCAGTCCGTCCTGACCATCACCTCGAACGTGGTCTACGGCAAGGCGACCGGCAGCTTCCCCTCCGGCCACCGCAAGGGCGAGCCGTTCTCCCCGGGCGCCAACCCGGAGAACGGCATGGACACGCACGGCATGGTCGCCTCCATGCTCTCGGTCGGAAAGCTCGACTACGACGACGCGCTCGACGGCATCTCGCTGACGAACACGATCACCCCGTCGGGTCTCGGGCGTAACAAGGAGGAGCAGGTCGGCAACCTCGTCGGCATCCTCGACGCCGGCATGACCGAGGGCCTCTTCCACGCCAACATCAACGTCCTCAGCAGGGAGACCCTCGAGGACGCGATCGAGAACCCGGAGAACTACCCCAACCTCACGGTGCGGGTCTCCGGCTACGCGGTGAACTTCGTCAAGCTGACGCGCGAGCAGCAGCTGGACGTCCTGACCCGCACGTTCCACCAGTCGGCCTGACCCGACCCGCGGTGGTGGCTGCCCGGCCGGGCAGCCACCACCGCCCGGCCGGCTCGACCGGCGCCACCGAGCACACCTGCCCAGAGGAAGCACCATGAGCGCTCAGAGCACCGCCTCCACCTTCGACAAGGACTTCGAGGCCCCCGAGCACCGCACGGTGGGCGCGGGTACCGAGGGGCTCGAGGTGTCGGACGCGAGCCGCGGCGACAGGCTCGCCCAGATGCGCGCCGGGACCCTCGGCTCCATCCACTCCTGGGAGCTGGTCACCGCGGTCGACGGGCCCGGGACACGGATGACGGTGTTCTTCGCCGGCTGCCCGCTGCGCTGCCTCTACTGCCACAACCCCGACACCATGAAGATGAAGGACGGCGAGTCGGTCACCTCCGACGAGCTGCTGCGTCGCATCCGTCGCTACAAGGCCGTCTTCCGCTCGACGGGTGGCGGACTCACGATCTCGGGCGGCGAGGTGCTCATGCAGCCCGCCTTCGCCGCGACCATCCTCGCCGGGGCCAAGGCCGAGGGCATCCACACCACGATCGACACCTCCGGGTACCTCGGCGCGTCGTGCACCGACGAGATGCTCGAGGACGTCGACCTCGTGCTCCTCGACGTGAAGTCGGGCGACGAGGCGACCTACACCAAGGTCACCGGGCGCGAGCTCCAGCCCACCCTCGACTTCGGTCGCCGGCTCGCCGACAAGGGGATCGAGATCTGGCTCCGGTTCGTGCTCGTCCCAGGCCTCACCGACGACGTCGCGAACGTCGAGTCGGTCGCCGAGTACGCCGCGACCCTGTCCTCCGTGTCCCGGGTCGAGGTGCTGCCCTTCCACCAGATGGGCCAGGACAAGTGGAAGGCCCTCGGCATGACCTACGAGCTCGGCGACGTCGAGCCGCCGACCACCGAGCTCCTCGATCGGGTGCGCGAGCAGTTCCGCAGCAAGGGGCTCAAGGTCTACTGAGCCACCGACAGGTGCCGGACGGCCGACGTGCCCTGGGCCACCGACATGCCCTCTGCCTCGGGGGATGCCAGAGTGGAGCATGGCTATCTCACAGATCCAGCTGTTCTCCGTCCCGGTCTCCGACCAGGACCGCTCGCGCGACTTCTACCGTGACGTCCTCGGGTTCCAGGTGCTCGGGGACCGTCAGATGACCCCCGAGATGCGATGGCTCCAGCTCGCACCGCCACGCGGGGACACCAGCATCACCCTGGTCACCTGGTTCCCGACGATGAAGCCCGGGGACCTCAAGGGCGTCGTGCTCGAGACGGACGACCTCGACGCCGACGTCGCCCGGCTCACCGAGGCAGGCGTCACCTTCACCAGCGGGGTCGAGGAGCAGCCCTGGGGCCGCTTCGCGACCTTCGACGACCCCGACGGCAACGGCATCGTCCTGCAGCACACGACGAACCGGGTGCTCATCTGAGCAGGGCACGTCCCCAGAAGCACCCGACGACGAACCCCTCGTCCCCGTGAGCAACGGGTCCGAGGGGTTCGTCGTCTGTCAGACCCTCGCGGTCTGGTCTAGCTGGTGCTGTCCTGTCAGGCCTGCGACGGGACGTTCGCGACGCCGTCCGGCAGCAGCCGTCGGTCCAGGACCGACTCCGACACGCCTGCCCGGTCGAGGTACGGGGAGATCCCGCCGGCGCTGAAGGGCCAGCCCGCCCCGAGGATCATGCAGAGGTCGATCTGCGACGCCTCGGACACCACGCCCTCGTCGAGCATGAGCCCGACCTCCCGGGCCAGCGTGCGCAGCACCCGGTCGAGGACACCGGCCTCGTCGAGGACCACCTGGTCCCGTCCTGGGTCGCGCACCTCGTCGAAGACGGCCTGCAGCGCCGGGTCGACCGTAGCGGGGACACCGCGAGCGGGCGACGGCAGGACCACAGGGACCTTCTCCGCCACGATCTTCTCGAGCGCGGGGGAGGCGGGGAACCTGTCGCCCAGGTCCTCACGCAGCGACGTCAGCACGTGCAGGCCGACGGCAGGCCCCACGAGGTCGAAGAGCGCGAAGGGTCCCATGGGGAGCCCGAGCGGGCGCAGCGCCCTGTCAGCCACCTCGACCGGCGTGCCGGCCTCGACCACGTCGACGATCTCGCCGAGCAGCAGCACGAGCAGCCGGTTGACCACGAAGCCCGGACGGTCCCGGACCAGTACCGCCGTCTTGCGCAGGGTCTTCGCGACGGCGAAGGCCGTGGCGACGGCCTCGTCGGACGAACGCTCCGCCCGCACCACCTCGACGAGCGGCATCTGCGCCACCGGGTTGAAGAAGTGCAGCCCGACCACGCGCTCCGGGTGCTCGAGACCCTCGGCCATCTGCGTGACCGACAGCGCGGAGGTGTTGGTCGCCAGGATCGTCTCGGGGGAGACGATGCCCTCGAGCTCGGCGAAGACCTTCTTCTTGAGGCCGAGCACCTCGGTGACGGCCTCGATGACGAAGTCGCACCCGGACAGGTCGTCGAGCACCGTGGTCCCGCGGATGCCGGCGGCGATCGCCGCGCCCTTCTCGGCGGGCACCCGCCCGGTCGACACGAGCTTCTCGACGGTCGCGCGGACGTGGTCGAGGCCGTGCTGCACACGCTCGTCGTCGAGGTCGCGCATCACCACGGGGACTCCGAGGCGCTGTGCGAAGAGCAGGGCGAGCTGGGCGGCCATGAGCCCGGCACCCACGATCCCCACCTGCGTGACCGGCCGAGCCAGGTCGCGTGCCGGGGCGCCGACCGGCTTCTTCGCCCGGTTGACGGTCTGGAAGGCGTACACCGACGCCCGCATCTCGTCGCTCATGATGAGGTCGGCGAGCGCGTCGTCTTCCGCCGAGTACGCCGTGTCCGGGTCGGAGTCCCGGGCCGCAGCGAGCAGGTCGAGAGCCCGGTAGGGGGCCGGGCGCGAGCCGTGGAGCAGCGCGTCGACCCGTGCGCGTGCGCCGTCGACCGTCGCCTGCCAGACCTCCGCGGGCGCCAGGTCGGGACGCTCCACGGTGATCTCGCCACGCAGCACCGCATCGGCCCACACGATCGACTGCTCGAGGAAGTCCGCAGAGTCCAGGAGAGCGTCGGCGATGCCCGCCTCGTAGGCCTGCGGGCCGGTGAAGGGCTTGTTCGCCGCGGGACGCGTGAGGATGACGTCGATCGCCTTCTCGATCCCCACGATCCGGGGCAGCCGGAAGCAGCCGCCCCACCCCGGGACCAGCCCGAGGGAGGTCTCCGGGAGCGCGATCGCGGGCACGTCCGTCGCAACCGTGCGATAGGTGCACGCCAGGGCCAGCTCGAGGCCGCCGCCGAGCGCGACGCCGTTGACGAAGGCGAAGGTGGGGACGGCCATCTCCTGCAGCAGCCGGTAGGCCGCGTGGCCCGCGCTGCCCAGCGCCCTCGCGTCGTCGCGGGTGGTGACGGCGCTCGCGGCCGTGAGGTCGGCCCCGGCGGCGAGCACGAAGGGCTTGCCGGTCACGGCGGCCGCGACGATCTCGCCACGGGCAGCACGCTCGGTGACGGCTCTCAGGGCGGTGTGCAGCTCGGCGAGGCCGAGCGGACCGAGGGTCGAGGGCTTGGTGTGGTCCAGGCCGTTGTCGAGGGTGACGAGGGCGAGGGTGCCGCCGCTCGGGAGCGTCACGTCGCGGACCAGGGATCGCGTGACGCGCTCGCCGCGAGGCTGGGCCTCGCTGTTCGTCGGGGCGTCGTGCGCAGAGGTGTCGTGCGTCTGGGTCGAGGTCGTTCCGGTCATGGGGTGTCCTCAGCTCTCGTGCGACGTGGTGGTGTGGCCGGAGTAGTCGGCGTGCTGCGGGTTCTCCCAGACGACTGTGCCGCCCATCCCGAGGCCGACGCACATCGTCGTGATGCCGTACCGGACGTCCGGCCGCTCGGCGAACTGCCGGGCGAGCTGCGTCATGAGTCGGACACCTGAGGCCGCGAGGGGGTGCCCTACGGCGATCGCGCCGCCGTAGGGGTTGACCCGCGGGTCGTCGTCGGCGATGCCGAAGTGGTCGAGCAGGCTGAGAACCTGGACGGCGAAGGCCTCGTTCACCTCGATGATGCCGATGTCGTCGATGGAGAGCCCTGCGGTGCGCAGCGCACGCTCGGTGGCCGGCACCGGGCCGATGCCCATGACCTCGGGGGCGACTCCCGCGTAGGCGAAGGACACCATGCGCATGCGGACGGGCAGCTCGAGCTCGGCTGCCGTGTCGCCAGACGCCACCAGGCACATCGCCGCGCCGTCGGTCAGCGGCGAGGCGTTTCCGGCGGTGACCTTCCCTCCGGGGCGGAACGGGGTCTTGAGGTGGGCGATGTCGGCGACCGTGGTGCCCGGGCGTGCGAGCTCGTCGGCCGTGGCGAGCCCCCAGCCGAGCTCGGGGGAGCGCACGGCGACCGGGACGAGGTCAGGGCTGATCTGGCCCGCGGCGAGGGCAGCGGCGTAGCGCTCCTGGCTCGCGACGGCGTAGCGGTCTGCTCGGTCCTTGGTGAGGTGGGGGAAGCGGTCGTGCAGGTTCTCGGCCGTGGCCCCCATGATCAGCGCGGTCTTGTCGACCAGGCGCTCGGAGACGAAGCGCGGGTTCGGGTCGGCGTCGAAGCCCATCGGGTGGTGACCCATGTGCTCGACCCCGCCGGCCAGCGCGACGTCCTGCTGCCCGAAGCCGATCGCCGACGCGGTCGAGGTGACCGCGGTCATCGCGCCGGCGCACATGCGGTCGACGGCGTAGCCCGGGACCGAGCGCGGCAGGCCCGCGAGCACCGCGACCGAGCGGCCGAGGGTGAGGCCCTGGTCGCCGCTCTGGGTGGTCGCGGCGATGGCGACCTCGTCGAAGCGTTCCGGCGGCAGGGACGGGTGGCGGCGGACGAGCTCACGGACGGACTTCACGGCGAGGTCGTCGGCCCGGGTGTGGGCGTAGAGGCCGTCGGGGCGGGCCTTGCCGAACGGCGTGCGCACGCCGTCGACGAAGACGACGTCGCGAGCGGTGGGCCGGTGAGCAGAGGTGGTCATTCGCTGGGCTCCTGACTGGTGGACGACGGTGTCCTGTGGTCGGCGGTCCGCCGACGAGGTACATGCTACCGGCAGTCTCAGTCAGATGCACGGAGTGGTGCACGGAGGTGTGTCCAGGGGTTGCCCGAGGCGCTCTCCGGGCATGGCAGAGCTCGACCCGGCGCGGTAGCCGCCCGGGGAAGGTCAGCGCTTTCAGCGCTTGACGGAGCGCAGCACCTTCTTGGCGGCGGGCAGGGCGCGGTTCCACGTCGAGTACCAGAACGAGAACGGCACGTCGATGCTGCCCACGAGGGTGTCGGTGTGCTGGGCGAAGCTGCGCTTGAAGTCGGAGATGCCGTCGTTGAGCAGCCCGTTCATGTCGTAGCGGGTCAGGCCGCCGCGCTTGGCCTCCATCATCGACTCCCACTTGACGGGGGCGTTCGCACGCAGCTTGCGGCCGCGGTCGTTGATGCCGCCGTAGAGCTCGAAGGACGTCGTCGCGGAGGACACGCACCACACGAAGGCGACGGGCGAGCCGTCCTCGTCGAAGGCCGCGACGACCACCGAGTGCTCGCCGAGCATCCGGTGGATGTCGAGGTAGTACTCGTCGGTGTGGATCGCGAACCCGGCGCGCTCCGCCGTCTCGTGGTAGACGCCGAGGACGGCGCGGACCGTGTCCTCGTCGGTGACGCGTCGGACGTCCAGGCCGGAGCGCCCGGCCTTGCGGATGTCGTAGCGCGTCGACTTGGACATCACGGCCTGGAGCGCGTCCTCGGTCTGCGTGACGTCGACGATCAGCGTCTCGGGGTAGAGGATCGGGTTCTCGGCGATGCGGCCGTCGGTGATGTCGAGGGCGGCGTCGGCAGCGTCCCAGTCGGGCTCGAAGGTGATGCCGACACCGCGGACCTGCCGGCGGCAGTAGTCGGCCACGGCGTCGCAGACGCGTGCGCGGTCCGTCTCGTCGGGGACGACGGGCCCTCGCGGCACGTAGCTGAGCGCGCGGAAGACGCTGGGCAGCGGGCGCACGAGCACCTGGGCGAGCCCCACGGTGCGGCCCTCCTCGGTGACGCGCAGGCGCAGCGCGCGCCAGCCGTGCGCGGCCTTCAGCTCACCCCAGCCCCAGAGCTGGAGGGGGTGCCCGCCGAGGGGGAGGACCTCCCCGTCCCACGTGGGCTGGTCGGTGACGACGTCGATGCTGAGCATTTCTCAGACCCTACCGTCAGGCAGACCCGGCGGGGGCCTCCGGCGGCGCCGGTCGGGCCTCGGTGAGCACCGTCGTGAGCGGGCCGGCCAGCAGGTCGGTCTGCCAGGCACGTGCCCCGCGCCCCCGCAGGAACTCGGCCACCGTCTCGGCGGTGATGGGCTTTGGGGGAGTCCAGCACAGCCGGCGCAGGGCGTCGGGCTGCAGCAGGTTCTCGACCGGGATGTGGTGCTCCTCACCCAGCCGGGTGACGAGCTCGCGGGCTGCCTCGAGGCGTGCGGCGGCCAGCGGGTCGCGGTCTGCCCAGCTGCGGGGCGACGGCGGTGCGTCCGAGCGCGGACCGTGCAGCGACGGGAGCTCGGACTGCGGCAGGGCGAGAGCCCGGTCGATGGCCGACTGCCACAGCACCGCTCGGCGCTGCGTGCCCTTGCCGGCGAAGGTGGGGAGCTTCGTGAGCGCCGGGACGGTGCGGGGCATCGCCTGCGCTGCCGCGACGATGGCGCGGTCGGGCAGGACGCGTCCCGGGGCGATGTCGCGCTTGCGGGCGTTCTCGTCGCGGGTGAGCCACAGCTCGCGCACCACGGCCAGCTGCCTCGCCTGGCGCAGCGTGTGGCTGCCGGAGACCCGACGCCACGGCTCGACGCGCGGGGCGGCCGGGCCGGTGAGGCGCACGGCCTCGAACTCCTGACGGGCCCACTCCGTCTTGCCGGCAGCCTCGAGGCGCTCGGCCATGCGGTCACGGAGCTCCACGAGGACCTCGACGTCGAGCGCGGCGTAGAGCAGCCAGGCGTCGGGGAGCGGGCGGGTGGACCAGTCGACCGCCGAGTGCTCCTTGGCGAGGCCGAGGCCCAGGACCTCGGCGACGACGGCCGCGAGGCCCACGCGCTCCATGCCGAGGATCCGTGCGGCGAGCTCGGTGTCGAACACCGCCGACGGGACGAGGTGCTGCTCGGCGAGTCCGGGCAGGTCCTGCGAGGCCGCGTGCAGGACCCACTCGACGCCGTCGAGCGCGTCGCTCATGGCGGAGAGGTCAGGCAGGGCGACCGGGTCGATGAGCACGGTGCCCGCACCCTCGCGGCGCAGCTGGACGAGGTAGGTGCTCTGCCCGTACCGGTAGCCGGAGGCGCGCTCGGCGTCGACGGCCACCGGCCCGTTGCCGGAGGCGAAGGCGGTGACCGCCCGGGCGAGCGCGGAGGGGGTGTCGACGACGCGCGGCACACCGTCGGCCGGAGCGGTCAGCGGGGTCACGGTGGGCGCCTCGGGCTGGTCGACGGTCGCTGCTGCTCCGGGCGCCGGAGAGCTCGGCTCGCCGACGGGTGCTGTGGAGGTCATAGGACAACGGTATTGCGTCGAGCGGGTGACGCGGGCGCGACGGGCCGCTGGCGAGACCAGCGGTGGCGCGCGCGGCGCAGGATCGTCACCGGCGGTCGTCGAGCGAGGACACGCCCTCGAGGTGGTGCGGCTGCCCAGCGGCAGCGCCCAGCAGGTCGGCCCAGGCGTGCAGGTGCGCGGTGAGGTCGGGTGCGACCGGCGTCCACGACGCGCGGATCTCGAGCTCGACCGTGTCGGGCTGCTCGTCGAGCGCACCGAAGCTCTGGTTGATCGAGCGTGTGACCGTGCCGCCCAGCGCCACGACCTCACCCACCCGGTCCGCGATGCTCTCCACGAGCCAGCTCCAGGCGACGTCGCCGAGCAGGCCGTCGGTGCTGAGGTCTGGCTCGATCTCGGCGCGCACGAGCGTCACGACGCGGAAGTCGCCCTGCCAGTCGTCCCGGCCCTCGGGGTCGTGCAGCACGATGAACCTGCCGTCGGCCAGCTCGTCGTCGGGGGAGCCCGGACGGCTCAGCGTGCCCGCGAGGGCGGCGGCGAACGGGGCCACGCGCACGGGGGCGGGGACCTCCTCGAGCTCGAGCCCGGGACGCAGCCGAGGCCGGCGCAGCGACTGCAGGGCGCGCACGAAGGCCTCGGGGACCTGGGCGCCTGCGGTGTTGATCACACTCGCACTGTAGGGCTGACGTGCGACGAAGCCCCGTGTGCCACGCCCGGTGCCGCGGGCGTGTCTCGATCGTTACCCGCGAGAGGGTGACGTACGCATCGTGATACTCCGCAGGCGCCGTCGGCCCCCAGGGCTAGGGTGGTCTGGAAGCATGCAGTGGCAGGTGAATGCCCGTCGAAGGCCAAGGAGAGAGCTCGGATGTCAGCACGCGCACAGATCGGCGTCACAGGACTCGCAGTCATGGGTCGCAACCTCGCGAGGAACTTCGCCCGGCACGGGTACACCGTCGCCGTGCACAACCGCTCCTACGCCAAGACCGAGTCGCTCATCGCGGACCACGGCACCGACGGGGACTTCGTCCCGTCCGAGTCCATGGAGGACTTCGTCGCCTCGCTCGCGCAGCCGCGCAAGGTCGTCATCATGGTCAAGGCCGGCGGCCCCACGGACGCGGTCATCGCCGAGCTCATCCCGCTGCTCGACGAGGGTGACATCGTCATCGACGCCGGCAACGCGCACTTCCCCGACACCCGTCGTCGCGAGGCCGAGCTCAAGGAGCACGGCCTGCACTTCGTCGGCACCGGGGTCTCCGGTGGCGAGGAGGGCGCGCTCAACGGCCCGAGCATCATGCCCGGCGGCTCCAAGGAGTCCTACGAGTGGCTCGGCCCGATCCTCGAGGACATCTCCGCGAAGGTCGACGGCGTGCCGTGCTGCACCTACGTCGGCTCCGACGGTGCCGGCCACTTCGTCAAGATGGTGCACAACGGCATCGAGTACGCCGACATGCAGCTCATCGCCGAGGCCTACGACCTGCTGAAGCAGGGCCTGGGTGCCTCCGCCAAGGAGATCGGCGAGATCTTCGCCGAGTGGAACAAGGGCGACCTCGAGTCGTTCCTCATCGAGATCACCGCCGACGTGCTGCAGCACGTCGACGCGGAGACCGGCAGCGCCTTCGTCGACATCATCCTCGACCGCGCCGAGCAGAAGGGCACCGGCCGCTGGACGGTCCAGAACGCCCTCGACCTCGGTGTGCCGATCACCGGCATCGCCGAGGCGACCTTCGCGCGTGCGCTCTCCGGCTCCGTGCCGCAGCGCACCGCCGCCAACGGTGTCCTCGAGGCCCACGCCGGCGCCTGGGACATCACCGACCGCGAGGCCTTCATCGAGGACGTGCGCCTCGCGCTCTACGCCTCCAAGGTCGTCGCGTACTCGCAGGGCTTCGACCAGATCGCGGCCGCGTCCGAGGAGTTCGGCTGGGACATCGACCGCGGTGCGATGGCTCGCATCTGGCGCGGGGGCTGCATCATCCGTGCCCGGTTCCTCAACCGCATCACCGAGGCGTACGAGCGCAACGCCGAGCTGCCGCTGCTGCTCGCCGACGAGTACTTCGTCTCGGCCGTCGGCCACGGTGTCAGCGCCTGGCGCCGCGTCGTGTCGCAGGCTGCCCTCAACGGTGTGCCGACCCCGGCCTTCGCGTCGTCGCTGTCGTACTACGACGGCGTCCGTGCGGACCGCCTCCCGGCCAACCTCATCCAGGCGCAGCGCGACTTCTTCGGTGCGCACACGTACCAGCGGACCGACAAGGCCGGCGTGTTCCACACGGAGTGGTCGCTCGACCGCAGCGAGTCGACCGAGTCCTGACGGATGGTCGACTTCCTCCCCGTAGCCGTCGGCGGTGACATCGGCGTCTACGCGCTGCTGCGCGCCTTCCACGAGCAGTACGGCTCGCGGTCGCTGGTCCTTTCCAGCGTCGCGACCCGTGCGATGACGGACTCGACGTTCGTCACGAACGTCGTCACGCCCGGCATCGACGAGCCCGAGAAGCTCGTCGCCGCGCTCGAGAAGGTCGCAGCAGAGCACCCCGGTGTGCAGCTGCTGCTGCTCACGAACGCCGACTGGTACGTGCGCGCCATCATCGAGCACCGCGAACGGCTCGAGAAGCACTACCTCATCCCGTTCTGCACGCTCGACGTGCTCGACGTGGTCTCCTCCAAGGAGGCCTTCGCCGAGGTGTGCGACGAGCTGGACATCCCGACGCCGCGGACCGTGGCGGTCGACGTCGCGGACCTCACGGCACGGGGAGGACGGTCGCTCGTCGCCGGTCTCGACGTCGACCTGGAGTTCCCGGTCGTCGCGAAGCCGTCGTCGAGCGCCGAGTACCACTACATCTCGTTCCCCGGCAAGAAGAAGATTCACCACGTCGAGACCCGGGCGGAGCTCGACGAGCTGCTCGGCCACCTCGTCGACGCCGGGTACACCGGGACCTTCCTCGTGCAGGAGTTCATCCCCGGTGACGAGACGCAGATGCGGTCGCTCACCGCGTACCGCGACTCGCACGGCGAGATCACGCTGCTCGCGACCGGGCGCGTGCTCCTCGAGGAGCACACGCCCGGCACGCTCGGCATCCCCGCGGCGATCCTCACCGAGCCGTACGAGGACGCCATGGAGGCGGCCAGCAGGTTCCTCGACCGCGTCGGGTACCTCGGGTTCGCGAACTTCGACTACAAGTGGGACCCCCGCACCGGGCGCCACGTGTACTTCGAGATGAACCCGCGCATCGGCCGCAACAACTACTACGTCACCGCCGCCGGGGCGAACCCCGCACGGGTGCTCGTCGAGGACCAGGTCCACGGCAACCGCATCGAGCCGGTGCGCGCCACCGGCGAGGTGCTGTACACCGTCGTGCCGGTCAAGCTGCTCATGCGGTACATCCTCGAGCCCGGGCTGAAGTCCCGGCTCAAGGGCGTCGTCAAGCGCAAGGGTGTCGTACACCCGCTGCGGTACCGCGCCGACGGCGGCCTCAAGAGGCGACTGGTCATCGAGCTGATGACCGCGAACTTCTGGCGCAAGTACAAGCAGTACTACCCGGAGGCCACGGAGACCGGGTACTGACCTAGGTCAGAGCACGGCATGGTTCCAGGAGAGCGTCCCGCAGCAGCGGGGCGCTCTTCTGCGTCTGGTCAGCCGCGCCCTGAGGCGAGGCCGCCGACGTAGACCCCGCTCTCCCGGAGCTGCTCGACGCCTCGGTCGACGGTGGGGCCGGAGCCGGAGAGGTCGACCCCGAGGAGGGTGCGCACCTCGAGCAGAGGTGACACGTCCGTCACCTGGTTGCCGCCGAGCCACAGCTCGCTGAGCGCCGGGCAGCCGCTCAGCGTCGAGGCATCGGTGATCCTGTTGTCGCTGACCGCCAGGTAGGCGAGGACGGGGGAGCCGCACAGCGGGGACGGGTCGACCACCTCGTTGCGGTCCAGCGTGACTCTCGTCAGCCCGGTGCTCGACGCCAGCGGCGAGAGGTCCGCGATCTGTGCATCGGCAGCCACGAGCTCGCCCAGGAGTGGCAGCTGCCCGAGCTCGGTGAGGTCGGCGACAGGGTTGCCCGACAGCACGAGGTACTGGAGCGACGTCAGGGACCCGACCCCGGCGAGCGAGATCACCTGGTTGCCGGCCACGTCCAGGTCGACCAGCCGGCTCATCCCGGCCAGCGGGGTGAGGTCCTGCACCTGGTTGCTCGAGAGCGTCAGGGTGCTCAGCTGCACGAGAGGCGCGAGCGGCGAGAGGTCGCTGACTGCGTTCGACGAGAGGTCGATGTGCCTGAGGTCCTCCAGGGTGCCGAGCTCGGTCAGGTCGCCGAGTCGGTTGCCGCTCAGGTCGAGGGTGTTCAGGCCCTGCAGGCGGTCGATCCCGTCGAGGTCGCCGACGTCCTTGCCAGGGCACTCCAGGAAGGAGAGGTCTGCGAGGGCCGACTTCGAGGTCTTCTCGGTCGATCCCAGCATGCTCCCGACGCACCGGCCGAGGGCAGGGTCGGCAAAGGCGTCGGCCAGGACGATGCGCGGCGCGTACCCGTCCCACCACCAGGCCGCAGCGCCACCGACCGCGCCGACGACGACGAGGCTGGTGACGACCAGGACGGCGCGCCGGCTGGGGGCGGGGGTGGAGGTGCTCTCACCATCCGGGACGGACGAGTGGTGGGCGAGGGCAGGCGGTCGAGCAGCGGCGACGACCGAGGCCACGCACGCGATCGACCAGGTGAGGGCCTCGAACCAGAAGCTCACGTCGAAGGACGGGACCTCGGGATACCTCGACGAGAGGTAGGCGTTCCGTGCGAGCAGGGCGAGCAGCAGACCTACGGCGAGCACGGCGACGACAACCATCCCGGAGACCACCCACGCGCGGCTCCGCCGCCACCACCCCAGTCCGAGGAGGACGAGCGCGACGCCCGCCACGACCAGAGCCAACGGCACGTAGGCACGCGTCCCGGCGGCGAGGGTCGACAGGTCACCGTCGGCCAGCAGCGGGACGGGGTGGACGAGTGCGCGAGACTCGAGCACCGCGCCGAGGGACACGACGCCGATCCCGGTCACGACCGACAGATGACCGGCGAACCGCACCCGTGGGGCGAGGAGGGAGATGGCTGGGAGGAGCGCCACGAGGACGACGAGCATCGTCCACGCCGGGGTGGCTTCGAGCACCGTAGCCGCGAGGATCCCGGCTGTAGCGCTCGTGCCTGCCCAGAGGGCTGCACCTCGTGGGGTGCGTGAGGTCCGGTCAGGCTGAAGGTCCACGGGGGGCTCCGTCGCGTCGTCGGTGGTCAGAGAGGGTGGGACCGAGGGTAGTGGGCGGGCCTGACCTGGTACGGGATCCTGGGGATGCTGGCGCGTACTCGTCGTCGGGTACGTGCACGAGAGTCGTGAGGTGGGTAGGGGCCAGGTGCTGCGGGTGACTTCTTCGAACTCGCGGGCGGCGACCGCAGGCCACGACGTCGCCATCGGTACGCTCCGGCCATGATCGAGACAGTCGTCACTTCCGCTCTCACCCTGATCGGGGTGCTCGCTGCCGCACGCTTCCAGACCAAGCTCGTGCCCAACCGGCGCCGGCGAGACACCATCGAGCACGACCTGCGAATCTGGAAGGAACTTCCCGCCGAGAGCGTGAGCCGTGCCGAGCTCATGACGTACATCGAAGCTCGGCTGACCGAACTCATGACCGTAGACCGCAGGCGCCGAGACTGGCAGGCGATCGGTGGCGGCTTCGTGTGGGCGTTCCTGTTCCCGGTAGCCGTGCTCATGTGGGACGGGCCGTCGTGGGCATCGTGGATACCTGGGGCCCTGGCATTCGTGCTCATGCTCTTCGGACTCTTGATGGCCTGGGAGGGCTGGGGCAAGGTCGAGCGCGACGAAGCCGGTGCGCGGGTCTCAGGCATGCTCAGGGCACGCCGCTGGCGGGGAGCCGTGGATGCTGCGGCACCATCTCAGACACCCGAGCCTCCTGCTCCGACTCCAGACCCAAGTCAGTCGGAATCGTGCGGATCGCCCCAGCGACGTGCTGCTCCTGCCTCTCAGCCAGCCGCACTCCTCGCTCCTCCGCTCGGCCGGCAGGACTGATACGCGGTTGCTGATGTTCTGGGTCTGCAGCGCTCCTATCTGACCGGCGGCGCGACCCGGTCCGCGGCCTTGCCGGCCGCGACCGCGCCGATCACGACGCCCGCCAGGACCACGAGGTATCCAGATGGCGCGACGACGTCCCCGACCGTCTGCGAGGCGCCCGTGGCACCGACTACCGCGAGGGCTGCGGCGACGAGAACCGCGACCACCGCCGCACCCACGAGGTACGGTGCCGCGGCCTGGTGCCCGGCGTCCCAGGCCTCGTCGCTGCGGAGCGTCTTCTGGGTACGGATGCCGACGACGGAGTCCCGCCGGATCGCCCCGGACCGCTGCGCGACGACGACGGCACCGAGGGTCACGGCGAGGACTACGTAGCCGAGGATCGCTGGGAAGAAGTGCATGTGGCCCCTGTGTCGTGGTGAATGCTGTCCGGGTGTCGGTCCCTCGACTTGCACCGGACGAAAATCAGCTGTGTGCCGGCTCTAACAGCCGAGGTTCAGCCTAGCCCCAGTGTTCTTCGAGGCGGGCGTGCGAGCCTTCGGGCTCCAACGGCCCTCGAACGTCAGGAAACAACCGTGACGCGCATCCCCGAACCCGAGCAGACCGACCTCGGCCCCGCGTACGAGGGGCGTCTGCTCGAGCGGGCCGACGAGGAGGTTGTCGACCAGGGCGTCGCCTTCGACCTCGGGACGCTCGTCAGCCGGCGTCGGGTGCTGTCGCTCCTGGGGCTGGGCGCCGGGTCGATGGCCCTCGCCGCGTGCAGCACCGGGTCCACGAGCCCAGGCTCTGGTGCGTCGAGCGGGGACTCGGGTCTCGCGTCGGGGGAGATCCCTGAGGAGACCGCCGGGCCGTTCCCGGCGGACGGGTCCAACGGCGTCGACGTGCTCGAGCAGTCCGGCATCGTCCGCAGCGACATCCGGTCGAGCATCGACGGTGGGGCGACGGCAGCGGGCGTGCCGCTGACCCTCACGCTCTCGATCCTCGACATGGCCGGAGGCGACGTCCCGTTCCGCGACGTCGCCGTGTACGTGTGGCACTGCGACGCCGAGGGCGGGTACTCCATGTACTCCGACGGGCTCGAGGACGTGACCTACCTGCGTGGAGTGCAGGTGGCCGACGCGGACGGGAAGGTCACCTTCACCACCATCTTCCCTGGCTGCTACACGGGCCGCTGGCCACACGTCCACTTCGAGGTGTACCACGACGTCGACTCCATCTCCGACGCCGCGAACGTCATCGCGACGTCGCAGGTCGCCCTGCCCGCGGGCATTTCCGGCACCGTGTACGCCCTGCCCGGGTACGACGGGTCGTCCGAGAACCTGTCGCAGGTCTCGCTGGCGAGCGACATGGTCTTCGGAGACGACGGCGGTGCTCTCCAGATGGCGACCGTCACCGGCGACGCGACGTCGGGGTACACGGCAGCTCTGCGGGTGCGCGTCGACACGACGACGGCACCGTAGGCTGCGGGCTGCGGGCTGCGGGCTGCGGGCTGCGGGCTGCGGGGTCGGGCCTAGACGATCTAGGGTCTGACGAGACGACAGCATGACAGCACGACGAGAGGGACGAACATGACCGGGACACCCACAGACGGCAGCGAAGGCACCGGTGCAGCAGGACGCACCGAGCCCGTGAAGCTCGCGGTCGACAGCCGCAAGAGCGAGGACGAGCAGGTCGACGACCTCGTCGCCGAGCTCACCGCGCTCGGGATGAACCCGGACCGTGAGGCGCTCCGCGCGGTGGTCCGGAAGCGGTCGTCGTAGCGCAGCGCCAGACGGACTCTCGCCCGACGGTGCGGGCCTCCGCTATGCTCGCGGGCGAACCCGCCCAAGGCGCGTCTACCCGGTAATGGTGCGTCCGACCGCAGCAGGTGAGGGTGGTTGCCCGTTCGAGCCGGGCCGGGTCCGTCGAGGCGGGGTCCTCGCGCTGCGGTCGCGACTGGGATCCCGCCCACTCCTGCCCCAACAGACGTGACCACGATCGGTCTTTGTGCAGCCGTGCCATCATTTCGCCCATGACATGGTGGCAGACACTCCTGATCGCAGTGGTCCCCGTTGCTCTGACGAGCGTTGCGCTCCTCGCGCAGCAGATCCTCAACAATCGTCGTGACGCCGAGCGAGACGCGAGAGCGCGAGCAGAACAGGCACGCGAGCGAGACCAAGAGGCTCACGCTTCGGTCCTGCGGGCGCTGTACGGCCTGTGGCGTCCGGTGGAGGACTGGTATCGCTTGTCCGTAGGGTTTGGGCACGACAGCGAATTCCTCAGCCTGGCCTCAGTCCCGGACCTTTCCTTCGATCGCTCCGAGATCGACGAAGCCATGAGCCGGCTGAGTGTTCTCGTGAAGCCCGAGATCTCTGACCTAGCCACAGAGGCCTACTGGGAGGTACTCCAGGCGGCAAAGCTGAGAAGCCTGACCGAGACCGGGGCCGGTGGTGCCGAAGCGGGGGTGACGCTAGGACAGCTGAGGAATCAGCGGGAGCGCACCCGAGCCGCTCGGAAGAAGTACGCGGAGTCCGCGCGGAGAACAACTTCCCTCGTTCCCTGACGAACTTCGGGTGATTAGTTGGTCGGCGGAGTGGTTCTTGCTCGAAGAGATCGTCGCCTCTGGCACCCTGAGCCCATGACACTGAGCGGCGACGGAGCACGGCTCCTCGAATTCTTGGACACGAATGGCATCGACGGCGGCCAAGAGACGACCCGAGGGTGGGATCACGTAGGGGCCGTCATCGTCGATGCGGTCCTTCAGCGGCAGCGGAAGTACACGGCAGTCGTCCTCCCGCGCGTCATCAGGCTCAAGAACGCCTGGCCGGATGCATCGACGACCACAGGGATGCGGCGTCGCATCGAGAGTGGAGCACTGAGCGAGACGATCGCCTGGCGGGAGTCCTCTCGGCTGGCGCAGATCAGCGAGCTCACGACGGTCTTCGAGCTGGCTGAGATCGAGACGGTCGACGATCTCCGGGGTCGGCTCACCGCCCCCGAGTCCCGCGCAGCCCTCCGCACGCAGCTGCGGACGGTGAAGTACGTCGGTCCCAAGACGGTCGACTACCTGGACATCCTCGTCGGCCTGCCCTCGGGCGTCGCGATCGACAGCAGGATCCGGAAGGTGATGTCTGCTGCGGGCATCGCCGACGACTCTTACGCGCACCTCGCCGCCCTCATCCGCGAGGTCGCTTCCGAGAAGGGCTGGCGCGCCGGCGACCTGGACGCGGCTATCTGGGCGTTCGAGAGCTGAAGGAGCCAGCAGGCAGCGGGGCGGTGCCCGAGGAGCATCCGTGCGTCTTGCGGCAGCTCGCCTACCGCTACCGCCCAGGCCGCTCCGGCGGGACCGCCGCGAGCAGCGCCCGGGTGTACTCCTCGGCCGGTTCGGCGAAGAGCCGCCCGGCGGGGGCGTGCTCGACGGCGCGGCCGTTCTGCATGACCAGGACGTCGTGGCTCATCTCCTGGACGATCGCGAGGTCGTGGGCGATGAACACGTAGGTGAGGCCGAGCTCGACCTGCAGGCGGCGCAGCAGCTCGAGGACCCGGGCCTGGATCGACACGTCCAATGAAGCCGTGGCCTCGTCGAGGATGACGACGTCGGGCTCGAGGGCGAGCGCGCGGGCGATCGAGATGCGCTGGCGCTGCCCGCCGGAGAGCTCGTGGGGGTAGCGGGTCGCGAAGTCGGCGGGCAGGTCGACGAGTCCCAGCAGCTCTTCGATCCGCTCGGCACGCGTGCCGGAGGACGGGAGGCCGTGGACGCGCAGCGGCTCGTCGATGGAGTCGCCGACGCGCATGCGCGGGTCGAGGGACGAGAACGGGTCCTGGAACACCATGGCGAGCCGGCGGCGCAGGCCGCGGTCGGCGCGGAACAGGTCGGTGCCGCCGAGGGTCGCGGTCCCGGACTCGGGGGCGACCAGCCCGGTGAGGGCGTTGGCGATGGTCGACTTGCCCGACCCGGACTCGCCGACGATCCCGAGGGTCCGCCCACGCTGCACGTCGAAGGACACGCCGTCGACCGCGTGCACCACCGTCTTGCCGACCGGCGTCTGCACGGGGAACTTCACGTCGAGGTCCCGCACGGAGAGCAGCACCTCGCCCTCGGGCGCCGGGGGAGCGACCTTGCCGAGGCGGGGTCGCGCCTCGAGCAGCTTCTGCGTGTACGGGTGCTGCGGTGAGTCGAGCAGGTCGAGCACGGGGCGGTGCTCGACGGCCTCGCCGTCGCGCAGCACGAGGACGTCGTCGGCGACCTGGCCCACGACCCCCAGGTCGTGGCTGATCCACACGACGGCGGTGCCGCGGTCGTGCTGGAGCTGCTGGACCAGGCTGATGATCTGCGCCTGGGTGGTGACGTCGAGCGCCGTGGTGGGCTCGTCGGCGACCAGCAGCGCCGGGTCGCAGGCCAGGGCGATCGCGATCATCACGCGCTGGCGCTGCCCGCCGGAGAGCTGGTGCGGGTACGAGTCGAGGCGACGCTCCGGGTCGGGGAGCCCGACGGCCTCGAGGAGCTCGAGGGCCCGGGTGCGCGCCTGGCGGCGGGACAGCCCGCGGTGCGTCTCGAGGGTCTCGGTGATCTGCCGCTCGAGGGTCAGCAGCGGGTGCAGCGACGTGCTCGGGTCCTGGAACACGAAGCCGATGCTGTTGCCGTGCACCTTCCGCAGCGCCTTGGGGGAGGCGCCGACCAGCTGCACGCCGTCCTTGTCGCCCGCACCGCGCAGCACGCTGCTGCCGGTGACCCGCGCACCGGGTGCGTCGAGCAGGCCGGTCGCGGCGAGCACGGAGAGCGACTTGCCGGAGCCGGACTCGCCGACGATGCCGAGCGTGCCACCAGGCTCGACGGCGAAGCCGAGCCCGTGGACGATCTCGCGTCGTCCGATGGAGACGCTGAGGTCGGTGACTGTCAGGACCGGGGTGCTCATCGCATCCTCCTCTGCTCGGCGAGTGTGCGCTGCTTGGGGTCGAGCACGTCGCGCAGGCCGTCACCGAGCAGGTTGCACGCGAGCACGGTGACGAAGATGGCGGCACCGGGGAAGATGCTCATCCACCACGCCTGGCTGATGAAGCCCTGGGCGTTGAAGAGCATCCCGCCCCAGCTGGGCGACGGTGGCTGGATGCCGAGCCCGAGGAACGACAGGGCCGCCTCGGAGAGGATCGCGAAGGCCAGCGACAGGGACGTCTGCACCACGATCGGGCCGGTGATGTTCGGCAGGACGTGACGGACGAGGATCGTCCGGGCCGGGGTCCCCATGGTCCGGGACACCTGGACGTAGGGCTCCACCCGGACCGACAGGGTCGAGGCGCGGGCGACACGGGCGAAGATCGGCGTGTACACGATGCCGATGGCGAGCATCGTCGTGAGCTCGCCGGGCTGCAGGATCGCGACGATCGCGAGGGCCAGGAGCAGCACCGGGAAGGCGAACATCACGTCGACGACGCGCATGAGCACGGTGTCGAGGACCCCGCCGGTGTACCCGGAGACGATGCCGACCGGGACGCCCACCACGAAGGCGAAGGCGACCGAGACGAGCGCGATGCGCAGGCTGGTCCCGCCCGCCACGAGCACCCGCGAGAGGATGTCACGGCCGAGGTCGTCCGTGCCGAACCAGTGCGCACCGCTCGGCCCCTGCAGAGCGTTCGCGACGTTCACGTCGTTGATGCCGTAGGGGGCGATCCACGGCGCGAGCACCGAGAGCACGATGATCAGCGCGAGCGCCACGCCGCTGACGAGGGTGACGGGGTTGCCGGCCAGCAGGCGCCAGGCGGCGACGCGCCCGGTACCGCCGTCGTCGGACGGGGCCTGCCCGGCGCCCGGTCCGGTCGACGGTGCTTGGGCTGCTGGCGTCGTGGCGGCAGCCTTCTCGTGTCCTGTGGTGTCACTCATGCGAGACGGATCCTCGGGTCGACGACGGCGTAGAGCACGTCCACGATCAGGTTGACGATCAGGAACATGACGGCGATGAGCAGGACGGAGCCCTGGATCATCGGGTAGTCGCGTGCCGACACGGAGTCGAAGACGAGACGCCCCAGGCCCGGCCAGGCGAACACGACCTCGACGACGATGACGCCGCCGAGGATGGTCGCCAGCTGGATGCCGACGATGGTGAGCACGGGGACCAGCGCGCCGCGCACGATGTGGCGGCCGGTGACGACCGACGGGGCGAGGCCTTTCGAGCGCGCCGTGCGCACGTAGCCGGCAGATGCCACGTCGAGGACCGCGGACCGGATGTACCGCGTCATGATGGCGCCCGCCACGAGCCCGACGGTGAGGCCGGGGAGCGCGACCCGGCGCAGCCAGCCGAGCGGGTCGTCGGCGAGGGCCGTGTACCCGCTGGGCGGCAGCCACCCGAGCGTCGTCGAGAAGAGCCCGATGAGCAGCAGGCCGAGCCAGAAGTCGGGGATGCTCACGCCGGCCTGGCTGCCGAGCCGGACGATCGCGTCCGACACCTTGCCCTCGCGCAGCGCCGACCAGATGCCGGCCGGCACGGCGATGAGCAGCGCCACGACGATCCCGGCCGCGGCGAGCGACAGGGTCGCGGGCAGCCGCTCGAGAAGCAGCTGCGTGACGGGCTGGCCGTTGCGGAAGCTCACCCCGAGGTCGCCGGTGAGCGCACCGCCCACGTAGCCGAAGAACTGCTCGACGATCGGCCGGTCGAGGCCGGACGCCGCGTTGAGGGCGTCGTACGCCTCCTGCGTGTAGCGGGTGCCGAGGGCGAGGCGCACCGGGTCGCCGGGGACCAGCTGCACGATCGCGAAGACGACCACCAGCACGCCGAGGAGCACCACGGCTGAGGAGAGCAGACGTCGCCCGAGGAACCGGGCGGTCGATGCTGCGGAGAACCTCATCGTCCGCTCACCCCCTCTGGTCTCGTGCCGGTGGTCGTCATCGCGCAGATCACTCCGTCATCACTCCGTCAGCGAGGTGTCGCGGAAGCGGATCGCGGCGTCGGCGCGGACCTCGTAGCCCTGGACGGCCGGGCTCCACGCCTGGATGACCGAGGGGTTGTAGAGGTAGATGTAGCTGGCCTCGTCCGCGATGATCGTGGCGGCCTGGGCGTAGAGGTCCTTGCGGGCCGTCTCGTCGGTCTCGGTGCGACCGGCGTCGAGGAGCTCGTCGACGGTCGGGTTCGAGTAGCCCTGGGCATTGCTCCCGCCGGTGCTGTGGTGCTGGGCGTAGTAGAAGTCGTCCGGGTCGATGTTGCCGAGCCAGCCCATCATGAGCAGGTCGAAGTTCCCGGAGTTCTGCTCGTCGAGCCAGGTGGAGAAGTCCGGCTGGCTGATCTGCACGTCGATGCCGAGAGGCTCGAGGTTGGAGGCGATGATCTGCGCGGCCGTCACGGTCTCGGGGTAGTCGCTCGTCGCGAGGAACTCCAGGGTGCCCCCGGTGAAGCCGGCCTCGTCGAGCAGACGCTGCGCCTCGTCGAGGTCCGTGCTGTAGGTGTCGTACTCGGTGAACCAGACGCTGTCCTCGGGGATGGCGAGCTGGTTCTCCTGCGCGGTGCCGTAGCTCGTGGCCTGGACGATGGCCTCGCGGTCGATCGCGTAGGCGATGGCCTGGCGGACACGGACGTCGTCCCACGGCGCCTTGTTCTCGTTGAGGGCGAGGTACCAGTAGTCGCTCGACGGGCTGGTCTCGAGGGTGAGGTCGTCGGCGGACTCGAGCTCGGCGACCTGCTGGTCGGGCACGACGTCGGTCCAGTCGATCTCGCCGCTGCGCAGCGCTGCGAGGGCGGTCGAGGCCTCGGAGATGAAGCTGAACTCCACCCCGCCCAGAGCCGGGGCGCCGCCCCAGTAGTCGGCGTTCGCGGAGAGGCTGATGCGGTCGCCGCTCACCACCGAGTCGACCTTGAACGGGCCGGTGCCGATCGGCTTGGTCTGGATGTCGCCGGAGGTGACGTTCTCCTCGCTGACGATCGCCATGCCCTTGAAGCCGCCGAGGTTGGACAGCAGGTTCGGGGTGGGCTGGGCCACGGTGATCTCGACGGTGTCGTCGTCGACGGCGGTCACCTCGGTGACGGCGGCGAACTTCCAGGCGTTGGCGAGCTCCTCGTCGACGATGCGGTCGTAGGAGTAGACGACGTCGTCTGCGGTGAAGTCGCTGCCGTCGTGGAAGGTGACGCCGTCGCGCAGCTCGAAGGTCCAGGTGAGCTGGTCGTCGCTGACGGTCCAGCTCTCGGCGAGCGCGGGCTGCATCTCGAGGTTCTCGTCGGGCTCGACGAGGGTGTCGAAGACGTTCTCGAGGACCTGGAAGCTGAAGTAGGAGCTCGTGCGGTGCGGGTCGAGCTGGTCGGGCTCGCCGCCGATCGCGGCTCGCAGGACCGTGCCCTGGGTCTCGGTGCCGGAGCCGCCGCCGAGGTCGACGCTCTCGCCCGAGGAGCAGCTGGTGAGTATCAGTGCGCCTGCCGCGGCCGTGGCCAGGGCTGCAGATCGTGCTCGCATCGCGGTCTCCGTTCGATCATTCTGATGATGATTCGATCAGTATGTGTCACGCTTGTCGGAGGGACAAGCCGCGAAACACGATCGAAACACGAGGCCCCGCACCACGCGGACCGCACCGTCAGGGGGACCGATTGACCTTCACACTCATCGCCGTCGACCGGGAGCACGGGCTCCTGGGAGCCGCGACGGCCAGCCGCTCGCTGGCCGTCGGCAACGCGGTCATCACCGTCGACCCGGCCGTCGGCGTCGTCGCCAGCCAGGCCTGGACCAACCGCACGCTGCGCCACCGGATGCTCGACGCGATCGCTGACGGCGACGACGCGCAGGCTGCCGTCGACCGTGTGCCGTCCTGGGACGACGAGGCCGGTCTGCGGCAGGTGGCCGCCCTCGACCTGCGCGGCGGGACCGCCGCGTGGACGGGGGACCGGACGAGCGCCTGGGCAGGTCACAGCGTCGCGCGCGACCACGCGGTGCTCGGCAACCTGCTCGTCGGACCCGCGGTGCTCGACGCGATGAGCAGCGCCTACGCGGACGCTGCCACGACGCTGCCCGAGGCCGACCCCAGCACTCCGCTCGGCTTCGCGGCGCGTCTCCTGGCAGCCCTCGAGGCCGGCGACCTGGCCGGGGGAGACCTCCGCGGGCGGCAGAGCGCGGCGGTCGTCGCCGCACGAGTCACGGGCGAGCGGGAGCACCCGCCGCTGCTCGCGGTCGACCTGCGTGCCGACGACCACGAGCGCCCGGTGGCCGAGCTCCTCCGGCTGCTCCGGGTGCAGGCTGCCGCGGGCTGACCCCTCGTGGGACCTGCCCGTTAGCGCCGCCGGTACCGAGGAGAGACGTCTCAGCGTTCGGACGGTGCGACGGCTCCGAGGACCACCGTCTCGCCGTCGTGCCCGTTGGCCCACCAGTGCGGGGTGGAGCACCCGTAGGTCGCGGTGTCGCCTGCGCCGAGCTCGATCTCCCGGTCACCGTGGGTGATGTGCAGGACCCCGCTCAGCACGGTGACGGTCTCCGTCCCCAGGTGCCGGAACGGTCGCTCGACGTTGGTGAAGGCGGGCGGCAGGGTGGTCCGGATCAGCTGGATCGCCGTCTCCCCGCGCGGGGAGAGCAGCTCGCGGACGGCCTGGCCGTCGTCCGGGGTCCCCGGGGCGAGCGGGAGGACGTGCGGTCGACCGGCACGCACCACGACGAGCTCCTCGGCGGGCGGCTCGAGGAGGCGTGTCACCGAGACCCCGAGCGCGGAGGCCAGCCGCTGGATCGAGTGCAGCGACGGGTTGCCGAGGCCGCGCTCGAGCTGGCTCACGAGCCCCAGGCTCACACCCGCGCGCTGCGCTAGCGCCTGGACCGACAGGTCGAGCTGCTTGCGCGCCGCACGCACCGTCGCGCCGAGCATGGCCACCGTGTCCGCGTCGTCCGACGGCGCGTGCCCCGCTGACGTCTCACGTGCCTCAGTCATGGGAGCCACCCTAGAGGGTGTGTGAGGCGCGAAGGCGCTGATGGGGGCGTAGGCGTGTGTCGGGGCCGCCCTGGCGCTGAGGCTCGAGGGTCGTGTCGGTGGCTCGTCCTACTCTCCCTGCATGGCCACCAGCGACCAGCTCACCGGACAGGACCACGACCACCCGACCGACCGACTCACCACAGCCGGGGCGGCCTACGCCGCCGCGCGCGCTGCGCTCGACGCGGCGCTCCCCGCCGGGTGGCGGAGCGCCGCGGCGCAGAGCCTGCCGCCTGAGCGTGCGCTGCTCTCCGAGGACCGCACGACGGCTGCGTGAGCACAGCACCGACAACCGAGGGCTCAGCCGCACCGCACCGCACCCGCTGTGCGCGCTGGCGGCACAGGACCACCGCCACGTGTGCGATGCGGAGACGGCTCAGCGGTGAGAGCTCTGCCGGCTACGGCGTGAGGCTCACCGTGCTGGTGCGCCACATGGGGGACGTCGGTGCGGCCTGCCAGGCGATGGTCACGGTCTGGCCCCGGGCTGAGAGCTGCTCACCGACGGTCGCCAGGGCGCCCTCGCCCTCGTCGGGGTTGACGACGACGGGGACCTCGGTGCCGTCGACCACGCCGAAGGCCGACGCCGGGGGAGTGACGACGACCTCACCGCCCGCGTCCACGACCGTGGCGAAGAGCATCGTGGGTGCCGACGAGCCCGAGTACGGCTCCGGCTCACGGTCGTCGTCCGGTCCCACGGCCGGGTTCTGCCACTCCCAGGCGGTCGGGCCGGTCGTCGGCACGCCCGGGTCGTCGACCACCATCCCGGTCTCCTCGGCCCGGACCACGAACGAGTCGGCGACCGGACCCGACGAGAGCGTCACGACGTAGAACCCGCCTTCGGGCCCCTCCGTCGTCCGGACGTTCGCCGTGAGGACGTCGGCCGCGGCCTCAGCGGTGAGGGAGCCGTCCTGCGTGCGGGCCGACGAGAAGACGGTCGCGTCGGTGTACCACTCCCGGGACTCGGGGGACAGCAGCGCGAACGCCGCCTCGTCGTCACCCGCCGCGATCGCCTCGAGGTAGTCGACGGCGAGCGCCTGGGCCTCGCCCTCGGGGGTGTCGGCAGGCTCGTCGGACGGTGCGTCCGACACGGTGCCGGAGGGTCCTGGGGCTGCGGTCGTCTCCGACGGTGTGCTCGGCGCGGCGGTCTCGGTCGACGCCGGCGACGTGGTGTCCGGGGCGTCCGACTCGGTCGCGCACCCTCCGAGGAGGGCGAGCGCGAGGGCGCCGGCGGTCACGACGGACAGCGGGGTCCTCGATGGGGTCCTCAGTGGTGTCTCCATCGATTCACCGTAACGAGGGTCGCGCCGACCGGCAGGTCGAGAAGGCGCGGACCGGCGATCCGAGAGGACGCCGACGGGCAGGTAGCGAGGACGCGACGAGGGCGCCCGGGCGGTGCTCGGGCGCCCTCGTGGCGTGTGCGTGCTGCTCGAGAGTGTCAGACCTCGACGACCTCGACGCCTTTCCAGAAGGCTACGTGGTCACGGATGTGCTCCGCGTCGGGCTTCGGGTCGGCGTAGGTCCACGCCGCGTCCGTGTTCTGCTGGCCGTCGACGGTGACCGTGTAGTAGCTCGCGGTGCCCTTCCAGGGGCAGACGGTCGTGGTGCTCGTCGAGGTGTAGAGGTCTCGCACGATCGAGTCCGGCGGGAAGTACTGGTTGCCCTCCACGACCTGGGTCGCGTCGGACTCTGCGATGACGGTGCCGTTCCAGAGAGCGCGGTACATGGTGCCTCTTCTCGTCGGTCGTGCGGTGCGGTGCCGGGATGGAGCAGTGGAGCTGTGACGCTGGTGCTGCGGGTCGGGCTCTGCCGGTGGAGCGCTGCTCAGCCGAGCTCGGAGGTGCCCGAGTACAGGTGCAGGACGGGGACCTGCAGCTCCTCGCGGGCCTTGGAGGCCCAGTCACGGTGGAAGGTGTCCTCGAGGATGTTGGGGTAGGTGACGACCACGACCTCGCGGACGCCGCCCGCGGCGACGGCGGTACGCAGGGCGGGCAGCGGGTCCTCCTCGACGAGTGCCCCGGTGGCGGCGAGCCCGGCGGCCTGGAACTCCGCGATGCTCGTGGCGAGCTGTTCGCCTGCCTCGGCACGGGCCTCCGTGCGCGAGGGGACACCCTCGGTCGCGGTCTCCCACGCCTCCTTGAACTGGCCCGACCCGAGGTGGTTGAAGATCGCTCCGAGCAGGTTCTGCTCGGTGTCGGCGGGGACGAGCACGCGGAAGTCGAGCTCCTCCTCGCCGTAGAGGCGGGCGATGTTCTGCACGTCGGTGGTCGCGAGGGTGTCTTCGGTCAGCACGAGGATGGTGTCAGTCACACCGTCGACTCTACAGTTCCGGGCAGCGTCTGGCCGGGTGAGCGAGCACTTCTCAGGTGTGGTCTAGGTGTGGTCTGGGAGCCCTGCGCGGCCCAGGTGCCAGCGGGCCAGCAGCACGCCGCCGGAGTGCAGCAGGTGCACCAGGCGGGCGGGCGGGCGACCCTCGCGCTGCAGGTAGTCGCCCGTGCGGACGATGCGCGGCGCGGGGCCGCCGACCACCAGCGGGCTCGTGGTCAGGCAGAGCTCGTCGAGGTGCTGGCCGTCGACCAGGTCACCCAGCAGCGACGGACCGCCCTCGGCCAGCACCCGCACCAGACCACGGTCGGCGAGCGCGTCGAGCGCGACGGTGAGGTCGACGTCGGTGTCGCCGGTGACGACCACCCGGTCGGCCGGGTAGCCGCGCAGGTTCGCGGCGCCTGACGTCGTCGTGAGGACGATCGGGGGGACGGTCCCGGCGGGGTGCTGGTCGAGATCGGTGATCTGCCCAGGGAGGTCGCCAGATCGCGAGACGATGGCGAGCTCGATCGCCGGTGCGCGGCCAGCAGCAGCGCGGAGGTCGGAGAGCCCGTCTGGCACCGACAGCGGCGTGTAGCCCTCGGCGCGCACGGTCCCGGCACCCACGAGCACGACGTCGGCGAGAGCGCGCAGCACCCGGAAGACGCGGTAGTCCGCGTCGTCGTTGATCGCCCCCGAGACGCCGTCTGCGCCGGTCGCGGCACCGTCGAGTGTGGTCACCATGTTGGCACGGACCCATGTCCGGCGACCCGGCTCGGGTGCCGGGTGGGCGTAGAGGACGCTGAGCATCGCCTCGTCGGGGTCAGGGGCGATGGTGCGGGCCTCCTCGACCGGTGCGCCGTCGGCGACCAGGAAGTCCAGCACGGGGCGGTCGTCCGGCACGGGTTGGACGTCCAGCACAGGGTGGTCCGCCAGCACAGGGCGGTCGGCCGTGGGCTGGTCAGTCACGCGAGGGTCCGGCCACTCCACGCGCTTCCACCCCGCGAGCCTCGAGCTGCTCGAGCACCTGCCGCTGGATGCGGCCCTGCATCGACGCCATGCCGGCCAGCCGCAGCGGGCTCACGAGCGCGTCGAGACCCAGCCGGGCCGGGACGTCGTGCGGCAGGGCGAGGACCTCGTCGGCGGAGCAGCCGGCCAGGCCCTCCGACAGCACGCCGGCGAAGCCGCGCGTCGTGGGGGCCTCCTTCGGGGCGAGCACGTGCAGCGTCACGGTGTGCGGTGCGTCGTCGGCGACCTCGACCGCCACGTAGACGGGGGACTGGCACTCGACCACCTGCTCCATCGTCGACAGGTCCTGCGTGTACCGCTCGGGGACCTCGGCGACGCTGTCGCCCATCTCCACGAGCAGCTCGAGCCGCTGCGCCTCCGGCATGGCCTGGAAGTCCTCGACGAGCTCGGCGAGGGCTGCGGGCAGGGGGACGATGGAGGGGGTCGGTGCGCTCATCTGACCAGCCTAGGACGTCTGCCCGGGTCCGCACCGCGAGGAGCAGGCCGTCGGTGTGCTGCGCGCCACGGTCCGCAGGGCGACGCGGGCCGCCCTCGCACGGCTCCCACCGGTACTCTCGGAGACCGTGACCGTCACCACCCCCCACCTCAGCGACGTCCGCCCCGCCGTCCCCACCGACAGGCTGCTGGCCGACCTCGTCCCGCCGCGGCACTTCGCCGACGCGTCCTTCGCGACCTACCGGGCGAACCCCGCCTTCCCGAGCCAGCAGGCGACGGTCGACCGGCTCACCGAGGTGGCAGCACAGCTCACCGGCGGCACCGGCGGGTTCTTCCGCCGCCGCAAGGCCCCGAAGACAGCGCCCGCCGTGTACCTCGACGGCGGGTTCGGCGTCGGCAAGACCCACCTGCTCACCTCCCTGGCCCACGCGGTCGGCACCGGGGCCAGCTCCTACGGGACCTTCGTCGAGTACACCAACCTCGTCGGCGCCCTCGGGTTCGCCAAGACCGTCGAGGCGCTCGCCACCAAGACCCTCGTGTGCATCGACGAGTTCGAGCTCGACGACCCGGGCGACACGGTGCTCATGTCCCGGCTGCTGCGCGAGCTCGCCGACCGCGGCGTCGCGCTCGCGGCCACGTCCAACACGCTGCCCGACTCGCTCGGCGAGGGCCGCTTCGCCGCCGAGGACTTCCTCCGCGAGATCCAGGCGCTCTCCGCACGCTTCGAGGTGATGCGCGTCGACGGCGAGGACTACCGCCAGCGCACCCTCGTCACCACCGGCACCGCCACGGCCGACGACGCCGTCGAGCAGGCCGTCGCCGGTCGAGAGGGGGCAGTCGTCGACGACTTCGACGTGCTGCTCAGCCACCTGTCGCACGTGCACCCCAGCCGGTACGGCGCCATGCTCGACGGCGTCCGCCTGCTCGGGCTCACCGCCGTCCGCCCCCTCACCGACCAGTCGCAGGGCCTGCGCTTCGTGGTGCTCGTCGACCGCCTCTACGACCGTGACGTCCCCGTGCTGCTCGGCGGGACCGGTCTCGAGGACCTGTTCAGCCAGCAGATGCTCGACGGCGGCTACCGCAAGAAGTACCTCCGGGCGCTCTCGCGCCTCGGCTCGCTCGCCCAGGACGGGCAGCGGGAGATGGCTTCGAGGTCTACGCTCGACGAGGCCTGAAACACCTCTCAGAGAGGCTCGAAGCATGCGAGCAACAGTCATCCACGGCAACCGCGACGTCCGCCTGGAGTCTGTCCCGGACCCCCAGATCCACCAGCCGACCGACGCGATCGTCCGCGTCGTCGCCTCCTGCGTCTGCGGCTCCGACCTGTGGCAGTACCGCGGAGTCAACGAGGTCACCAAGCCCAGCCGCATCGGGCACGAGTTCGTCGGCGTCGTCGAGGAGGTCGGGCCCGAGGTCCGCCACGTCCGCCCCGGCCAGTTCGTCGTTGCCCCCTTCTCCATCTGCGACAACACCTGCGTGCACTGCCAGAACGGCATCCACACCTCGTGCACCAACCTCGCGTGGTGGGGCTCGACCGACCAGGGCGGCGACCCGACGGACGGCGGCCAGGGGGAGTACGTGCGCGTCCCCATGGCCGACGGCACGCTCGTCGTGACGCCCGAGCACCCCTCCGACGAGCTGCTGCCGAGCGTGCTCGCGCTCGCGGACGTGTTCGGCACCGGCCACCACGCGGCCGTCAGCGCCGGCGTGCAGGCCGGGTCGACCGTCGCGGTCATCGGTGACGGCGCCGTCGGCCTGTCGGCCGTGCTCGCGGCGCAGCGGCTCGGCGCCGGACGCATCATCGCCATGTCCCGCCACGAGTCACGCCAGGTGGTGGCCACCGAGTTCGGGGCGACCGACATCGTCGCGGCCCGCGGCGCCGACGGCGTCGCGGCCCTCATGGAGCTCACCGACGGCGTGGGGGTCGACTGCGCGCTCGAGTGCGTGGGCACCAAGGAGTCCATGCAGCAGGCGCTCGACTCCGCCCGCCCCGGCGGCAAGGTCGGCTTCGTGGGTGTCCCCGCGGGCGGGCCCGAGCTGCCGGTCCGCCAGATGTTCTCCTCGAACGTCGGTGTCAACGGTGGCGTCGCCCCGGTGCGCGGGTACATCCCCGAGCTCATGGCCGACGTCTACGCCGGGACGGTGAACCCGGGACGCGTGTTCGACCTGACGCTCCCGCTCGCCGAGGTCGCCGAGGCCTACGCCGCCATGGACGAGCGCCGCGCCATCAAGTCGATGCTGCGGCCCTGACGGTGCAGCAGCGCTGATCTCGCACGAGAGGCCGGCCAGGACTCGTGTCCTGGCCGGCCTCGGGTCGTGCTGCAGTCGTGCTGCGAGATCTCCTCAGGCCTTCACGACGGCGACCGCCCCGGGGGAGAGCCGGAGCTCTCGGCCCGTGAGCGCCGCCTCGTTCCAGGTGGCCAGGATCTCCGGAGCCACCCCGGCGGAGCCGAGGTCGCTCTCCTCGAGCGTCTCGGCCTGCACCTCGTCGGAGAGGTTGACGACGGTCACGACGCTCCCGTGCCGCAGCACGAGGACCGCGGGCGTCCCGTCCTCGGACGACGTCCCGGACCAGCGCACCTCGACCTGGGACCTGTCGCCGGACCCGAGGTCGGGCTCGGAGCGTCGCAGCGCGATGAGCACCCGGTGCCACTCGAGCAGGGCGTCGTGCCCGGGAGCTGCGGTCTCCTCCCACCGGACCTTGCTGCCGTCGAAGGTCGCGCGGTCCTGCGGGTCGGGGACGGTGACGTCGTCGCCGTAGATGCTCGACCAGTCGTGCCCCGAGAACTCCTTGGTGCGTCCCTCGGTGACCAGGCGACCGAGCTCAGGGTCGGTGAAGTCGGTGAAGAACTGCCAGGGCGTGGTGGCGCCCCACTCCTCGCCCATGAACAGCATGGGCGTGAACGCCGAGGTGAGCACGACCGCGGCCGACGCGGCGAGCAGGTCGAGGTCGACCTCGCCCTCCCCGGGGCGTGCGGGGCGGCCGGGACGGTCTCCGAGGGCCCGGTTGCCGACCTGGTCGTGGTCGGTCGAGAACACCACGAAGCGGTGCCCGTCGACGTCGACGGGGACCCGGTGGCCCCAGGTCTGGCCCCGGAACGTGGAGTAGGTCCCCGAGTGCAGGAACACCTCGGTGAGCGTGGTCCGCAGCACCTCGGGGGAGCCGAAGTCCACGTAGTACCCGTGACGCTCGCTCGTGAGCAGCGCGTGGAGCGCGTGGTGGACGTCGTCCGCCCACTGCGCCGTCATGCCCTTGGGGCGGACGTCCTCCACCGGCTCTCCCGACGCACCGGGCTCGTCGACCGACCCGGTCGCCCGGGTCGGCGTGACCGTCGCGGGGTCGTTCTCGTCCGACTCGGCGATCAGCCCGAGTGGACGGTGCAGCGCCCGGCTCAGCGCCGCGGTCTCGTCGGCGAGCTCGGCGAGCAGGTGGCGCTCGGAGTCGTCGACGAGGGCGTGCACGGCGTCGAGGCGCAGGCCGTCGACGTGGAAGTCCCGGAACCACCGCAGCGCGTTGTCGATCACCCAGCGGCGGACCTCGTGCGAGCCCTCGCCGTCGAGGTGGAGACCGGCGCCCCACGGGGTCTCGTGGTCGTCGGTGAAGTACGGCCCGAAGGTCGAGGTGTAGTTGCCGCTCGGACCGAGGTGGTTGTAGACGACGTCGAGCACGACGCCCATCCCGGCCGCGTGGGCCGCGTCGACGAAGCGCTGGAGGGCGGCCGGGCCGCCGTACGGCTCGTGCACGGCGAAGAGGTGGACACCGTCGTAGCCCCAGCCGTGGTCGCCGTCGAAGGCAGCGACGGGCATGAGCTCGACCAGGTCGACGCCGAGGTCGGCGAGGTGGCCGAGGCGCTCGACCGCCGCGTCGAGGGTGCCTGCCGGGGTGAAGGTCCCCAGGTGCAGCTCGTAGACCACCGAGCCCTCGACCGCACGGCCCTGCCACCCGCCGTCGGACCACAGGTGGGCTGCCGCGTCGAAGACCTGGCTCGGGCCGTGCACGCCGAAGGGCTGCCGGGTGCTGCGCGGGTCCGGCCGGGCGGGTCCGCCGTCGACCGAGAACCCGTAGAGGTCGCCGTCGTGCGCCCCCTCGGTGCTCGACCACCAGCCCGCGCCCCGGACCGGGTCGTGGACGAGCGGGACGGTCTCGTCGACGTGCGAGAAGTCCTGCCGGGCGGGGTCGACCCGGACGAGGTCGACGCGCTCGGCGTCGGGTGCCCAGACCGCGAAGGTCGTCCTGGTGCTCATGCGTCCTCCTCGGGGACGAACAGCGCGACCGGCAGCTGCTCGAGCAGCGGTGCGACAGGTTGGTGGCCACCGTCGACGACGGTGCCGGTGAGCACGTCGTGCCAGCGGCCCTCGGGCAGCACGAGCATGTGGTCCCGCCAGCCGCCGAGGCGGGCGAGGCTCGCGGCGCCCCGGGTTGCCAGCGTGACGACGCGCGGGCTGTCGCCCTGGGTGCGGGCGAAGGCGAGCGCGCTGCCCGACGAGGCGGCGACCGGACGGTACCCGGACTCCGGTCCGACGAAGGCGTCGGGGAACCGGCGGCGGGTGCGCAGCGCCCCGGCCGTGACGAGCAGCTTCTCCTCGCCGAGGTCCCGCGGCCTGCTCCCGGAGTCGAGGCGGCCGAGCCGCTGGTGCAGGTCGGCGGCGTCGACGGGGCGACGGTTGTCCGGGTCCACGAGCGTCGGCGTGAACAGCTCGGTGCCCTGGTACACGTCGGCGACCCCCGGCATGGTCAGCTGCACGAGCTTGATGCCGAGGCTCGTGGCACGCACCGAGGGAGCGACCGTCGTCGCCCACGCCGCGGCGATGTCGAGGACGGCCTCGTCGGTGACCGCCCACGCGGCGAACCCGAGGACGGCGTCCTCGTAGGCCTCGTCCGGCGCGGTCCAGGCGGTGTGCGTCTTGGCCTCGCGGACCGCCTTGCGCAGGTACTCCTGGATGCGGTCGACCGAGATCGGACCGTCCGCCCACGTGCCGACGAGGGTCTGCCACACGAGGTTCTCCGTGCGGCCGTCGACGAGCGCGGTGCGGGCCCGAGCTGAGACCGACCGCAGCCGGCCGACCGTCTCCGTCCACTCGACGGCGTGCTCGGACAGCACGCTCGTGGCGGCACGGGTGTCCTCGTTGCGCTTGGTGTCGTGCGTGGACCCGGTGGTCATCGCCGCCGGGGAGTGGTCGGCAGCGCGGGCCGCGAAGGCGTGGAGCTCGTCGGCGCTCAGCGCGAACCGGCTCGGCTCGCCGCCCACCTCGCACAGCGAGACCAGGTGCGTCCACCGGTAGAAGGCGGTGTCCTCGACGCCCTTGGCCATGACCGCGCCGCACACCTGCTGGAACCGGACGGCGAGCTCGTCGCGCCGTGGCTCGCGGCGTCGCCCTGCGCTGCCGACCTCGCGGCCCAGCAGCAGCTCGACGAGCACGTCGAGGGTCTCGGCGCGGTCGGCACCGAGGTGGCGCCGCGCGATCCCGGCTGCCTCGTCCATCGCGGAGAGCGCGTCGCGGGAGGGCTGCTCGCCCGGCACCACGTAGGCGCGGTAGCGGTCGAAGGCCACGAGCAGCTCGACGAAGCACTCGCGGAGCGCCCGCCACGTGTGGTCGCGCAGGCGGAGGTCGTCGCGGCAGACGGCGGCCGCGAGGTCGGTGAGGCGGTGCACCTCGGCGTAGAGCGGGCCGTCGACGACCTCGCGCTTGGAGGTCTCGACGAGGGCCTCGAGCCCGTCGCCCTCGTCCCCGGTCACCCGGTGCATGAGGCTGGCCAGGCTGGACTCGCCCGACGGCTCGACGAAGGTCGCCTGGAGGCGCCACAGCCCCTCGTAACCGGTGGTGCCGACGGTCTCCCAGTCACGGGGGACCTCCTCCTCGCCGGCGAGGATCTTCTCGACGGCCACCCACGCGCCGCCGGTGGCCTCGGCCAGCCGGGCGAGGTAGCCGGACGGGTCGGCGAGACCGTCCGGGTGGTCGATGCGCAACCCGTCGATCACGCCGTCGCGCAGCAGCTCGAGGATGAGGGCGTGGGACTCGTCGAAGACCTCAGGGTCCTCGACGCGGATGGCAGCGAGGGTCCCCACGTCGAAGAACCGGCGGTAGTTGAGCTCTTCGTCGCCGACCTTCCAGTGCGCGAGGCGGTAGTGCTGGCGGTCGACGAGCTCGGCGAGCGGGAGGCTCTCCGTGCCGGGCCGGACCGGGAACACGTGGTCGTAGTAGCGCAGGACCGTCTGCTGCTCGCCGACGCCGGGCACGTCGGCCACGTCGAGGGTCAGCTCGTCACCGGCGAGGACGTCGCCGATGCGACCGCCGAGCACGGGCATGAGGAGCGAGCCGTCGCCCGAGGACCAGTCGACGTCGAACCAGCGGGCGTAGGGGGACTCGGCGCCGTGCGCGAGGACCGACCACAGCGGCAGGTTGTGCCATGCGGGGGTGGGGACGGCCATGTGGTTGGGGACGATGTCGAGGATCATGCCGAGCCCGACGGCGTGCGCCTGCTCGGCGAGGGCCTCGAGGCGGTCCCGGCCTCCCAGGACCTCGCTCACCCGGGTGTGGTCCACGACGTCGTAGCCGTGCGTCGACCCGGGGGCCGCGGCGAGGACGGGGGAGAGGTACAGGTGGGTGACGCCGAGGTCGGCGTAGTACGGCAGCCGGGCGGCGACGTCGTCGAAGGTGAGGTCCGCGCCGAGCTGCAGGCGGTACGTCGAGATCGGCAGAGCCTTGCCAGGAGCCGGGAAGCGGCGGTCGGCCGACCGCTGACCAGCGGTCCGGGCCTCGGGGGTGACGTCGTCGGTCATGGTGGGTCCTTGTCCGGGGAGAGGGCGGCAGAGACGTCTGCCGGCGAGGCCACCGCAGGTGCGGGGCCCCGCCGGCGGGGTCGAGCGAGGTGGTGCGGGTGGTGCTGAGCGGCGTCAGGCGCCGAGCGGCGACCGGGTGAGCAGGACGATGCTGCGTCCCTTGACGGAGAGCGTCGACCCTGCCGTGGCGGTGTGCGGCCCGTCGACCGGCTCGATGGCCGTCTCCTGGGTCACCGGGGTGACAGACTCGGTCGAGGTGCGCGAGGTGTCGAAGACGATCGACCACTCCGACCCGAAGTGCTCGGGCGGGATGGTGAAGTCGAGCTCCTCGGAGTACGCGTTGAAGAGGATGAGAAAGCTGTCGTCGACGATCCGCTCACCGCGGGCGTCGGGCTCGCCGATCGCCTCGCCGTTGAGGAACACGGCCACCGAGCGCGCGTACCCCTCGTTCCACTCCTCGTCCCGCATGTGGTCGCCGCCGATGTTCAGCCAGGCGATGTCACCGAGCTGGTCGTCCGACCAGTTGTCGTCGCCCGAGAAGAACCGGCGGCGGCGCAGCACCGGGTGGCGCAGACGCAGGTGGACCACCTGCTGCGCGAAGGTCAGCAGCTCCTGACGGGCCGGGTCGAGGTCCCAGTCCATCCACGAGAGCTCGTTGTCCTGGCAGTACACGTTGTTGTTGCCCTGCTGGGTACGGCCGATCTCGTCGCCGTGCGCGATCATCGGCACACCCTGGGACAGCAGCAGCGTCGCGAGGACGTTGCGCTGCTGGCGAGCGCGCAGCGAGAGGATCTCCGGGTCGTCGGTGGGACCCTCGACGCCGCAGTTCCACGACGAGTTGTGGCTCTCGCCGTCGTTGTTGCCCTCGCCGTTCGCATCGTTGTGCTTCTCGTTGTACGACACGAGGTCGGCGAGCGTGAAGCCGTCGTGGGCGATGACGAAGTTGATCGACGAGATGGGCTTGCGGCCCGTGTGCTCGTACAGGTCGGAAGAACCGGTGATGCGGCTCGCGAACTCGGCGAGGGTCGAGGGCTCACCGCGCCAGAAGTCCCGGACCGTGTCGCGGTACTTGCCGTTCCACTCGCTCCACATCGACGGGAACCCGCCGACCTGGTAGCCGCCGTCGCCGAGGTCCCACGGCTCGGCGATGAGCTTCACCTGCGAGACGACCGGGTCCTGGTGCACGAGGTCGAAGAAGGCGGAGAGCCGGTCGACCTCGTGGAACTGGCGGGCGAGGGTCGAGGCCAGGTCGAAGCGGAAGCCGTCGACGTGCATCTCGGTGACCCAGTAGCGCAGCGAGTCCATGATGAGCTGGAGCACGTGCGGGTGACGCATGAGCAGCGAGTTGCCGGTGCCCGTGGTGTCGAAGTAGTGCTGCTGCTCGTCGTCGACGAGACGGTAGTACGCCTGGTTGTCGATGCCCCGGAAGCTCAGGGTCGGGCCGAGGTGGTTGCCCTCTGCGGTGTGGTTGTAGACGACGTCGAGGATGACCTCGATGTTGGCCTCGTGCAGCGCCTTGACGAGGAGCTTGAACTCCTGCACCTGCTGGCCGTCGGAGCCCGAGGACGAGTACTTGTTGTGCGGCGCGAAGAACCCGATGGTGTTGTAGCCCCAGTAGTTCGACAGGCCCTTCTCGACGAGGGTCGAGTCGTTGACGAACTGGTGCACCGGCATGAGCTCGACGGCGGTCACACCGAGGTCCACGAGGTGCGCGATCACGGCGGGGTGCGCCATGCCGGCGTACGTGCCGCGGAGCTCTTCGGGGACGGCAGGGTGGTTCTGCGTCATGCCCTTGACGTGCGCCTCGTAGATGACGCTCTCGTGGTACTCGTGGCTCGGCGGTCGGTCGTGGCCCCAGTCGAAGAACGGGTTGATGACCACGGACTTCATGGTGTGCGCGGCGGAGTCCTCGTCGTTGCGGGAGTCCGGGTCGCCGAAGGTGTAGGAGAAGAGGCTCTGGTCGCCGTCCACCTCTCCGTCGATCGCCTTGGCGTACGGGTCGAGCAGCAGCTTCGCGGGGTTGCACCGCAGGCCGTTCTCGGGCTCGTACGGTCCGTGCACGCGGAAGCCGTAGAGCTGTCCGGGCTGGACCGTCGGCAGGTACGCGTGCCAGACGAAAGAGTCGACCTCGACGAGGTCGATGCGGGTCTCCTCGCCCGACGGGTCGAAGAGGCACAGCTCGATACGCTCGGCGACCTCAGAGAAGATCGCGAAGTTGGTCCCGCTGCCGTCGAAGGTCGCGCCGAGCGGGTACGGATGTCCTGGCCAGATCTGCATGGCGTAAGACTGCCCTAGGAACCCGTCGGCGTCCTGCGATAGAGGGTGAGGAACGGGGGAGAAGATGCGTCGCTCGTGTCGTTCCTCTGGCGCGAGGCCCGAGACTTTGGTGGGATAGAGGGCATGATCTCTTCACCGAGTGCACAGCAGGAGAGCGACGAGACCGAGAGCAGCGGCCGCAGCGACCACCTCGCGACCGGTCAGGCTGCCGGGGAGAAGGCCGGGATCCGACCGCGACGGCGCGCCACCCCGGTCCCCGAGGTACGTGACGACCGTTACTACGACTCCGACCAGCCGGGCATGGGCGACACCGTCGCCGGGGGCGACGCCAGCAAGGCACCCCGCTCGCTGCGCGAGGCCGAGCGGCAGGCCAAGAAGGGCGCCATCCTCGCGGGAGACGACTGGGACAACCCCGAGGAGATCTGAGACGCACGCGTAGACCTGAGACGCACGAGAGAGCGGGTGCCCACGACGTCGTGGGCCCCCGCTCTCTCGTGCGTGGTGCTGCTGGTGCTACTTACCCGGCCACTCGCCCGTCCAGCGCTGGAAGGCGCGTGCGCCCCCACGGTCGATGAGCGCCTTCACCGCCGCGTAGATCGCACCCTGGATGAGGGACGCGACGAGGAGCTCTTTGACCGGGTACTCGTCGACGAGCGGGCCGGGAGACTCCTCGTGCTCGGTGCGGGCGACCCGCTTGTAGACCTGCTTGAACAGCTGGCCGGCGAGGAGCCCGCCGACCATCGAGCTGACGAGGCCGAAGGGGCGGTAGAGGATCTTGGCGGACTTCGAGGCGCGAACGGTGTCTGTGCTCATGCGTCGACGCTAGTGCGGACTGACCCGACCCGCAGCCCGAGCGGGACGGTCGTCGACCGATCGAGGTCGGCAGTGGTGGACGGACGCCGAAGCGGCTACGCGTCTCCTGGTGCGGAGCCGCTGAAGGCCTGCGGACGCAGGGACTCGAGCAGCCCGGTGATCGTCTCTGTCTGGGCGACGGCCTGGCGCTGGAGGTGCGCCAGGTGGGCGACCTGCTCCGCGGACAGGCGGAGCTCGTCGGCGTGGGCCTCGAGGGTCTCCCACCCGCTGAGCTTGCCGAAGACCGCGCCGCGCAGGATCTCCAGCTCCAGGAGCGGGCTCAGCGGCGACTGCTCGACCGCACGGCCGTTGAGCTTGAGCTGGCCGACCTTCTCGGCGACGGCAGCGACGAGCGCCTTGGGGCGGTTCCGGGTCACGCCCAGGGAGGCGCCGGTGCGGATCAGCCACTGCCGCTCCTCGGTGAACTCACCGACGAAGCGGGCGAGTGGCGGGCCGAGGAGCGTCGAGTCCTCGTAGGCGGACGCCATGCGCTGCACGCGTCCCAGACCAGCCGTCGCACCGGTGACGTGGTCGTTGACGTAGACGGAGAGCAGGCGGGGCTCGACGGTGGTGTCCATGGGAGATCCTCCAGGTGGGCGTGGTGTCGTGCTCGTGACGTCGCGGGTACGGTGTCGTCTCAGCCCCGGTCGGGGCGCTTCGAGAGCTCGAGGAGCCAGGCGTCGCTGACCCGGTTGCCGCCGGACGCGCTCGCGTCGTCGGCGGCGGTGCGAGCAGCCTGGTGGAGAGGGGTGAGGTCGTAGCCGTAGTGCTCCGTGGTCGCGACGCCGATGCTCGCCGTGAGGCTCGCTCCCGGTGCCTCCGGGACGTCGGTGTCGAGCAGCGCCCGGCGCAGCGACGTCGCGGTCACCAGGGCAGCTCCCGGCTGCGCCTCGGTGAAGACGATGGAGATCCGGCCCGCCCCGACCTCGCCGATCACCGACGAGGTGGGCGTCCCGTTGCGGATGGTCGTGGCATAGGCGGTGATGACCACGTCCGCGACAGACCGTCCGAAAGCCGTGTTGATGGTGTCGAGGTCGTCGAGGTCCACGTGCAGGAGCGCGACCCGCTCGTCGTGGTTCTGCGCGCGCTCGAGCCTGTCGGCCGCGACCTGCTCGAACGACTCGTTGTCGACGAGCCGCCGGGCGGTGAACACCGGAGACGTCCGGCTCCGCGACCGCGCGAAGGACGTCTCCGAGCGCAGGACCGACATGGACACTGCCGCCACGACCATGAGGACGATCGTGACGATCGACGTCGTCATGGTGCCGAGGTAGCTGGAGAACACGTCGCTCTCGGTGCCGAAGACGAGGTAGGCGACGAGCCGCGCCGCGAACAGCGCCGACTGCAGCGTGAGGACGATGGTGAGACCCCGGGCGTTGATGTCCTTGCGCAGCGCCCCGGTCATTGTCTCGGCGGCGCCGAGCCCGGCGAGGACGGCGACGCACAGCAGCCACACGGGAGCACCGGCCCAGTCACCCCCGTCGGGGCCGGCCACCGCGGCGGCCAGACCGGTGACGACGGCCGCGGCGAGGGTGACCTCCACGAGGCTCCGGCGACCGTTGAAGGACCGGTTGCCGTTCCAGATCGCCCCCGCGCTCACCACGAAGGCCGCGTTGCCCACCGCGACGGCCCACCACATGCTCGGCGAGCTCGCCCACAGCAGGTACGAGAAGGCCGTGAGCATCCCGCCGAGGTAGCCCAAGGACCACAGCCGGCTGGTGGTGCTGTCCCGCCTGACGACGGTCTCGAAGACGAAGAGGAGCCCGGCGGTGAGGACGACGATGCCCGTCGCGAGGCTGAGGGTCTGCTGGTCGAGGGTCATGGTGCGGCTCTCGTGGGGACGGTGATGGTGACGGTGGTGCCCTGGCCGAGCGCGCTGTCGACCGTGAGGTCGCCACCGTGCTTGCGGACGATCTCGCGGGCGATCCCCATGCCGAGACCGCTCCCGTGGACCGCGGAGTTGCGGACGGCCGCCGAGCGGAAGAAGTGCTCGAAGAGCTGGGGGAGCTCCTCGCCCGAGATGCCGATACCCGTGTCGCGCACTGTCAGCACGAGCTGGTCACCGGCCTGCTCGAGCGCGAGGTCCACACGCCCGTGGTCGACGTTGTACTTGATCGCGTTCGAGAGGACGTTGTCGACCACCTGCCGCATCCGGAAGGGGTCGGCGACGGTCAGCACGTTGTGCACGCCGCTGGTGTCGACCACCACGTCGCGCTCGCGGGCGCGGGGGAGCAGGGACTCCGCCGACTGGAGGACGGTGGCCCCGAGGTCCACGGGGACGGGGGTGATCTCGAGGGGCTTGGACGCCTGCCGCGACGCCGAGAGGATCTCGGTGACGAGGTCGAGGAGGCGGTTGCTGTTGCGCTCGACGATCTCGAGCGAGGGTCGCGCGTGGTCGGGGAGCTCGTCGTCGAGGACGAGCTCGAGGTACCCGAGGATCGAGGTGAGGGGGGTGCGGAGCTCGTGCGAGACGGAGGCGATGAGGTCGTCGCGCGCCGAGATCGCGTTGAGCTCGGTCGTCACCTCGCCCGAGACGAGGATGGTCCCGTCGAAGGAGCCGTCGCGGGCGTCCACGAGGCGTCGTGACGTCATGAAGTAGGCGTGGCGGTCCTCGCCCGGGTTCCCGACCCAGATGAGGACGTCGTCGAAGGCCTCGCCGCGCTGCGCCCGGTAGAAGGGACGGTCCTCCTCGCGGAACGGTGTGCTGCGGTCCGCCTGGTAGACGACGTCGTGGCGTGGCCTGTCGGGCATCGCGGTGCCGCGCTCGTGCATCCGCGTGTGCGCGCTGTTCGCGAAGGTGACGACACCCTCGCGGTCGAAGCGCACCACCCCGAAGGTCACGGTGTTGAGGACCTCCGTGAGCAGCTGCTCGTGGTGGCGCGCGGACATGAACGCCTCGTTGAGGAGCGCCGCCTGCTTGCGCATGAGGGCGCGCTGCGCGTGGTCCCGTCGCGAGCTGATGTACGTCGAGGCGGCCACGAAGGAGAGCACCAGCGGCAGCAGGACGAGGAGGGTGAAGGACGACAGGCTGATGGCGCTCGGCTCGATCGCGACGGTGGCCCAGCTGCCCAGGGTGGCCATCGCGACGGCCGTGATCGTGCCGGTGAGCCCGAAGTAGGTGGAGAGCCAGATGACCGGCAGCATCCACAGGACGCCCAGGCCCATCTCGGGCGTCTCGATCCGCAGCAAGAAGATCGCGACCATGTCGGTGACCGGCAGGACCATGATCCAGCGCTTGTCGAACCGGTTCCACGGCACGAGCATCGCGGCGCCCGACGCCACGAAGGCGAGGACCACGCCGATGAACATCACGTGGTCGGTGAGCCGGCCGGGGGCGAACCACTGGATGAGGGTGAGGACGCTGAGCACCGCCGCCCCGAAGAGCAGCTGCATGAGGATGACCGAGCGGTTGATCTGCGGACCGCGCCTGTCGCCGGGCACGGCGGTGCCGCTGCCCAGGTCTGGTCGCGGTGCGGTCGTCACGGCCTCACGGTAGCTGCTAGGGGCGTCGTCCGGCGGCTGGGGCCGGACGACGAGCGGGTGGAAGTTGTGCAGGGGCGGGTCGATCCACGACTACTCGACGTGGAAGCCGCCCTCGCCGAAGCGTGCCTCGACGGACTCGGACTCTGAGAGCTCGACGTCGACGCAACCGTTCAGGGTCCTGATGCCCATCAGGCAGACCACCGCAGGCCCTTCGGGGACGTCGATGCGGAACTGCCCGTCCGGCTGGACCTCGACCAGCCGGCCGCCGTGTGCGTCGACGAGCTCGTCGACGTCCAGGGTCGCGGGTGCGAAGTCCGGGTACTGCCGCAGGCCGGCCTCTGCCTCGGGCCAGATGTCGTGGACGGTGGTCCCTGGGAGGACGAGGAAGACCCCCTTGCCGATCGGGCGGGTTCTCATCCCGGTGTCGTCGTACGCCTGGTACCTGCCGGTCACGTCGCCTGGACCGGGCGGTGGGGCGTCCACGGTGACGTACGCGATGACTCCGGCCGTCACCGCGGCGGCCCCGGCGACGACCCAGGTGCGTCTGCGCATCGGTCCTCCTCCGGCGTCGGATACCAGCCTGATACCAGCAGAGGCCGCCCCGGGTCTGTCCGGGACGGCCTCTGGGCTGTCGTGCTGCTGTGGGCGATACTGGGATCGAACCAGTGACCTCTTCCGTGTCAGGGAAGCGCGCTACCGCTGCGCCAATCGCCCGTGATGACTCTCGGGGTGATGCTGGTCGTGCTGCTCTCGCGATGATGCTGCGAGAGGTGGTGCTGAGAGGTGGAGACGGGATTCGAACCCGTGTGGACGGCTTTGCAGGCCGCTGCCTATCCTCTCGGCCACTCCACCGTATGAGCTGGCGTTCAGGCGAACCTGAGTTCCATTCTCCGAGCGGACGACGGGATTCGAACCCGCGACCCTCACCTTGGCAAGGTGATGCTCTACCACTGAGCCACGTCCGCAAGCCTCGCGGGCTGATCTCTCAGCGCCGTTCGGTGCGTGGATTACAGTAGACCAGGTTTCGCGTTCCCCCAAACCAGCCTCTTTCAGGGCCCTCGAACGGGCGAGATCCTGCGGCGGAGAGGCGTGCGGACTGGTCGGCGAGCCGTCTCTCTGGCGCCCGGCGCCATGTGTGGAGAACTGACGGCACGTGCCTGCACGTGATCCGTGCGGGCCTTCCCCGGCGTCGACCACCAGGTCAGGGGAGGCGGTCGTCACGAGGCCTCAGGTACGACGAAGGCCCCAGGTCTGATGACCTGGGGCCTTGCTCTGTGGGCGATACTGGGATCGAACCAGTGACCTCTTCCGTGTCAGGGAAGCGCGCTACCGCTGCGCCAATCGCCCAGAGGTGAAACTCTGGAGCTGGTGGTGCTGAACTACCGGTCGTTCGTGTCGTTCTGCGAGGTGGAGACGGGATTCGAACCCGTGTGGACGGCTTTGCAGGCCGCTGCCTCGCCTCTCGGCCACTCCACCGTAGAGACACAGATCTTCAGATTGCTCGGAAGAACTATCTCCGAGCGGACGACGGGATTCGAACCCGCGACCCTCACCTTGGCAAGGTGATGCTCTACCACTGAGCCACGTCCGCATGCTGCTGTGAACACCGGCCGAACTGCGTCGGTGTTCTTGGCGCGTCACAGACTCTATTGAACTTTCGGCGCGGAGTCCAACTGGCTCGTCGTCGCAGGTCACGACGCGGCTCGTGAGGCGCGAGAACCCGCCGCCGAGAGGTGATGAGAGGGGGTGCGCGGACGGCCCGGCGCGTGCTCTCGACGGACGTCGCCGCCCGTCCCGGGGCTACTGGGTAGCGTTGCGGCGTGGACAACCAGCAGGGATACGCGCGCTTCGCCGGGATCGAGGCCCGGCGTCCGGTCGAGATGGTCGACCTCGCGACCGATCCCCGTGCGCTCCGGCGGGGTGGCGTGTGGTTCGTGGTCGCGGAGTTCGAGGGGCGGGCGCGAGCCTGGCGCTTCGACGACGTGACGCGGGTCTCCCGCGGCGCGGCCGACGCCGTCTCGGTGGACGCTCACCCGCTCGGCACAGCTGACGAGATCGACTCGGACGATGCCTGGTCGGGCCCACGACCTGACACCTGGACGTCGTCCCTGGACCGGGCGGGCTACGGCGACGCCGTGCGGCGCGTGCGCGAGCACGTCCGGGCTGGTGCCGTCTACCAGGCCAACATCTGCCGGGTCCTCGACGCCCCGCTCGGGCGGGTGGCGGGCGACGAGCCGGACCCGCGGGCGCTCGCCGACCGCCTCGTGGCCGGGAACCCCGCGCCCTACCAAGGTCTCGTGCACGTGCCGCGCGGGACGCCGGACGCCTCGCACCGTGCGGCCGACCCCGGCGCCGACCTCGACCCCGTCTGGGTGGTGACGGCGTCGCCCGAGCTCTACCTGCGCGTCGACGGCCTCCACGGGCCTGGTTCCGCGACGATCACGTCCGCCCCCATCAAGGGCACCGCCCGGACGGTTGACGGGCTCACCGGCAAGGACGAGGCGGAGAACGTCATGATCACCGACCTCGTCCGCAACGACCTCCAGCGCGTGTGCGTCCCGGGGACAGTGGCGGTCACCACGCTCCTCGGCGTCGAGGAGCACCCCGGGCTGGTCCACCTCGTCTCCACGGTCGCGGGGGAGCTGCTCCCGGAGGTGGCAGCATCGGACGACCTCTGGGCGACGCTCCTCACCACGACCTTCCCGCCGGCCTCGGTGTCGGGAGCGCCCAAGTCGTCGGCCCTGCGCATCATCGACGAGCTCGAGACCGCGCCGCGTGGTCCGTACTGCGGGGCCGTCGGGTGGGTCGACGCGGACACCGGGACCGCGGAGCTCGCCGTGGGCATCCGGACGTTCTGGTGGTCCGAGGACCAGCCCCGCGGGACCGGCCGTCTGCGCTTCGGGACCGGTGCCGGGATCACGTGGGGGAGCGACCCCGAGCGCGAGTGGGAGGAGACCGAGCTCAAGGCCGCCCGGTTGATCGCGCTCGCATCTGCGGCAGACTGAGGTCCATGACAGTCGTGATCTGGTCGGACGGCCACCTGCTCAAGCCGGAGGAGCCCGCGCTCAGCGCCGTGGACCACGGCATCACCGTCGGAGACGGCGTCTTCGAGACCTGCGCGGTCTACGGCGGGCAGGCGTTCGCGCTCAGCCGCCACCTCCGCCGTCTCGCACGCTCCGCCGCCGGCATCGGCCTCGTGGCGCCTGAGGAGCAGCTGGTCCGCGACGCCGTCGCCCAGGTGCTCGCCGCCGCCCCGGACTCCGGGCGCCTGCGCATCACGGTGACGGGCGGGCCCGCCCCGCTCGGCTCGATGCGCGGCGACGGCCCGCTCTCGCTCCTCGTGGCAGCAGGGCCTGCGTCTCCCTCGAGCGTCTCGCGCGCGGTGCGGCTCCCGTGGGTCCGCAACGAGCGCTCCGCCGTCGCGGGCCTCAAGACGACCTCGTACGCCGAGAACGTCGTCGGCTACGCCTACGCGAGCGAGCGTGGAGGTGACGAGGGCCTCATGGCCAACACCGTCGGTGCGCTCTGCGAGGGCACCGCCTCCAACGTCTTCGTGGAGATCGGCGGCGAGCTGCTCACCCCGCACCTCGACACCGGCTGCCTGGCCGGGATCACGCGTGAGCTCATGCTCGAGTGGGCTCGCGAGGAAGGCCTGCCTGCTCGGGAGGCTCGCGTCGACGAGCTCCCCTTCGGCATCCTCGACGAGGTGACGCTCGCCGCGGGCGGGACGATCGGCGGGGTCTCGGGGGAGCGGGGCGTGAGCCTCGCGCTCGCCGGGAGCATCCGTAACGTCGCGCCGGTGGTCTCCCTCGACGGCCAGGACGTCGCGCCCGGGCCGCTCGTCCTCGCTGCTCAGGGGCTGTTCGGGCGTCGTCTGGCGGAGCAGGTCGACCCCTGAGAGGTCGTGCCGGCGAGCCAGTTCGCGTTCGAGGCCCTCGACCGGTTACGCTCTTCCACGAGCACACCGCGCAGAGTCGCAAGAGCTTGCCGTGCACGCACGGGCGATTGGCGCAGTGGTAGCGCGCTTCGTTCACACCGAAGAGGTCACTGGTTCGAACCCAGTATCGCCCACACGAAGATCGACAGCCCGAGGCCGTCTCCAGATCCTGGAGGCGGCCTCTGCTGCGTCCGCCTCGGATAGGCTCGACGGCATGCCTCCCGTCGGAACACCTGTGCTGCGCACCGGTGCGACGGGACCCGGCACAGGTCGCCAGCACGGACGTGGGGCGCGCGTCGCCCGCGGTGGCGCGGCCGCGGTGCTCTCGACTGGGGTGGCGCTGGCCTCTCACCTGCTCGCCGGTGCGCCGGTCCCCGGTGCTCTGGGGATCGTCGTACCCCTGGTGCTCGCCGCCGCCGCGTGCATCGTGCTCGCCGGGGTCCGGCTCTCCTCGCTGCGGCTGAGCCTCTCCGTCGTGAGCAGCCAGCTGCTGTTCCACACGTTCTTCGTCCTGGGCACGGTCCCGGCCGGCACCACGGTGATGCCCGTCGGGGGCGGCAGGCATGACCATCTCGGGCACGACGCCGACGTGGTCGTCTCGACCGGCGCGAGCGCTGCGGCGCACCTGGGGCACCTCGGGCACACCGGCGGGTGGATGTGGCTCGCGCACGGGGCTGCTGCGACCGTGACGGTCCTCGCGCTGCGCCGAGGTGAGCTGGTGCTCGCCCGGCTGCTGCAGGTCGCGTCTGCGGTTCTCGTCCGTGTCGTGCCGCGCGTCGTCGCCGTGGTGGTCGAGCGATGCCCCCTGCCGGTCGTCGAGGGGCTGCTGTCTGCCCGCCCGGCGCTCTCTGCCCTCACGAGCCCCGTCGCGCGACGGGGACCGCCGGTCGTCCTGGCCGTCTGACACCGCCGCGCGCCCTCAGGAGCCGAGCGCGCCGCAGTCCACGCACCGCGCGCAGCCGTCGCGGTCGTCGCCGCGCGCCCCGCCGCGCGCACCCCGCACGTTCCACGAGCCGCGCCGCCCGCAGGCTCGTCCCAGGACAGGACCCCCATGAGCACCACAGCACCACGCCCCGCTGCCGGGCAGAGCGCCCACGGCGCCGACAAGCCGAGCGCCGACGGCGCCGACCGGCCGACCGCCGACGGCGCCACCCGGCCGCCCTCCGACGAGGCTCCCGAGCCGTTCCGCTTCCCGACGCTGCGCACCGACGAGGTGGTGCTGCTGCTCTGCCTGCCGCTCACGGTCGCGGTCGCGCTCGCGGGGCTCGTCCTCACCGGTGAGTTCGCCCCGAGCGTCTTCGCCGGGCCCGGCGACCTGGTCACCTACGGCCTGCCTGCCGCGCGAGCCCTGCACGACGCCCTCGCTGCCGTGACCATCGGGCTGCTGCTGCTCGCGACCTTCGTCCTCCCGGGGCAGCGCGACGTGCCGGGGGTGGTGAGCTACTCGCAGTGGACGGCTGCCCGCTGGGCGGCGCGCGCGGCCGCGGGCTGGCTCGCGACCGCGCTCGTCCTGCTCGTGCTCACGACGGCGGACGCGATCGGTGCGCCGGTGACCTCTCCCGGCTTCGCGGGTCAGCTGCGCTACTTCGCGACCGGCATCGAGCTCGGCCAGACGATGGTCGTCTCAGCAGCCTGCGTCGCGGCGGCGATGGTCGTGCTCCTCGTGAGCCGGAAGGTGTCCTGGGTGGCGGTCGCGTGCGCCCTGAGCGTCGCGGCGCTGCTGCCCCTGTCGCTCAGCGGCCACGCAGCCGGCGCCGACGAGCACGCGAACGCCGTGAACTCCCTCGCCATCCACCTCGTGGGCGTCACCGCGTGGGTCGGCGGGCTCGTCGCGCTCGTGCTGCTGCGACGTCGCGTCGGGACGCACCTGCCCACGGTCGTCGCGCGCTACTCGACGATCGCCGGCTGGGCTTTCGTCGCCGTCGCGTTCTCGGGGGTCGTCAACGCCTCGTTGCGCCTCGACGGTCTCGACGACCTCGCGACGCCGTACGGGCTGCTGCTCGTGGGCAAGACGGTCGCCCTGTGCCTCCTCGGCGCCGCCGGGTACCTGCAGCGCCGCCGGATCCTGCCGCTGCTGCGCGACCCGGCACGGAGCTCCCGGGCCTTCGTCCGGCTCTCCGTGACCGAGGTGGTCGTCATGGCCACGACCATGGGCGCCTCTGTCGCGCTGTCACGGTCAGCCCCGCCCGTCCCGCAGAACCCGGTCGTGGGGGACCCGAGGCACGCGCTGCTCGGGTTCCCCTACCCGGACCCCGTCTCCGTGCGGAACATGCTCACCCAGGTGCACGTCGACTGGGCGTGGCTCGCGCTGGTCTGCGTCCTGGCCGGCGGGTACGTCGCCTGCGTCGTGCGACTGCGGCGCCGGGGCGACTCCTGGCCCGTGGGTCGGACGGTGTCCTGGCTCCTCGGCTGCCTCGTGCTCGCCTACGTGACGAGCGGCGGGCCCGCCGTGTACGGGTCGGTGCACTTCAGCACGCACATGATCCAGCACATGGGTCTCATGATGTTCGCCCCGATGCCGCTCGTGCTCGGCGGTCCGGTCCTGCTGCTCCTGCGGGTGCTGCCGCACCGCACGGACGCCAGCCGCGGGCCGCGCGAGTGGATCCTCGTGCTCGTCCACTCGCGCTACGCGCGGTTCCTGGCCCTGCCACCCGTGGCCGGGGTCCTGTTCGCCGGCAGCCTGGTCGCGTTCTACTACACCGGATGGTTCGACTTCGCGCTGTTCAAGCACCAGGGGCACGTGCTCATGCAGGTGCACTTCCTCGCGAGCGGCTACCTGTTCTTCTGGATGCTCATCGGGGTCGACCCGGGGCCGGCGAAGGCCAGCCCGCCGATCCGGCTCGTGGTGCTGCTTGTGACCATGGCCTTCCACGCGTTCTTCGGGGTGGCGGTGATGGAGTCGAACACCCTGCTGGCGCCTGACTGGTGGCGCGCGATGGGTGGTGACGACCAGGTCGCGCTGCTCGCCGACCAGCAGACCGGGGGTGGTATCGCCTGGGGAGCGGGCGAGCTGCCCGTGGTGCTCGCAGCGCTCATCGTCGTCTTCCAGTGGACCCGGTCCGACGCCCGGGACGCCAAGCGCTACGACCGCCAGGCCGAGCGGGACGGCGACGCAGAGCTCGACGCCTACAACGCCAGGCTGGCAGACCTGGGGCGGCGCGCGGACGAGCAGCGCTGAGACGGCTGGGCTCAGCACACGACCGGGCGCGCTGTCGGGACGACGCCTCCTGACGTCGTCTCGACAGCGAACTAGGTGTACCCAGCCATCAGGGTGGTGTCACTCGGCCGACGCGTGGCGGTCGGTGCTGTTGAGCGTCGCCACCACCTCGTCGTACTGGCCGCGGACCTCGGCGAACCGCAGGAAGCCCACGGTCTCGACGAGGACCTCGTGGGCGTCGGACTGCGTCTCGAGCAGGGTGACGACCTCGTCGACGAAGGCGTCGAGCGGCATCGCGACGGGGTTCTCGGCCTGGCCGGGCATGAGGTCGGTCTGCACGGCCGGCGGGACGAGCTCGAGCACGGAGACGCTCGTCCCCGCCAGCTGGAGACGGAGGGACTCGCTGAGCATGTGGACGGCGGCCTTGGTGGCGTTGTAGGTCGGGGTCACGCGCAGCGGCACGTGCGCCAGGCCGCTCGACACCGTGACGATGGTCGCGTCCGGGCGGGTCCGCAGGTGCTCGAGGAACGCGGCGACCAGGCGGATCGGGCCGAGCAGGTTGGTCGTGACCGTCGCCTCGGCGTCGGCGAGGAAGGTCCCGGGGGAGAGCCAGTCCTCGGAGCGCATGATGCCCGCCATCGTGACGAGGGTGTCGAGCCGGGGGTAGGCGGCCAGCACCTCGGCGGCCGCCCTGGTGATGCTCGCCGGGTCGGCGGTGTCGACCTGCACGGTGCCGATGCCGGGGTGCTCGACGGCGATGCGCTCGAGCAGGTCGGTGCGTCGTCCTCCGACGACGACGGTGCTGCCCCGGGCCTGCAGCCGGAGGGCGAGGGCGAGCCCGATGCCGCTCGTGGCGCCGGGGATGAAGACTGTGCTCGTGGTGATGTCCATGGACCTACCGTGCACCCGCGGTTCGGTGGGCGGGAGAGACCTGGTGATCCGGGGAGCAGCGACCCAGGGATCGGCGGTCCCTGGTTCCACTGCCACGCACGAGGCGATGATGGTGCGATGGACCGAGACGAGCTCGCAGGATTCCTCCGTGCGCGACGAGAGGCGCTCCAGCCGGGCGACGTCGGGCTGCCGCCCGGTGCCCGCCGTCGGGCTCCCGGGCTGCGCCGCGAGGAGGTCGCCGCGCTGACCGGCATGTCGACGGACTACTACGCGCGGCTCGAGCAGGGTCGTGGCCCGCAGCCGAGCACGCAGATGCTCGCGGCCCTCGCCCGGACCCTGCGCCTGACGGCGGACGGGCGTGACTACCTGTATCGCGCCGCGGGCCACCCGGCCCCGGACCGGACGAGCGCGAGCCAGCACGTCGCACCGGCGCTGCTGCGTGTGCTCGACCGGCTCGACGACTGCCCGGCGCTGATCCTCTCGGAGCTCTGCGAGACGCTCGCGGCCAACGCGATGGCGGTCGCACTCTTCGGCGACGCCTCGGGGCGGGCCGGCATGGAGCGCAGCGACATCTATCGATGGTTCGCCATACCTGGAGCGAGGTCCGTCTATCCGGTGGACGATCACGCGCGGCAGGGGAAGGCCCTGGTCGCCTCGCTCCGCGTCGCCTACGGCCGGACCGGCCCGGGCTCGCCGGCCGGTGCGATCGCCGCCGAGCTCGAGCGGACGAGCCCCGAGTTCGCCGCCCTGTGGGCCACGCACGAGGTCGCGCGCCGGTTCGCGGACCACAAGACGCTGCTGCACCCCGAGGTCGGCGCGCTCGAGCTCGACTGCCAGGCGCTGTTCACCGAGGACCAGAGCCAGTCGCTGCTGGTCCTCACCGCCCCGCCAGAACGCCCGGACGAGCAGGCAAGGCTCGCGCTGCTGAGGGTCGTCGGTCACCAGACCTTCCAGCACTGAGCCGGCGCGGGGCTCAAGGGCTCAAGGCTCAGGGGCTCTCGCGGCCGAGGGCTGGGTCCACCAGCCCGTGCTCGTGCGCGAGCACGACGACCTGGACCCGGTCACGCAGGCCGAGCTTGCGCAGGACCGCGCCGACGTGGGTCTTGACCGTCGACTCGCTGACGAACGCGCGTCGGGCGATCTCGGCGTTGTTGAGGCCTGCGGCGACCGCCGCCAGCACCTCGCGCTCCTTCGGGGTGAGGTCCTCGAGGCCGGGAGGGCTCGGCCGTCGCGCGCGGAACCTGCCGTCGAGGAGCGTCGACAGGTCGTCCGGCGCGAGGACGGCGTTGCCCGCGTGCACCGTGCGGATCGCGTCGCGCAGCATGGCCGGCGTCGCGTCCTTGAGCAGGAACCCGCTCGCGCCATAGCGGATGGCCGCCGCGGCGCGGTCGTCCAGGTCGAAGGTGGTCAGCACGATCACCCGGACCGGGCCGGCGCGAGAGGCCGCACGGGCCGGAGCGAAGATCTGCCGGGTGGCCTCGACACCGTCGAGCTCGGGCATCCGCACGTCCATGAGGACCACGTCGGGAGAGAGGTCGTCGACCATCCGGACGGCTTCGCTCCCGTCGGCCGCCTGGCCGACGACCTCGAGGCCGTCCTGCGCGTCGACGATCACCGCGATGCCCGAGCGGAACAGCTCCTGGTCGTCGACGAGCAGCACCCGGATCCTGGGGGTGCCGGGCTGGTCAGCGGCGTTCTGCGGCGCAGCGGTGCCAGGTTCGGCAGCGCTGCTGGGCTGGTCAGGGGCGCCGGTGTGCGTCGTCATGCGCGGTCCTCGGGTGTCACGTGGTCGGCCGTCGTGCGCAGCGTACGGCCCAGGGGGACCCGGGCCTCCGCGCGGACACGCACCGAGCCGTCGGGCTGGGTGGACCGCGTGATGTCGAGCGTGCCGCCGACCTGGGTGAGGCGCCGTCGCATGCTCGCCAGGCCGAGGCCCTCGACGAAGGGCGCGGCCTCGGAGGCATCGACCACCGTCGCTGCCTCGTCGGCTGCTGCACCACCGGTCGGGGCACGCTCGGCGACGTCGGTCCCGACGACCGGGCCTCCGACGTTCTCCACCGCCAGGAGAAGGTCCTCGCCCCACACGCGCTCCACCTGTACGGGCTCGCCGCGTGCGCCGTGCTTGAGAGCGTTGGTGAGCATCTCCTGCAGCACGCGGTAGGTGACGGTCTCGAGCTCTGGGGGCAGAGGGCGGGCCGTGCCCGCGGTGTCCTCCTCGACCGGTGTGCCGGCCGCGCGCACGTCGTCGAGCAGGGTGTCGAGGGTGCCGCGCGGAGCCGGACCCTCGGTGTGCTCACCGTCGATCGACGCCAGCACCTGACGGACGTCGACGAGGGAGGTGCGCGCCGACGTCGCGATGCTCGCCATCGCCCGGCGCAGCGCGGCGGGGTCGTCGTCGGGCAGGTACTGCGCCGACTCCGCCTGGGCGAGCACCACGGCGAGCGAGTGCCCGACCACGTCGTGCACGTCGCGGGCCAGGCGGGCCTGGACGGAGCGCAGCGCGGCGACCTCCTCGGCGAGAGAGCGCTGGCGGTCGGCCTCGTCGCGCTCAGCCGTGGCGCGCATCCGGTCGTCCTCCGACCGGCGGGCACGCTCGCGCAGCCGCAGCGCACCGCCGAACGCCCAGGGAACGAGCAGCCCGGTGCCGAGGAGGAGGCCGAGCACGACTCCACCGAGAGGCCCGTCGACGTTCTCGGTCACGCCACGAAGGGGGAACGGGAGCCGCTGGAGGCGCCCGGGAGCGGCCATCACGAGGAGCACGGTCAGGGCTGTCGACAGCACCAGGGAGGCTGCGGCGGCCCAGAGCGTCAGCCGACGCCCGTGGCGAGCCGCGCCGAAGGCGACCAGGACGACGACGAGGGCCGAGGCGCCCGCGTGGCTGACCGTCGAGCCAGCAGCGAGCTGGACGGCGAGAGCCGACCAGACGAGCGCGAGCGACGAGCCCGGCGCACGACGGAACATCGCCGCAGCTGCCGTGACCATCCCGAGGCGCACCGTCATGAGGATCACCCACGAGAGCCCCACGACGGACAGGTGGGGCAGGAGAGTGACGATCTCCCAGAGCCCGGACGCGAGGGTCAGCGCGCCGGCCGTGACCTCGGGCCACCAGGTGGCGGGCGGCTCAGGCCGGAACTCCGACGGGAGGCGGTCGCGTGGACCTGTCGATCGCGTCGGGGCAGGCGGCGACACGGCTCCCGTCTCCGGGGCGCTGAGCGTGCTCGGTGTAGTCATGCCCACGACACTAGAGACCGGCTGACCTGCTCGGATCCACCTCAGGTGCAGTCCTGCTGGCCCTGGGTGCCGGTGCGGCAGCGCACGAGGGCCGTCCGGTCAGAGCGTCTGGCTGACCTGGTCGTAGCGCAGACGCGTCGCGCGAGGACGGGTCGCGCCCTCTGCCGCGGGCGTCCCGACGTTGAGGACGACGAGCGAGCGCCACCCGTTCTCGCTGAAGAACTCTCCGTCGACACCCGCGGCGTCGAAGCCGCCGAGGGGCCCGACGTGCAGGCCGGCGGCACGCAGCCCGACGACGAGGTAGCCGACCTGGAGGAGCGACGAGGTGCGGGCCATGCCGCTGCGGGACTCCTCGCCCGCGGCCTCGAAGCGCTCGCGGGCTCCGTCCATGTGCGGGGCGAGGACGTCCATGTGCTCGTGGAACCGGGTGTCGGCGGCGGCGACGATGGTCAGCGGTGCGGCGAGGGTCTTGGCCCGGTTCCCCTCGGCCATGTGCTCGACCAGGCGTGCCCGGGCGGCCGGGTCACGGAGCACCAGGAGCCGGAGCGGGACGGTGTTCATCGCGGTCGGGCCCCACCGCACCAGGTCGTAGGCGGCCTGGATCTTCTCCTCCGGGACCTCCGTGTCCGCGAACGCGTTCACGGAGCGGGCCTCGCGGAACAGCAGGTCCGCGGTCGCCGCGTCGATGTCGAGCAGCTCGTCGAAGGCTGCGTCGGTCGGGGTGAACGTCTCGGTGGTCATGAGAGCGTCAACAGAGATCTGGGGGAGAGGAGTTCCCGGGAGCGGCGTGAGATGCGCCACAGGACAGTCGCGGTCGGCGGCTCTCGATGGCCCCTCGCGGTCCGGAGACCTCGTCGCCGGTCGCCGCCGCCGGTACCTCCACGGCATCCTGGAGACATGCGCGTCGAACCCGTCACCGAGGACGCCCTGCGGGGCAGGCTCGTCGAGCGCATCCTCGTGCACCCGGCGCCTGCTGCGCTGCGCGTGCTGATCGACGGCCACCCCTCGACGGATACTGGCCAGCTGGCCGACTCGCTCGTCGAGCCGTTGCGCGCCGCAGGACGCCCCGTGGCGCGTATCCGGGTCGACGACTTCCTGCGGCCCGCGTCGTTGCGCCTCGAGATGGGTCGCCGCGACCCCGACAGCCTCCTCGACGCGTGGATCGACGTCGCCGGTCTCAACCGCGAGGTGCTCACCGCCGTCGGGCCCGAGGGGCAGGGCCGCTACCTGCCGACGCTGCGCGACCCCGTCACGGACCGTGCGACCCGCGCACCCTACGTCGACGCGCCGCCCGGCCTCGTGGTGCTGCTCGACGGGTCGCTGGCGATGGGCCGCTGGCTGGACCTCGACCTCGTTGTGCACCTCTCGCTGCGGTCCTCGACGATCACGCGACGCACCTCCGACCAGGACCGCTGGACGCTCGAGGCCTACGAGCGCTACCGCGAGGAGGTCGAGCCCGAGGTCATGGCCGACGTCGTCGTCCGGGTCGACGACGCGCGTCGGCCAGCGGTGGTCACGCGCTGAGCTCGCACACTACGCGGACGGGCGACAGACTGAGGATCGACACAAGACGTCGGTACGAGCCGGCCGGTTGAGCCCCGACGCTCGAGGAGAGACACCATGACCTCCACGCACCCCGCAGAGCACGCCACCTTCACCCTCGAGCGTCGCTACGACGTCCCGCCCGCGGTGGTCTTCGCGGCCTGGGCGGACCCCGCCACCAAGGCCCGCGGTTCGCCAGCCCCGGTGCCGAGCACTCGCTCGACTTCCAGGTCGGCGGGACCGAGGTGACCCGTGGCGGACCGGACCCGGACGTGCCCTTCGTCTTCACCTCGACCTACCAGGAGATCCAGCCCGGGGCGCGCCTCGTCTACTCCTCGACGCTCGCCCACGCCGGGCGGGTCGCTACCGTGTCGATCACCTCCGTCGAGATCACCGAGAACAGCACGGGCAGCACCCTCGTGCTCACCGAGCACGGCATCTTCCTCGACCACCTCGAAGAGCCGGCCTGGCGCGAGCAGGGGACAGCCGAGTGGCTCTACCGGCTCGAGGGCGTGCTCGGCTGAGAGGGTGCAGTGCTGAGCCGTCGGCGGGCTCGCGCCGCGTGCACCCTGTTGGGGGCCGTCCTACGGTGGGATGACGTGATCCGGACGACCTGAGAGGTGGATCTGCGATGCCGAAGGAAGATCCCGGCCCGTCGGTCAAGGACAAGCACCTGTACGAGAAGCTGCGCGACGAGGGCAGCTCCAAGGAGAAGGCGGCGCGCATCGCCAACGCCGCCGCGGCGTCGTCCCGCAGCGAGGTGGGGAAGAAGGGCGGCAAGGCTCCGTCCTACGAGGAGTGGACCGTGCCCGAGCTGCGCCGCCGGGCGCGCGAGCTCGGGATCGAGGGCCGCTCACGCATGGCGAAGGCTGAGCTCGTCGAAGCGCTGCGGGAGCGCTAGCGAGCACCGCCGAGCGCCAGGTCGGGCCCTGGACGCAGCAGAGCGCACCACCCCGAGCGGGGAGGTGCGCTGTGCCGCGACGGCCGTCGCTTCAGGCCGCGACCTCCACCCCCTGGTGGACCAGCGCCGAGATGTGCCGCTTGAGCTCGTTGAACTCCGGCGACGTCACGTCCCGGTCCGCCCCGAGGCCGATCGGCACGATCTCCCGGATGTGCCCGGGGACACCGTGCGACGCTCCGCCGGCCATCACCACGACACGGTCCGCGAGGAACACCGCCTCCTCGATGGAGTGCGTGACGAACACGACCGTCGTGCCCGTCTCGCGGTGGATCTTGGACAGCTCCGCCTGGAGCGACGAGCGCGTCAGCGCGTCGAGCGCGCCGAAGGGCTCGTCCATGAGCATGACCGACGGGTCGTTGGCCAGCACCCGGGCGATCGCCACGCGCTGCTGCATGCCGCCCGAGAGCTCGTGCGGGAACTTCGCCGCGAAGCGTGTGAGCCCCACCGCCTCGAGGAACCGGGTGGTGCGCTCGCGGACCACGTCGCGGGGGAGCCGGGCCTGGCGCGGTCCGTAGGCGATGTTCTCGCTCACCGAGAGCCACGGGAACAGCCCGTAGTCCTGGAAGACGACTCCCCGCTCGGGGTCGGGCTTCGACACGGCCTCGCCGGCGACGGTCACCGTGCCCTTGGTGGCGGGCTCGAAGCCGGCGAGGATGCGCAGCAGCGTGCTCTTGCCACAACCGCTCGCGCCGACGACGCACACGAACTCCCCGGCGGGGACGGTGAGGTCGACGTCGTCCATGGCGAAGATGCCCGAGCCGGCGCGGCCGTAGCGCTTGCCGAGGTCACGGACCTCGATGTCGGCGGGACGGGTGGGACGGATGGTTCCGATGCGAGGCATGGTGCGCTCCTTCTAGGAGAGGGTCGGACGGCTGCGCGTCACGAGCTTGACGAGGCCCACGAGCAGGCGGTCGGCGACGAACCCGGCGAGGCCGATGACGACCATCCCGGCGACGATGAGGTCGGTCTTGGACATGTCGCGGGCCTGCGTGATCATCGCGCCGAGCCCGGTGCTGATGCCGACGGTCTCGCCGACCACGAGGATCACCCAGGACAGCCCGAGCGCGATGCGCAGGCCGCCCACGATCGAGCGCATGGACGCCGGGAGGATCACCTTGTAGAGCACCTGGCCGGAGCGTGTGCCGAGCATGGACGCCGCCTCGACGAGCCGGACAGGCACCTGCCGGACGCCGGAGATGGTGTTGAGCAGGATCGGGAAGAACGCGGCGAGGAACACGAGGAAGATCGCCGAGCCGTCGCCGTACCCGATGATGAGCAGGGTGAGCGGTGCCCAGGCCGTCACCGGGATGGGGCGGGTGAGGTTCACCGTCGGGTCGAGCATCTTGAAGGCCAGCGAGAAGCGGCCCATGATCACGCCGAGCGGGATGGCGAGCAGCGCGGCGAGCCCGAAGCCGGAGAGCACGCGCACCGTCGACGCACCGAGGTGGTCGAGGAGGGTACCGCTGAAGGCGTCGTCGATGGTGCCGGCGCCCGCGAGGTCGAGGATGCGCTGGGCCACCTCGACCGGAGTCGGCAGGAACCCCATCTGGATGCCGAAGGGCAGCGTCCACGCCTGCTTCACACCGAGGTTCCAGAGGAGGAGCCCGACGATCGGCACGGGGAGCGCGAGCAGGACGGTGGTCCAGGTGCTGCGGCTCGGCAGCCGCAGGCGGCGGGCCGCCGGCGCCGCGTCTGCGGTGGGCTTCCCCGGGGCGACCGGGGTGGTGGAGCTCGGGGCCGAGCTCTCGGCGGCGGGCGAGGACGGGCGTGGTGCGGTGGTCGGGGTGTCCGTGGTGGACGGTGCGTCCGTGCGTGCGGTCATGTCACTTCCCTCTCGGGACGAGCCGGGGTGCTCCGGCCGGCTGACGGTCGGCCGGAGCACCAGGGGGCACAGGGGGTCAGGAGGACGCGTGCGCGTCCACGAAGGTCGTGTCGATCAGGGTCGCGACGTCGGGCTCGGACTCGATCTGCTTGAGGTCGGCCATCTGGCCGACGAGCGCGGTCACCTGCTCGGTGTACTCGGCGTCGATCTCCCAGCGGGGCCAGATGTTCGTGATCGCCGTGTCGACGACGGCCGCGTCGATGCCGAAGGTCTCGACCACACCGGCGGCCCAGTCCTCGGGGTCCTCGGCCATGTGCTCGGTCGCCGCGATGTGCGCGTCGACGACGTCCTGGACGAGCTCGGGGTCTTCCTCGACGAGCGCACCGGTCGTGTAGAGGCCGATGTTCACCTTGCCGACGGGCGTCTCGTAGGGCGAGGCGACCTCGACGGCTCCGGACTGCAGGGCGGTGGACGGGCCGAGCTCGGCCGACGAGAACGCGTCGATCCGGCCGGCGGCGAGCGCGCTCGCCATGTCGGAGAACGGCAGGTTGACGAGCTCGAGGTCGGCGTCCGCGTCCATGCCGGCTGCGTCGAGCGTCATGCGCAGCAGGATCTCCTGCGAGGAGCCCTTGGGGTACCCGACCTTGAGGCCGGCGAGGGACTCGACGCCGTCGAGCCCTTCCTTGCCGATGATGCCCGAGCCACCGTCGGCGGCGGCGGCGACCACCACGACGTCCTGACCGGCCGAGGCGCCCGAGATGGCCGAGGGGACGCCAGCGACACCGAAGTCGATGCTGCCGCTGACCACGGCGTTCTTGATGTCGGGGGAGGTGTCGAAGGTGACGATCTCGAAGGTCACGCCCTCGGGCGCGTTCTCCTCGTAGAAGTACGGGGCGTACAGGTGCGGCTGCCCCTTGAGGGTGCCGACCTTGACGATCGTGTTGCCGTCGGCGTCGGCCGAGGCGTCGCCCGAGCAGGCGGTGAGGGAGGCGGCTGCGAGCATCGTGGTCGCGAGGGCGGCCAGGGTGCGGGAGGTCTTCACGGGAGTCTCTCTTCTGTCGGGTGCTGTGCGTGCAGGGTGCAGAGCGTGCAGGGGGTGCAGAACCCCTTCTCATGCCCGGGGCGCGAGGGCACGGTGCGCCGCGGAGGGCTGGGCGAACGCGCCACGGGCATGAGAGGGGGGCGGGTTACGTGAGGGGGTTGAGGGAGGCGCGGTAGGTGCGCCAGCTGCCGTGGTGGGAGATGTCTGCCGGAGGCTCGCCGGTGGTGGGGAGGGAGCCGACGAAGCCGGTGACGTCGCGTCCGTCGTCGAGGGTGACGGCGCCGAGGGCGAGCGGGCGGGGGACGGTCAGGAGCAGCTGCCCGAGGGCGTGCGGGGTGACCAGCCACTCCTCGCCGGCGATCCGGGTCCCGGTGCCCGGCGCCACCGCTGCGAGCAGGGGCTTCGCGGGGGTGGTGTCGAGCGCGTGCATCCGGTACTCGGGGGCGGTCGTCACCGGTCCGACGTACCGGGCGCCCAGCGCGACGAGGTCCGTGTTGAGGGGCTCGCCGGTGAGGTGAGCACCGAAGACCACCAGGCTCGTGCCGGTCGTGGGGTACGCAGCGGGCGGGGCGTCCGTGCCGTCAGCGCCGTCAGCGCCGAAGCTGACCAGCCGGGCGGCGAGGTCGATCGCGACCTGGTCGTCGAAGGCCCGGACGAGGACGCTCACGCCGAACAGCCCGCCGTCGGCCTCGCCGGCCGGCACGGCCACGCCCGCCATGTCGAACAGGTTGACGAAGTTCGTGTAGGTGCCGAGGCGGGCGTTCGTGCCCAGCGGGTCGGCCGCCACGGCTGCCACCGTCGGGTGCTCGGGGGCGGTCGGGGCGAGGAGCGCGTCGAAGCCGTCGAGCGTCGCCATCGCCTCGAGCCGGTAGGCCGCGAGGGCGGCCTGGGCGGCGAGGTACTGCGCGGCGGTGACCTCACCGGCGGCGGCGGCGATCCGTGCGACCGTCGGGTCGGCCTGCTCCGGGTGCGCCGCGACGAACTCGCCGAAGGCCGCGTAGCGCTCGGCGACGAGCCCGCCGTCGTAGAGCAGCGTCGCCGCCCGGAGGAACGGGGTGAGGTCGATCGCCTCGGTCGTGGCGCCGGTGGCCTCGAGCCGGGCACGTGCCTCCTCGAACCGGGTCCGGGCCTCGGGGGACAGCCGCAGGAGGTCCTCGTCCCGGGGGACTGCGACCCGTGCTGCGGCCGGAGCGGCGAGCGGCGCGTCGGCGGGCCAGGTCCGCGACGACGGGTCGAGCGGGCTCACGGCGGTCATGTGCGCCAGGACGGTCTGGGCCGTCGTGAGCGTCGGGGCGAGCACGGTGACGCAGTCGAAGGACTCGCAGGCCGGGACCACGCCGTCCTTGGGGACGAGGCCGAGCGTCGGCTTGATCCCGACCAGTCCGTTGAAGGCCGCCGGGACGCGCCCCGACCCGGCCGTGTCGGTGCCGAGCGCCGCGTCGACGATGCCGAGCGCGACGGCGACGGCCGAGCCGGAGGACGAGCCGCCGGACACCCGGTCGGTGACGACGGCGCTGCGCACCACGCCGTACGGGCTGCGCGAGCCGGTGAGCCCGGTCGCGAACTGGTCGAGGTTCGTCTTGCCGAGCACGAGGGCGCCGGCCGCCACGAGCTGCGCGACGACGGTCGCCGAGCGGGCGGGGACCCGGGCGAAGGCGGGGTGCGCGGCCGTGGTCGGCAGCCCGGCGACGTCGATGTTGTCCTTGACGCCGAGCACGGTCCCGGCGAGCGGGAGATCCTCGCCCGACGCCACCCGGGCGTCGAGAGCAGCCGCCTCGGCGACGACGTCCTCGACGGGGCGCACGTGCGTCCACACGTCCGGGCGGTCGGCGGCCTCGAGGGCCTCGAAGGCGGCGAGCACCCGGCGGACGCAGGGGCCGTCGGGCAGGGTCGCGGCGGGGAGGGCGTCGCCGACGCTCGCGGTCGGCGCCTCGGTCAGGTCGGTCACGGGGGTCATCGAGAGTCCTCTCACTTCATCATCCGGGTCATGGCCAGGGCGTTCGCGGCGCGCTCCATGACGACGTCCTGGGAGGCGCCGACGTGGTGGCGCAGCGCGTCGAGCGCTGCTGGGAGGCGGTCGCGGACGACGAGCTCGGCGATCTCGATGTGCTCGGTGATCGTGGCCGTCATCCGGTTCTCGGTCAGGTAGTCGTACATGCGCACCGAGCGGATCCGGCTGTTCACCTGGACCAGCGCCTGGGTGAGCGCGGGGTTCCCCGAGGAGTCGACGAGCGTCATGTGGAACTGCTCGTCCTCGGCGACGAACCCGGCATCCGGGGTGGGTCGGTGGTCGCGGTGGCCGTACCAGCGGTCGAGCTCGGTCTCGAGACGGGCACGGTCGTGGTGGATGTCCACCTCGGCGATGGCCCGCTCGATGCCGCGCAGCTCGAGGGTCACGCGGAGCTCGTAGAGCCCGGCGAGCTCGTGGAAGCTCGGCAGGTAGAGGTACAGACCCCCGTCGCGCTTCTCCACGAGACCGTCGGCCTGGAGCCGGGCGAGCGCCTCGCGCACCGGGGTGCGGGACACGTCGTGCCGCTCGGCGATGCGCTCCTCGGCCAGACGCTCGTACGGCGAGATGCGGCCGTTCATGAGCTCGTCGCGCAGTGCCAGGTACACCTGCTCGCGCCGTGAGGCGGGGCGCTGCGGGGGTGTCGACACCGCCGGGTCCAGTTCTGTGCTCATGGATGTATACAGTCCTGGACACATGTTTCGCGGGTGGCCGTGGAGTGTTTCCGGGGCGTTGCGTCTGGGCATGGTGTGTTGCGTCCAGGTGACTTCTCGCCGTCCAGGCCCGGCGAGCGCTTTCCGGTACGGTGGTCCGGTGACTACCGAGCACCCCCACGACGGCGTGGGCAGCACAGAGACCTTTCCCGGCGCAGCCTCCCGGAGCGCGCAGACCTCTCCGGGCGGTGCGGTGCTGCCGGGGTACTACGCGGACCCGAACATCCTCGCGATCGGCGACAGGTACTACGTGTACGCGACGACCGACGGCTACGAGGGCTGGGGCGGGACCCACTTCGAGGTGTGGGAGTCGCCCGACCTCGCCAGCTGGACCAACCGCGGCACCATCCTCACGCTCGGCACCGACGTCCCGTGGGCGAGCGCCCACGCGTGGGCCCCGGCGGCGATCGAGCGCGACGGGAAGACGTACTTCTACTTCACCGCCGAGCAGTCGGTCGGGGTGGCGGTCGCCGACTCACCCGTCGGCCCCTTCCGCGAGATGCTCGGACGGCCTCTCGTCGACAAGGCCGACTACGGCGACGGCCAGCAGATCGACCCGGCGGTGTTCGTCGACACCGACGGCCAGCACTACCTGCTGTGGGGCAACACGACCGGCTACGTCGTCCCGCTCGACGACACGATGGCAGGGTTCGACCCCGCCGCCGTCCGGGTCGTCGAGGGCATCGACGACTTCCGTGAGGCGCTGTTCCTCGTCGAGCGCCACGGCACCTACTACCTCTCGTGGTCGGTCGACGACACCCGCTCGGAGGACTACCGCGTCGCCTATGCCACAGGACCGTCGGTCTACGGTCCGTGGACCAACCGTGGGGTCATCCTCTCCAAGGACCTCGAGCAGGGGATCCGGGGAACCGGGCACCACTCGATCCTCCAGGTGCCCGGGACCGACGAGTGGTACGTCGCCTACCACCGCTTCGCGATCCCGGACGGCGACGGCACGCACCGCGAGACGACGATCGACAGGCTCGAGTTCGACGACGACGGCAGCATCCGGACGGTCGTGCCGACGCTCGGCGGCGTCGGGCCGGTCCCGGCGCCGAGGGCCGGCTGACCGCCGACGCGCGTCAGCGCGAGCGGCTCGCCTCAGCCTTCCGCGGCCCGAGCGCGACCCACACCGGGCCGGTGACGAACCACACGGCGAGCACCACGCCGATGCGGGCCGTCCAGCTCCACAGCGGGTCTTCGGGCCACGCCGAGAGCGGCGGTACCCCGGATCCGGCGACGAGGCTCAGCGTGAGCAGCACGGCGCCCGCGATCACGGCGGCGAGCACCGCCCGGCCGAAGTCCTTCATCTCCTTGGGGAGAGCGGCCAGACCGTCGCGGGGAGCGCGGACCGGAGCGGGGCCACCGGCGTAGCGGTGCGCGAACCGCACGTCGGCCCACCGCACGAGCGTGTGACCGAAGGCCACGGTGAACCCGAGGTACACGGCCGCGAGCCCGTGCGAGAACCCCGGCGGCGTGCCGCGTGCGACGTCGGCGACCGACGCCGTGACGAGCACCAGGTCCACGACCGGCACGCACACCAGCAGGACACCGCCGAGCCGGGGGCGGCGCAGCGGGTAGCGGGCGACGAGCCCGGCCACGAGCACGACCCAGAAGCCGATCTCGCAGGCGACCACGAGCAGGACGAGCGGGTTCTCCGAGAGCAGGTCTTCCATGTCTCGATCCTCCGCGGCGCACGGGGCGCCGTCGTCGGCCGTCCGGGCGATCCCTGGTCGGCAGCACGCAGGCGCGCCGTACATCCTTCGGGCGACGCGCGCGGGAGCGCGGGTGTGGTCTGATCGACGGGTGCAGCCCATCACCCGTGACCTCGACGAGGTGCTCACGGCCGCCCGCCGCACCGCCCCCGGCTGGTTCCGGTCCGACCTGCGCGTCGCCCTCGCGGTCCTCGTCGCGGGGCTCGCCCTGCTGGCCGTCGGGCTGTCCGGGCTGTGGGCCCAGGACGACGCGCTCGACCCGGACCGCTGGTGGCACGCGGTGCCGCTCGTCCTGGGGACGGCCGTCATGCTCGGCAAGCGGCGCCGGCCTCTGCTGGCGCTCGCCGCAGGCCTCGTGCTGCTGGCCGTCGACCTGGCCCTGGGCGGGAGCCTCGGGACGCTCCTCGTGGTGCTCGACCTCCTCTACTCCGCGGCGCTGTTCTCGTCGCGGACCGGGCGGCAGGTGCTGGTCGTGGCGGCGTGGTCGCTCGTCGGGGTCGCGGCGGCGGTCGCCGGTGTCGCGTCCGACGGTGAGCCCCGTGCCGTGGCGACGGGCGCCATCCAGGCTGCCGGGTTCCTCGTGGTGCCGCTGTGGTGGGCGGGGAACGTCCGGGCGACGTCAGAGGTCGCCGTGCTCGCCGAGGAGCGTGCGGCGCTGGCCAGCGCGAACGCCGAGGGGCTGGCGCGCATCGAGGAGCTGCGGCGACGGGACGCCGTCCAGGCGGAGCGCCGCACGATGGCCCGGGACCTGCACGACGTGGTCGCCGGCCACGTGTCGGCCGTCGCGATCCGGACGGGCGCTGCCCTCGCCGGTCCGGCGGGGCGAGAGCGCGAGACCCTGGAGATGGCCAGGACGTCGAGCCTCGCGGCTCTCGAGGAGATGCGTGCGATGATCCTGCTGCTCCGCGCCGACGACCCCGCAGCGGGGCCGGTCAGTGCACCGGGCACTCTCGCCGACCTCGCTGGTGTCGTCGCCGGGCACCGAGACGCCGGTGCCGAGATCGTCCTCGAGGATCGTGCTCCTCGCGGCCTGCCGGCCGCGGTCGAGCAGGCGGCGCTGCGCATCGTCCAGGAGGCGCTGACGAACGTCGCGAAGCACGGTGCCGGCGGGGAGGTGCGCGTCGTGCTGGAGGAGGTCGAGGACTCGCTCTCTGTCTGTGTCACCAGCCCGCTGCCCGTGACACCGGCCGCGTCTCCTGCCGGGCGCGGCGCGGCCGCCCCGGGGACCGGCCTGCTGAGCATGCGTGAGCGTGCCGAGGGTCTGGGCGGGACGCTGGAGGTCGGGCCGGAGGCCGGCCTCTGGTCCGTGCGCAGCACCATCCCGCTGACGCCCGGAGGTGCCCCGTGATCCGGGTGCTGCTGGCCGACGACCACGCCGCCGTGCGCGCGGGGCTGAGGTTCCTGCTCGAGTCGGCGGCGGACCTCCAGGTGGTCGCCGAGGTCGGTGACGGGGCGAGCGCCGTCGAGCGCGCCCGTGCGCTGCGGCCCGACGTCGTGCTCATGGACGTCCGGATGCCCGGGACGGACGGCATCACCGCCACAGCAGCCATCACCGCGGAGGGGCTCGCCGAGGTGCTGGTCCTGACGACCTTCGACCTCGACGACTACGTCACCGGTGCGCTGGGTGCGGGCGCCGCGGGGTACCTGCTCAAGTCGGCCGAGCCGCACGAGCTCCTCGACGCCGTCCGCCGTGTCGCCGACGGCGACGGCGTCCTCGCCCCCGAGGTCACGCGCCGGGTCATCCGGGCACTCGCGGCGGCGGCGCCCGCGTCGACTACCCCGCCCGCATCCACGCCCCCGAGCGAGCCCGAGCCCGCGAAGGTCACCCGTGTCGCGGGCCTCACCCCACGCGAGCGGGACGTCCTGGCCGCCCTCGGGCGCGGTCTGACCAACCAGCAGATCGCCACCGAGCTGTTCGTCAGTGCCGCGACCGCCAAGACGCACGTGTCACGGGTCCTCATGAAGCTCGGGGTGACCTCGCGCGTGCAGGCGGCGCTGGTGGCACGGGACGCGGGGGAGCACCTGAGAGGATCGTCAGGTGCATGACCACGACGAGCCGCCTGTGCCCGACCTCACCGAGCCCCGAGACCGGGCCGAGCTCGAGCCCTGGTTCGTCGAGCGGTACGCGCAGTACTGGTCGTCGCAGGGCCTGTCCGCCATCGAGGGACGTATGGTCGGGTTCCTGCTGCTGAGCGACCGCCCCGTGTCGGCCGACGAGCTCGCGGCGGCGTCGGGCGCGAGCCGCGGGTCCGTCTCGACGTACACGCGCAGGTTGATCGACATCGGGTTCCTGCGCCGGGTCCGCCGCCCCGGGGACCGGTCGCACTACTTCGTCATGGACGCCGACGTGTGGGGCGGGTTCCTCGACAACGAGCACGCCTACCTGGTCAGGCAGCGCGAGCTCGCGAGCACAGCCCTCGCCCTCATGCCGCCGACCGGTCCCGCGCACGAGCGCATCCGGAACATGCACGGGTACATGGAGTGGCTGCTCGGGTACTACGGGACGCTGCGCTCCGAGTGGGCGCGGCACAAGGAAGGGCTCGAGGGGCCGGGGCTGACCGAGACGGACGAAGGTCCGCCCCGGCCCTGACCCCTCTGCTGCGCCGGTGCTACTGGTCGACCTTCCCGATCGCCTCGTCGATCATCGGGACGAAGCGCTCGAGGGCCCAGGGGACCGTGAGCGGGTTGATGATCGAGGACCCGGTGACGAAGGGCTGGTCGGTCGGCGCCACGACCGACCCGCGCCCGATGGCGGGGATGGCCTGGTAGAGCGGCTGGGCCTCGGTCTCGGCACGGGCGGCCGCGTCGGAGTAGAAGGTGAAGATCAGGTCCGAGTCCGCGAGCTGGTCGGCGTTCTCGAGGCCGATGAGCGCGGAGTCGGTGCCCTCGGTCTCGTCGAAGGTCTCGACGACGGGGTCGACGGTGAGCCCGAGCCCGCGGACCATCGCGACGCGCTGCTCGTCGGGCAGGAACACCCCGAGCGAGCCGGGCTCGGTGGTGTAGACGTACGAGAAGGTCACGTCGGCGTACTCGGGGTGCGCGGCCGCGGCCTCGGTGAACTGCTCCTCGATGCCGGTGATCAGCTCCTGCGCCTCGTCGGGCTGGCCGAGGGCCTTCCCGATGGTCGTGATCTGCTGGTCCCAGTCGATGCTCCACGCGAGGTCCGGGTAGGCGACCGTCGGTGCGATCTCGGAGAGCGTGTCGAACTGCTCCTGGGTGATCCCCGACCACGGGGCGAGGATCACGTCGGGCTCGAGCTCGAGGATCGCCTCGATGTCGATCTCCGTCCCACCGGTGAACTGCGCGGGGAGGTCCTCGCCGGACTCCTCGAGCGCCTCGTGGATCCACGGCAGGTAGCCGGTGTCGTCGGAGCCCCAGGGGTACTCCTCGATCCCCACGGGGGTGACGCCGAGCGCGATCGCGGTCTCGGCGGACCCCATGCCGAGGGTGACGACCCGCTCCGGGGCCTCGTCGATGACGGCGTCACCGAGGGCGCTCTCGACCGTGACGGGGAAGGCGCCGTCGGCGGGTGCCGCAGACGGGGTGGTCTCGGCGGAGCTGTCGGAGGACCCGCAGCCGGCGAGCACGACGGCCCCTGCGACGAGCGCTGCCGCGAGCACCGGGCGGCGCGAGGAGGGGAGGGCGAGCATGGGTGAGGCCTTTCGTCGGCGACGGATCCCCGATCGGGATCTTAGTGTTGCCTCACCTTACTTGGTCGTTCAGAAGTTCTGAAACTTCCTGGCGTGGGTAGCCGCGCAGCCGGCACCGCCACAGGGAGACACAGCGCGACCATGCGCTCCGGGACAGGACCGGTCCACGACGGACCCTCAGGCGTCGTCACCCAGCCGGTCCGCGAGGTCCCGCCGCGACGCGGCCCCGAGCTTGCGGCGCGCGAGGTAGAGGTGAGACTCGACCGTCCGCACGGACAGGAACAGACGCGCCGCGATGTCACGGTTGCTCAGTCCACGTCCCGCCAGGACGGCCACCTCGCGCTCCCGGGCCGTGAGGGGCTCTTCGGCCGGCTCGCTCTCGGCGCGGTTCGCGCGGTCCCGCCACGCCGAGAGCGCGTGCGGGCTGTCCGGGTCGAGCAGGCGCAGCGCCTGCTCCTCGCATGCGTCCGCGAGATGGCGCATGCCCAGCCCCTCGAAGGTCCGCGTGAGGTCGGCGAGCGAGCCGGCGTCCGCGGTGGACGCGGCGATGACGTAGTCGGCGACGGCCTGCAACGAGCCGATGTCCGTCTGCTGGCGCGCCGCGGTCGCTGCGTCGACGAGGTCCTGCCGTGACACGCGGCCGTCGTGGCTCGCGGCTGCCTCGGCGGCCGCGAACAGCGCGATGGTCGGCTGGAGCGCGGCCGCCTCGACCCCGAGAGGCGACGGCGCGACGGCGGGCAGGCTGGTCGTCGGGGCAGCCAGGTGACGTACCGACTCCACGAGGTACGCGCTCCAGGCCGACACCGTCGCGCCCGGGGCCTCCAGCTCCGCGCACAGGCGCTCCGCCTCCACCGCCCGGCCGAGGCGTGCGAGTGCGGTCGCCCGCACGGACACGAGCCAGGCGTGCGTCTCGTGGGTCGTCGGCCGGGGTGCGCGGTCGATCGCCGCACCGAGCTCGAGCTCTGCCGTCACGTCGTCTCCGTCGGCCAGCGCCAGGTACCCCGCGAGGGCGCTCAGCGTGCTGGTGTGGGCGACGTCCCGCGCTGCCACCGCGCGCCGCATGAGGGCGTCGAGGCGTGCCGGCATCTCGACCCACCCGAGGGAGCAGGCCAGGTGCGCCGCGGCCGACCCCGAGAAGAACGCCGTCCCCTCGTCGACGACCTGCTGCGCCGAGGCGGACCCCACCTGCCGGGCGAGCGCGTCGTGCAGCCGGCGGCCGGTCGTGGTGATCGACTCGAGCTGCGCGCCGTGGCCGAGGAACGCCGCGGCCATCCCCGCGAGCCCGCAGGCCCGCAGCCGGACGACCAGGCCTGCGCGGTCGTCGTCGACGAGGCCGGTGGCGAGGTCGAGGGACTCGCGCCAGCGCATCGCCCGGAGTGCGTGCACCGCGCCGCGGAGGCGCTCGACCGTGGCGACCGGGCCGCTGGGTGGGTCGTCGGGTGTGCCTGGCTCTGTCAGGTCGGCAGAGGAGTCCGACCGGGTTCCCTCCCAGTCGTCGAGCTCGGCGCGCCACAGGGAGACGAGCTCGAGCGCTTCGTCAGAGGTCCCCGGTGGCACCCGACCGAGGACCTCGTGGGCTGCCCGGGTGCTCCCGAGGGCCGCGAGCGCCCGGGACGCCTCGACCGCGGCGGCTCCGGTCGGGTGCGTGTCGAGCGCGAGCATCGCGTGCGCGAGCGCCCGGTAGGGCTGGAGCATCGCGGTCGACTTCCGGGCGGCGACCGTGGCGATGCGCGACACCTGGTCGGGTGCGACCGCGGGTGTGGGTCCTGTCGGTCCGTCGGCCGCCCCGAGCCAGGCGTCGGAGAGGAGCAGGCACTCGAAGGGGGTGAGCACGAGGCCGGCGGTGTCGAGGTCGACCATCGACCGCAGCGCGCGGGCGTAGGGGCCGCTGGCGGACCAGGTGTGCCCGTCGGCGAGCACCGCCTCGGCGTCGACGGGTGTGGCCCGCAGCGCTGTGGTCCCTGCTCCGGCAGGGGTGACGCTGCCGTGCCGCAGGAGTCGGCGCAGCGTCGCGTCGCCGACGTAGTGCATGGCGCGCTCCGGGTCGAGGCCGTCGAGCCGGGCGAGCAGGACGAGGCTCTCCCGCTCGTGCTCGGAGAGCGTGTCGAGACGGTGCCGGGCCCGCTCGACGGTGCGGGGAGGGAGGAGGCCGGGCCCGTGGAGTCCCAGGAGGTCGCGGTTCGAGGTGGCCCGGTCGTCGCGCAGCGCCTCGAGGGTCAGCTCGCGGATCGTCGCGGGTGAGCCCCCGGCCGCGACGAGGATGGTGTGCCGGAGGGCGAGGTCGAGCGGCCTGCTGCCGGCGACCGACAGGACGAGCTCGTGACCCTCGGTCTCCGAGAGGCCGACCAGGTCGACGCGGCCGGCCCGCCCGTCGAGCCAGAGCGAGGTGAGCCGTGCGGCTGCGGCGCCGTGCGTGGTCCCTGCCCCGGCGGTGGCGTCCGCGGTGGCGACGAGCACGACCCGTCCGTCCGTCGCGAGCTCGCAGAGCATCTGCAGGTGCTCTGCGTCGAGGAGGTGGGCGTCGTCCGCCAGCACCACGGTGGAGCCGGCCGTGCCGGCGAGGTCGTCGACGCCCGTGGTCCCTGGTGGCACCCGGCGGACGGTGCCCGGCGCCGAGCCCTGCTCCGGGTCGTGGACGGTCGAGACGATGAGCCCGGGCACGGAGGTGGCAGACCGGACCGACAGGACGCGCAGCTCGGGGACCGAGTCGACGACCCGCCTCGCCAGGTGGGACCGGCCCGACCCCGGGGCGCCGAGCACGAGGACGCTGGTGCCGTCGCGGACCTGGCGCACGGCCTCACGGACCAGGTGCCCTCGCGGCGGCGTGCGGAGCGCCTCTGGTTCCCCCGGACGACGCGGAGCGCGTCCTGCGCGTCTGCCGGACGTGCTGCTCTCTGTCATCGCCGTGCCTCTGCCATCTCTGCCCCCACAGGTCAGCCCTCGTGCCGGGTGTCGCCCTCCGGGCCTTCTGGTCCGTCGCGGGGGCGCGCGGGGGAGCGAGGCCCCGGCCGCGGTGTGACGCCCGACACTGCGAACACTACTGGGGGACTACTGGTCTCGCTCGTCGAGGCGCCCCCGTACTGCCGGGATGTGCCCGCTCGGGTACCGGGATCGGGCTCGGAGGGGTCACACGGGGTCGGCGCCGACCTAGCGTCGTCGCATGGCCCGCCCGCTGCGGATGCGTGGCCGCTCTTCCGGTGACCAGGGGGCACCGGAAGAGCACCAGACACACGAGGGGGAGCACCATGGCAGGACGTCGGTCGGCACGGGTAGCACGGGGGACCCGGCGGAGCTCGAAGGTCAAGGCGGTGCTCGCCGGTGGTGCGGTGCTCGGCCTCGGGGCCACGGTCACGCTCGCCGCCTGGACGGACACCGAGTGGGTCTTCGCCGGCAACGCCGCCGGTGACGGTCCCGGGCTCGGGACCTCGTCGTTCGAGGTGGAGCAGAACACCACCAACCCGTACGCCGAGGCGACGTACGTGCAGGACGAGACCAACCCGGGTGGCGCTCTCGCCTTCGGTGTCTCGGCCCTGAGCCTGACCCCGGGCGACGCCGTCTACGCCCCGGTCGCCCTCCGCACGGTCGAAGGGTCGATCGCCGGGTCCGTCACCCTCCAGCCGGCCGTGGCTGCGGACGGGATCACGACGACCGACCCGGGCGGCGCGCTCTACGGTGCGCTCACGGTGCGGGTCGCCGTCAGCCCGACGAACACCGTGTGCAACGCCGCCGCCTTCACCACCGGGACGATCGTCGCCACCGGGCCGCTGGCGACCGCCGCTGCCTCGACCAGCCAGCCGCTCGAGGGCGACGGCGACTCCGTCCAGCACTACTGCTTCGAGATCACCCTGCCGGCGTCGCCCACGCTCCCGGGCGGGACCGTGCTCGCCGACCTCCAGGGACGTACCGCGGCACCCGCCTGGAACTTCGCGGCGGTCTCGCAGTGACCGACGCGTCCCGGGCACCGGGACGCGTCCAACAGGTCTGCCTGAACGTCGCCTGCGCCGTCGGCGTCCTGGTGATCGTCTGGTTCCTCCTGTCCGTGCTGCTCGGGTGGTCGCTCGTGCTGTTCAAGACCGGCTCGATGGCGCCGACGTACCCCACCGGCGCTGCCGGGATCGCGGTCCCGGTGGATGCCGAGCAGATCGAGACCGGCGACGTCGTCACCGTGCCCCGGGCCGAGGGGGGCCTGCCGGTGACGCACCGCGTCGTGTCGGTCGACGACCCGGGGACGGGGGACGGCTCCCGCGAGCTCGTGCTCCAGGGCGACGACAACGCGAACCCCGACCGTGAGGTCTACACGGTCACGGAGGCCGACAAGGTGCTCGTCGGGGCCCCCTACGTCGGGTACGCCGTGACCGTCCTCGCCCAGCCGAAGACGCTGGCGATCCTCACCGCGGCGATGGCCGCGCTCACCGTCTGGGTGTTCTGGCCCCGGGCGGAAGACCACGACGAGGACGGGGACGAGCGGCGCGACGAGGACGATGCCGCCGGCTCCGACGGCGGCCTTGCGGTGACGGGCGGCGAGCGGGTCACGGTGGCGGCCGGGAGGAGCGGCGGGCCGACGCGCGCGATGCTGCGGGAGCAGGAGCGCCACCACCGCGGACGACGGGACGGCTCCGGCCGCGAGAGTCCTCGCTGATCGACAGACCGGTGCGACCCGGGGAGGGCGACTGCCAGAGGAGGTGCGAGAGGTGCGAGCGGACGGACGACAGACGGCCCGCGGGTGGACGACGCCCCGCAGGGTCGTCCTCGCCGTCTCCGCCGCCCTCATGATCGTGCTCGGCGTCGTCCTCGCCGCGCAGGCCGACGTGCTCACCGCTCGCCCGCTCGTCGAGGTCCGGGTGGACGGTGTCGACCCGGCGCTCGTGGTCACCTCCGACTGGTCGGCCTCGTCCCTGAAGGAGCTCGCGCCCGGCACGCCGGCCTACTGGCTGGTCGACGCGTGGGTCGTCGGCGTCGAGGGCGCCCGCCTGACGCTGGAGATCCGCAAGGACGGCGAGCTCATGGAGGTACCCCACGGCGTCACGCTCACCGTCGAGCGGTGCGGCGAGCCGTGGGTGGACGTCCCGGAGGACCCTTCCTGCCCTGAGGCGCAGGCGCTGGTCGCCGTCGCGGAGCCCGAGGACGACCTGTCTGCCCAGAGCCCGACGTACTGGGTCGACACGGTCGACACCCGGCAGCCGTCGTACGTGCTGGTCACGATGGCGCTCGCGGACACCCCGGAGGCTCGGGCCGACGAGTCGCTCATGGGGCTCACCGGCATGCTCGGCCTCGGGATCACGGCGGTCGAGGCGATCCCGGGAGAGCCCGGGGAGCCGACGGACCCGCCGACGGAGCAGCCGACCGCCCCGCCCACCGAGGAGCCGCCGGCACCTCCGACGGGGGAGCCGACACCGCCGCCGACCGGCGAGCCGACGGGTGGGCCGACAGGTCCTCCGGGGTCTGTCCCGGGTCCGACCGCGCCGCCCGAGGGGGGAGGGCCGGGTCAGGGGACCCCGGGAGCCGGTCCGGGCCGGCCTGGAGGTCCCGACGGGCTCTCGTCGACCGGGACCGACCTCTCCCTGCTGGTGTGGGCGGCTGGGCTCGCGCTCGTCGTGGGCGGGGTGCTGACGGGCGCGACGGTCGTCGAGGACGGCCGACGTGCTCGACGCCGGTCGACCCGCGAGGGCAGCGGGGGAGGCGCGACGTGACGCCGCCCCGCTCACCTCGTCTCAGCGCGCCGCGCGCCCAGGACCGCCGCTGGCCGCTGCTCGTGGTGTGCGCGGTCGCCTGCGCGCTCGTCGTCGGCGTGGTCCTGCGGGCCGTGCCGTCGCTCGCGTCCTGGACCGACGCCGGGTGGGCGCACGCGACCGTCGGGACCTCGCAGATCCGGTGCGGGACAGACACGAACTTCCGGTCGCACGCCGAGGCCAAGGCGCTCGGCGGGACGCTGCTGTCCACGAACCTCGACACCTTCGCGCCGGCTCGCGGTCTCGACCTCCTCCGCGACCCGGCCGCCGCAGCGGTCCCGACGCCGTCGACCGCTACCGACCTCGGCGTGAACGACGGGGACCCGGCGCTCGACACCTTCGGCAGCCCGCTCGTGGTCTCGGCGCTCTCCGGCGTGCCAGGGCTCAACCTCACCGGCTTCGCAGCAGCGATCCCGGGAGCGCCCGCGGGAGCGCTCAACCAGTACACGCAGGTCTCGACCCGGGGGCAGGCGGTCGCCGCCTCCGGTCTGGTCGACAGCACGGGGGCGGTGCTCGTCGGCAGCGGGGCACCGGTGGTCCCGCTGCCCGCTCCAGCGCGCGTCGACGTCTCGTCGGTGTTCCCCGGGATCACGAACGTGTCGGCCACCCGGCTCGCGGTGGGTGCCACGGCGTCGTCGGCGAGGCTGGACTTCTGCTCGGCGCTGAGCAACCGCATCTGGGGCCCTGGGGCGGTCACCGGGATCACCCGCAGCTACGGCGTCGGGGGGCTCACCCTCGAGGTCGACAGCCCCGCGGTCTCCCGCCTGGTCACCGACGTCAACGCGACGGTCACCGCCCTCGGTACCGCGGTCACGACAGCGTCCGGCATCAACGGCACCGTCGGGCAGGCGGCCTCGACCGCGATGAACGCGACCGCGAGGAACATCTCGACCCAGCTGCTCCCGCAGACGCCAACGGGCAGCGTCACCCTCGGCAACCTCAGCCTCAACGTCACCACGGCCCTCGGGACGCTGCTCACGGCGCCGCTGACCGACGGGCTGGTCACCGTCGACCTCGCCAACGGGCGCGTGACCGCGAACCTCGCGGGACTGCTCGGCAGCAGCACCACGGGGCTCAACAACCTGCCCGCCAACAGCAGGCTCGCACTCGACGGGGCGGCCGCCGCCGCGATCAGCACCCGGGTGGACGCCCTGGTGCAGACGTGGTCCACCCAGGTGACCAACGCCCTGCTGACGGGGATCAGGTCGACCAGCCTCGCGATGGACGTCAACGTGCTCTACCGGATCACCGGGCTCCTCGGGACGGCTGACGTCGCACGGGTCCAGGTGCACCCGTCCGCGACCATCGGCGACTACCTGACCCCGCCGGCGTCCCTCGCCACGACGGTGTACGTGAGCACGGTGAACGCGCTGCTCACCGGGCTCCTCAACGCGCTGGGGCTCAACCTCAACACGATCATCCAGCGGCTCCAGACCGAGGTGCCGCCAGCGGTGGTCGCCCCCGTCGCGACCGCGCTGCGGACCGCCTTCACCGACCGGGTCACGGCGCTGGGCACGACGCTCACGACCTCGCGCGGTGCGCTCGTGACGGCGGTCGGGGCGGTGACCACCCGGATGCCGGCTGCGCTCACGGTCTCCGTCAACGTCCAGCCGGACCAGCCCGGGGCTCCTGCAGGCACGGTGCCGGTCCCGGGGACGCCGCCCTACACGAGCCCCACCTACTCCGTCACAGCGCTGCGCATCGGGCTCGCGACGGCCGGCGCACCGACGGGCTTCGCATACCTGGGCGTCGCGCGCTCGACGGTCGGGCCGGTGACGCAGGTGCGGTGACGCAGACCCGGTGACGGAGACCACCAGAGCGGAACCCCTTGCACCGAGCAGAAGGCCGTGCTACCTTAGACGAAGTCGAGTTCGCTCGGCGCTCTTCGCAGGTGCCTGACAACGGCACGCGGAGTACGACTTCGGTTCGTCTACATGGTGCCAACACCCGTGATTCGACCCGGTTCGGCACATGGCTGCGTGAGTCTGTTGGCTACGGACAGCATGTGAACCGAAGGCACCACACGATGGCTCCCAAGTTTGCCGGGAGCGGTTCAAGCTCAGGGATGAGAACAAAAGCCTGAGCAGGCGTCGTGGTAACAGTTGTTGGACACATGACGTGTCACAGCGGCCCGGCCCCTCAGGGGTCGGGCCGCTGTCGTCTGTCGTGGGGCGGTCAGGAGTCTCCTCCGAGGAGCCCCGGGGAGCTCTCGTCACAGTTCTGCAACATCGACCCATCCGGACGGGCGAGGGCACCGAACCTCTGGTAACCCCGGCGCCGCCGGGGTGTCCGAATCGAACAGAACCCTGAACTGAGGCAGACTAGGCCGCGTGCCGAACCCGAGGACGAGTGAACCCGACGCCATCGACGCGGCGCTGCATGCCTGCGCCAGCGGTGACCCGGCGCTCTTCGCACCCGTCTACGACTCGCTCGCGCCTGCCGCCTACGGAACGGCTCTCGGAGTGCTCCGTGACCCGGACCACGCCGCAGAGGTGACTCAAGAGGTGATGGTCGAGGTGTGGCAGACAGCTGCACGCTTCGACCCCAGCCGTGGGTCCGCCCGGACGTGGGTGGTCACGCTCGCGCGACGTCGTGCCGTAGACAGGGTCCGTTCAGAGCAAGCCCGACGAACCCGTGACCAGAAGGACACGGACCAGAAGGGTGCAGGAGGTGAGTACGACGTGGTTGCCGAGCACGTGGAGCAGCGGCTCGAGGCCGCAGGCGTCCGCAGGTGCCTGGGGTCCCTGACCGACACCCAGCGCGACGCCGTCATGCGCGCCTACTACGGAGACCGTACCTACCGAGAGGTGGCCGAAGACCTCGGCGCCTCCCTCCCGACCGTCAAGAGCCGCATCCGAGACGGCCTCATCCGACTGCGCAACTGCTTGGGGGTGGACCATGGCTGACGAGAGAGACGACCTGATGCCCGAGGGACCCCGGGGCCTCATCGCCCCGTACGTCTTCGACCACGTCGACGACCTCGAGCGGCGCCAGGTCGACCGGCTGGTCGCGACCGACGACGACGCACGACGCGAGCTCGACGAGTTCCGCGAGGTCGTCGCGACCTTCACCGTCGACGAGGCACCGCCCGCGTTCCTGCGTGCCCAGGTGCTCGACACCATCACGCAGCAGCCCCTCAAGGCTGCTCCGGTCACCCAGACCCGTCACCGGCCGACCGCGGCCCGACGACGCTGGGTCAGCCTCGGCGTGGCGGCGGCGGTCGCCGTCGGCATCGCGGTCCCGACGAGCATCGCCGTGCAGTCGCACTCCCAGCAGCAGCAGCTGCAGGCCGAGGCAGCCACGGTCGCCCAGATGATCGCCGACCCCGAGGCCCGCGTGCTGCGGGCACCGGTCGACGGCGGTGGAGAGGTCAGCGCGCTGGTCTCCTCCGACCGCGTGTTCGTCTCCACCAGCGACATGGAGCAGGCAGCCGCCGACAGCGACTACCAGCTCTGGGTGATCGACGCCGACGGCATCAGCTCCGCAGGGCTCATGCGCCCCGAGGACGGGTCGTCGACAGCGCTCGTCGAGGCGGGCGCCGGAGCCACTGTTGCCGTGACGATCGAACCGCGAGGCGGCTCCGAGCAGCCGACCACCGACCCGATCGTCGCCGTCGAGATCTGACACCGCACGCACCACGAGAGCCGGGCACCTCCCTCAGGGGAGGTGCCCGGCTCTTCGTGCGTCCGGACCCGGGTCCGTCTCTGAGGGGGCACGCGGAGACGAGTGCGTCGGCGTGACGTCGGCTGGTCCGAGGGCGATGTCCGGTGGTCTCTGGTGCGAGGGGCCGCGGGTCGGAGAGAGGCACCGGGGACCGTGATCCTCCGGACCGAGGGTTGCTCGTGCTGGTCGCCTGGCTGTGGCGCCGGCGCCACGGGGGAGGGGGAGCTACGTGCTCCAGGTAGCCGCCTCAGGCCGCTCCACGTGGTGCAGTGCAGCCCCGCACCAAGGGTCCCCGTGGCTCACGGACCTCAGGTGGCTCGAGAGGGTCGTCTCGAGGGACACCTCTCGAGGTGTTGAGGGAGGGGATCGGCAGTGGGCGTCGCGACCGCTGGGGAGCGGGTGGACCCTGCAGCAGAGAGGGCACCATGCTGTGCCTGTGCCTGTGCCTGTGCCTGTGCCTGTGCCTGTGCCAGTGCCAGTGCTCGCGCGCGGGCCGGAGCCTGACCGTGGTGAGACGCGTGCAGACGTCGTCGTCCCGGGTCTCCGGGCACAGCAGAAGGGCCCGCTCCCCGGTGGGGGAGCGGGCCCTTCTGCTGAGCGGCCGTGCTGGTGCCGGTGCAGCTGCGCACCAGCCTCAGATCACATCGTCGGCATGAGCACCGAGTCGATGAGGTAGACGGTCGCGTTGGCGGTCACGACGCCACCACAGATGACGTTGGCGTCGTTGACCATGAGCTCGTCGCCGGAGCCGGTGACGTTGACCATGCCACCCTGGACGGTCTCGTGCTCACCGACGATCTCGTCCGGGGTCAGCTGGCCGGGGACCACGTGGTACGTGAGGATCGAGGACAGGGTGTCCGCGTCGGTCTTGAGGCCCTCGATGGTGGCCGGGTCGATCTTCGCGAAGGCGTCGTCGACCGGTGCGAAGACGGTGAACTCGCCACCGTTGAGGGTGTCGACCAGGTCGACGTCAGGGTTCAGCTGGCCGCTGACCGCTGCGGTGAGCGTGGTCAGGAGCGGGTTGTTCGAGGCAGCCACGGCGACCGGGTCGGTCGACATGCCCGTCACGGAGCCGGCGCCGTCCGGGACAGCCTCGGCGTAGGCGGCGCAGCCGGGGCCCACGAGGTTGGACGCGGGGTCCATCATGGCGCCGTCGGTGGCGTCCTCCGTCGCGTCGTCGGTCATCGCGTCGGTGGTGGGGTCGTCCGTCATGGCCGGAGCGTCCGTCGTGGTGCTGGTCGACGGGGTGGTCTCCGCGTTGTCGTCGGAGCTGCAGGCCGAGAGGCCGAACAGGGCCAGGACTGCGACGCTGGTGACTGCGTAGGACTTGCGGGTAAGAACGTTCATCGGTCTCTCCTCAGCTCTGCCGCCCCACCTCTGCGGGGCGTCTCACGATCAGTTCGGAGCCGGGCGGTGGAGTGGATGGGTCGGATCGAGAAGTAATTTTCTCGGCCTCACCACCGCCTCTCCTGTCGCGCGGCACACGGGTAGTTCGGAACGGTCGAGCGGGTGGATGGGTCGACGAGCAATTGTTTCTCGCACCCATCCGGCAGCGCTCCTAGAACGAACCGCTGCCATGGAAACGCTCATTCTCATCGGGCTCATCGGTGGCCTCATCACCGGTATCTCACCGTGCATCCTCCCGATGCTCCCGGTGATCTTCTTCGCAGGAGGTATCCAGGGCGCCCGCCCCGGCTCCGGCGAAGGCACAGACGGGTCGTCGGCAGCCGCCGGCGAGGGCTCGTCATCAGCTGCTCCCTCCGCCTCTCTCTTCGCAGGAGCGCCTGGCGCCGTCCGGATCGACGGTCGCGGCAACGTCGCCGTCGCCGACCGGCCCAAGGCCGGCACCGGGGGAGACTCCGTCAGCCTCTCCGGGGGCAAGAACGGCAAGGGCGGCAAGAGCACGGCCGGTGACAAGCCGGTCAAGGAGGTCTCGGCGCGCCGCAAGTCGCTGCGCCCCTACCTCGTCATCTCGGGGCTCGTCGTGAGCTTCAGCTTCTTCACCCTCCTCGGGTCCCTGATCCTCAACGCGCTGGGCCTGCCTCAGGACCTGCTGCGGTGGGTCGGGCTGTCGCTGCTGGCGATCATCGGTGTCGGGATGATCGTCCCGCGCCTCGAGGAGATCATCGAACGACCGTTCCAGCGCATCGCAGCAATGGGTGCACGGCGCGGTTCGGCGCGACAGGACCGCGGGGCCTTTCTCCTCGGCCTGGGCCTCGGGGTCCTGTACGTGCCGTGTGCTGGTCCGGTCCTGGCGGCGATCACCGTCGCCGGTGCGACCGGGAACATCGGGGCTGACACCGTCGCCCTGACCGTCTCCTTCGCGGTGGGTGCGGCCATCCCGCTGCTGATCTTCGCGCTGGCAGGCCGTCGGGTCGCCGAGCGGGTCGGTGCCTTCAAGCGCCACACCAAGGGCATCCGCATCTTCGGTGGCGTCACCATGATCCTGCTCGCGATCGGCCTGGCCTTCAACCTCCCGCAGTACCTGCAGCGAGCGCTGCCGGACTACACGGGCTCGCTCCAGTCGCAGATCAACGAGTCGGACACCGTCCAGGAGGCCCTCGACCTCGGTGGCCTGGTCACCGACGAGAACCGCCTGCTGTCCAACTGCACCAACGGCGCCTCCGAGCTCGAGAGCTGTGGTCCGGCTCCCCAGCTGAGCGGCATCAACAACTGGTTCAACACCCCGGGCGACGAGGCGCTGAACCTCTCCGACCTCAAGCAGGAGGGCAAGGTCGTCCTCGTCGACTTCTGGGCCTACTCCTGCATCAACTGCCAGCGCGCGATCCCTCACGTGAACGCCTGGTACGACCAGTACAAGGACGTCGGCAAGGGCTTCGAGGTCATCGGTGTCCACACCCCGGAGTTCGCCTTCGAGCGTGAGACCCGCAACGTGGTCGCCGGAGCTGAGCAGCTCGGTGTGACCTACCCGGTCGCCCAGGACAACGCGTACTCGACCTGGACCAAGTACCGGAACCGCTACTGGCCCGCGCAGTACCTCATCGACTCGGACGGGACCGTCCGCCACATCCGCTTCGGCGAGGGTGGCTACGAGAACACCGAGAAGCTGGTCCGTGAGCTCCTCGAGCAGGCCAACCCGGGCGTCGAGCTCCCCGCGGAGACGACCGTCGACGACGGCACCCCGCAGGACGCGACCACCCCGGAGACGTACTTCTCGTCCACGAAGGTCGTCAACTACTCGGGTGAGCAGGACTACAAGTCCGGCGACTTCACGGTCAACCCTGACCAGCCGAAGGACACCTTCTCTCTCGGTGGGTCCTGGACCCTGGACCCGCAGGGTGCCACGGCAGCCGCGGACGGCGCGGCCGTCCAGCTCGCCTACTCGGGCACCAACGTCTTCACCGTCCTCGGCGGCGAGGGCACCGTGAAGGCCACGGTCAAGGACGCCGACGGCAAGGTCGTCGAGACCAAGGACATCAAGGTGACGGGCAACCCGAACCTCTACCCGGTCCTCGAGGGTGACGCGGCGACCACGGGCACCGTGGAGCTCGAGCTCCCCCAGGACGTCCAGGTCTTCACCTTCACCTTCGGGTGACCGACCGGCCGCCGCCCCTCGTGGGCGGCGGCCCTCAGACCGGCGCACGGTGGTCGAGACCTCACCCCCCTCCGGGGTCTCGGCGGCCGTCCGCCTCACGTCAGTCCAGGCCCGGGTGCACCAGCACCCGGGCCTGGCTGCGTCGCGCGGCCCGATCCCACCCGCCCCCACCCTTGCGGCTGCACGAGGCATAGAGTTGACTCGTGGATCGCGGCCGACGGTCGCCTGACGCACCGGCCAGGTCTCCCGACGTGGTTGCTCGACCCGCCAGAGACGACGACAGGAGGGCACGCGTGACCAACGACGTCAGCGTGCTCGCCGAGCTCGCCCTGCACATCGCCCGGCTCCCTCCGGAGCAGCCGCTGCCGCTGCGCCTGTGCTCTGCCGGCGCGACGCTCCTCGGCGCCGAGGGCGGGGCCGTGACCCTCACCGCGACACCGGGCGCGCCCTACGTGCTGGCCACCACGGACACCGTCGCCGAGCGCATCGAGTCGCTCCAAGAGGTCCTGGGCCTGGGCCCGCGGCACGAGGCCCACCAGACCAGGCGACCGGCGTCGCTCGACGTCGGAGTCGCCCCGGACGCGCCGTCCTCCCTGGCCCAGGAGGTCCGCGAGGCGGTCGGTGAGGTGCGTGTCCACTCCTACCCGATGGTCGTCTCGGGCTCCGTGCTCGGCGTCTTCAGCGTGCACCTCGCCGCCGGGGTGACGCTGTCGCGCGACGACGACGAGGCGATGGTCGTCGCCGCGATCATCGGCGGGGCGCTGCTGCGCGACGTCGACGAGGAGTCGTCGTCGATGCTCAGCGGCTGGCCGGCCCGGGCCAAGATCCACCAGGCGACCGGCATGGTGATCGCCCAGCTCAAGGTCTCCCCGGACGACGCGCTGATCCTCATCCGCGCACACGCGTACGCTCAGGGGACTACAGTCGCTGCGGTCGCGTCGGCACTGGTCGAGCGGCAGCTGGTCTTCAGCCTCGACGACACCTCGACGGGAGATGACGCACGGTGAAACCCCAGAGCTCGGCCCAGGCTATCGCGGAGGCCACCTCCTTGCTGGTCGCCGACCATGACGTGTCTGACCTGCTGTCCCGGCTGCTCCGCGACTGCACCGCGTTCCTGCCCGTGGTCGGGGCCGGCATCCTCGTGCGGGACGTCACCGGCAACCTCGAGCTGCTCAGCACGACCTCGCACACCGCCACCCAGCTCGAGATCTACCAGGAGCTGCACGAGTCCGGACCGTGCGTCGAGGTGATCGCCGAGGGCGTGGCGCTGTCCGTGGTCGGTGCCGACGCTCTCGTGGACCGCTGGCCCGTGGTGGGCGAGCTGTTCACACGCTCGGGCATCACCGCCGCGCACGCCTTCCCCATGGTCTGGCGCGGCAAGGCCATCGGTGGTCTCAACCTGTTCAGCACCACTCCACAGCGGCTCACCGCCGACGAGCGTGTCCTCGCGCAGAGCCTGGCCGACCTCGCGACCATCGCGCTCGCGCGCAGCGGCGTGCTCTCGGACGACGACCTGCACGAGCGCATCCAGAGCGTCCTCGAGCAGCGGGTCGTCGTCGAGCAGGCGAAGGGCGTGGTCGCGGTCGTCGAGGACATCGACCTCGGCGAGGCCTTCGACCGTCTGGTCGCCCTCTCCGACGCGCGCGGCGAGACGCTCGCGCAGGTCGCGGCCGAGGTCATCGCCTCCGCGCAGCACCGGGCCTGAGCGGCTCGCGAGAGTCACCGTCCACAGCGGTCCAGATGCGAGGTGGCCGCCCGGCGCGCACAGTGGGACGACCCCACCACAGCACTCCGGAGGTCTCCCCGCATGACGTCTGACAGCACCCAGCCCACCGGCTCGCACGACCAGCTCACCTTCCAGGACCCGGTGACCCGGTACGAGGCGATCGAGCCGCCGGCCGAGAAGAAGCCCGAGCCGGGCCTCGACTCCGAGCTCACCCCGAAGGCTGACCTCGGCGAGCACACCTACCGCGGCACCGGCCGGCTGCAGGGCCGCAAGGCGCTCGTCACCGGGGGAGACTCCGGGATCGGCGCGGCGACCGCGATCGCCTTCGCCCGCGAGGGCGCCGACGTCGCGATCGCCTACCTCCCGGTCGAGCAGTCCGACGCGGAGAACATCGTCCGCATCATCGAGGAGGCCGGGCGCACCGCCGTCGCCCTCCCCGGGGACCTCATGGACCCTGAGTACACCGCCGGGCTGGTCCGGGCGGCGGTCGACGGCCTCGGTGGCCTCGACATCCTGGTCAACAACGCGGGCAAGCAGATGGCGGTCGAGTCCATCGAGGACCTCACGGACGAGCAGATCACCGAGACGTTCACGATCAACATCGAGGCCATGATCCGCCTGTCCCGTGACGCCGCGACGGTCCTGCCCGCCGGGTCGGCGATCATCAACTCGACGTCGATCCAGGCGTACACCCCGTCGCCGAACCTGATCGACTACGCCTCGACGAAGGCCGCGATCAACAACTTCACCAAAGGGCTCGCGCAGCAGCTCGCCCCGAAGGGGATCCGCGTCAACGCGGTCGCCCCCGGACCGATCTGGACGCCGCTGCAGCCCACGGGTGGTCAGCCCGCCGACGCCATCCCGGAGTTCGGCCACCAGACGCCCCTCGGCCGTGCCGGTCAGCCGACCGAGCTCGCCCCCGCTTACGTGTTCCTGGCCTCGCCCGAGTCCAGCTACGTCCTCGGGGAGACCCTCAACGTCAACGGTGGCACGCCCTCGCCGTGACCTGACGTCTCTGCGCGGGCGGCGCCTCGTCGAGGTGCCGCCCGCGCAGAGCACCACCACCGGCGAGGCCGACCGCGGCCTCCCGTCGACGACAGCAGGAGGCCACCGTGCGCGCACTCACCTGGCAGGGACGCGAGAACGTCAGCGTCGAGACCGTCCCCGACCCCACCATCATCGAGCCGACCGACGCGGTCATCAGGGTCACCTCGACCGCCGTGTGCGGGTCCGACCTGCACCTGTACAGCGTCCTCGGTGCGTTCATCGACCCCGGCGACGTCCTCGGGCACGAGCCCATGGGCATCGTGGAGGCGGTGGGACCCGAGGTCACGCACATCGCCCCGGGGGACCGCGTGGTGGTGCCGTTCAACATCTCCTGCGGGCGGTGCTTCATGTGCACCCGGGGGTTCCAGTCGCAGTGCGAGACCACCCAGGTCCGGGCGCAGGGCAAGGGTGCTGCGCTCTTCGGCTACACCAAGCTGTACGGCCAGGTGGCCGGTGGTCAGGCCGAGTACCTGCGCGTCCCGCAGGCCCACTACGGTCCCATCAAGGTCCCCGACGACGGAGCCCCGGACGAGAAGTACCTCTACCTCTCCGACGTCGTCCCGACGGCATGGCAGGCCGTGGACTACGCGCAGGTCCCGGACGGAGGCTCCGTGACGGTCCTGGGCCTCGGCCCGATCGGCCAGATGGCCGCCCGCATCGCACGCCACCGTGGAGCAGAGCAGGTGATCGGCGTGGACCTCGTCCCCGAGCGCCTCGCCATGGCCCGCCGGCACGGCATCGAGGTGATCGACCTCCGCGAGGTCGACTCCGTCCCCGACGCGGTCCGGGCCCTCACGCACGGTCGTGGCACGGACTCCGTGATCGACGCCGTCGGCATGGAGGCCCACGGGTCACCGGTGGGCAAGGCCGCGCAGGCCGCCGCAGGCCTGCTCCCGGACGCCCTCGCCCGGCCGCTCGTCGAGAAGGCCGGCATCGACCGGATGGCGGCCCTGCACACGGCGATCTCCACGGTCCGCCGCGGGGGCACCGTCTCGATCTCCGGGGTGTACGGAGGCGCGGTCGACCCCATGCCCCTCATGGAGATGTTCGACAAGCAGGTCACCCTGCGCATGGGGCAGGCGAACGTCCACCGGTGGACCGACCAGGTGCTGCCGCTGGTCTCCGACGACTCCGACCCGCTCGGCGTCCTCGACCTGCGCACGCACCGCGTCGCCCTCGAGGACGCGCCCGCCGCCTACTCGACGTTCCAGAAGAAGGAGGACGGCTGCATCAAGGTCGTCCTCGACCCCACCCTCCCGGCAGACGCCGCGCCCTCGACCCTCGACGCCACGACGGTCAGGACCACCGCATGAGGGTGGTGGTGGTCGGTGGGAGCGGCAATGCCGGGACGGGAGTGCTGCGGGCCCTGCACGACGCACCGGAGATCACCGCGGTCGTCGGGGTCTCGCGTCGGCGCCCGGACCTGACGAGCGATCCGTTCCGCGGGACGGAGTGGGTCCAGCGGGACGTCGCGCTCGGCGACGGCACCCGGGACGCCGCGCTGGTCGACGACCTCGCAGGAGTCTTCGCCGGGGCCGACGCCGTCGTGCACCTCGCCTGGCTCATCCAGCCCAACAGGGACCGCGACCTGCTGCGGCGCACCAACGTCGACGGGACCCGGACCGTGGCCCGCGCCGCTGCCGCTGCAGGGGTCCCGCAGCTCGTGGTCGCGTCGTCCGTGGGGAGCTACGCTCCCGTGCACGACGACGTCCTGCGCGACGAGTCGTGGAGCACCAGCGGCGTCCCCACCTCCCACTACAGCGTCGACAAGGTGGCCCAGGAGCGCGTGCTCGACGACGTCGAGGCCGCACATCCCGAGATGGTCGTCACCCGGCTGCGCCCCGCACTGATCTTCCAGCCCGAGGCCGGCGCCGAGATCGCCCGGTACTTCCTCGGGCCGCTCGTCCCGCGCCGGGCGCTGCGACCCGGGCTCCTGCCGGTCGTCCCCTTCCCCGGCGGGCTGCGCCTGCAGGCCGTGCACGCCGACGACCTCGGCCGCGCCTACCTGGCCGCCCTGCTGCACCGGGACCAGGCGCGCGGCGCCTTCAACGTCGCCCACGACCAGGTGCTCCGCGCCGACGACGTCGCCGCGGTCCTCGACCACGGCAAGTCCTTCGGCGTCCCTCCGGCCGCCCTGCGCACCCTCCTGGCGGTCGCCTACGACCTGCGCCTGGTCCCGACCGACCCCGGCTGGCTGGACATGGCCATGGGGGCTCCGCTCATGAGCACCGAGCGGGCACGGACACGCCTCGGCTGGCAGCCGCGGCACAGCGCCGCCGACTCCCTGGCCGACCTGCTGCACGGGCTCGCGAGCGGGGAAGGGCTCGACAGCCCGCCGCTCCGACGGTCACGGACCTGAGTCGACGAACCCGAGGTCACACCGCCCAGCCACCCTCCCCGGTTGTGCGTGACCGAGATCCGCATATCGTCGAAGGACACCCCAGCACCGCCCCCGAGAGGAGCACCACCATGACCTCCGACACGACCTCCCACCAGACGCCCGACCTCACCGGCCGCCGCGTCCTCGCCGTCGTCACCACCTACGGCGTCGAGCAGGACGAGCTCGTCGTCCCGCTCGAGCACCTGCGTGCCGCGGGCGCCCACGTCGACGTCGCAGCACCCGAGCGGGGCACGGTCGAGACCCTCGTCGGCGACAAGGACCCCGGTCGCCCGGTCGAGGCAGACCGGGCCCTCGGCGACCTCACCGACGCAGACCTCGACTCCTACGACCTGCTGCTCGTCCCCGGGGGCACCATCAACGCCGACGCCCTGCGTCTGGAGGAGAAGGCCGTCGCCGCCGTGGGCACCTTCGCACGCTCCGGTCGCCCGGTCGCCGCGATCTGCCACGGACCGTGGCTCGTGGTCGAGGCAGGCCTCGCCACCGGCAAGACGCTCACCTCGTACCCGACGCTGCAGACCGACGTCCGCAACGCCGGTGGCACCTGGCAGGACCAGTCGGTGGTGAGCGACCCGACCGACGGCTGGACCCTCGTGACCTCGCGCACCCCGGACGACCTCGACGACTTCCTCCGGGAGGTCGACGCGGCACTCGCCGCTCGCTGAGCACGCCACGCCCGCAGAGGGCACCGCCCGCACAGGGCGCCGGCGGCTGTGGACGGTCCCCTCACGGGCGCCGTCCACAGCCGTTCCTGTTGTGCGCAGCGGACGAGGGCCTAGGTTCGGAGCAGTGCCGGACGCCTCAGCCCGGCGGCTGACGGACCGCGCGCGACCCCACGACGGAGGACCCATGCCTGCAGACACCCGCCCCGGACAGGACAGGGCTGCTGAGACGGCCGGGTCCGAGCACCCGGACTCGCCGGTCGACCTGACCGAGCGGTCGTGGAGGCTGGTGCTCCGCTCGACGGCCCGCCAGTTCACCCGCGACCAGTGCCTCGACCTGGCCGCCGCGCTCACCTACTACGCCGTGCTGGCGTCCGCGCCGGCGCTCCTCGCGCTGGTCTCGATCCTCGGGCTCGTCGGCGACGGCGGCGCCCTCGTCGAGGACGTGCTCGGCATCGTGTCGTCGGTCCTGCCCGCCGAGACCATGGCGACCGTCGAGCCGCTCGTCGACCAGGTCGCGAGCCAGTCCTCCGGTGCGGGCCTCGCCCTCGTCATCGGCCTCGCGGGGGCGTTGTGGTCCGCCTCCGGCTACGTGGGCGCCTTCGGGAGGGCGCTCAACCGGGTCTACGAGATCGAGGAAGGCCGGCCGGTGTGGAAGCTGCGCCCGGCCAACCTGCTCATCACCCTCGTGGTGGCTGTCGGCGCCGCGCTCGTCGTGGTCGCGCTCGTGCTGTCCGGAGGCGTCGCCCAGGCGGTCGGTGACACGATCGGTCTCGGCAGCGTCGCCCTGACGGTGTGGAGCGTCGCGAAGTGGCCCGTCGTGCTCCTCGTGGTCATCGGCATGGTCGCCCTGCTCTACCACTCGACGCCGAACGTGAGGCAGCCGAGGTTCCGCTGGCTGAGCGTCGGGGCGCTCGTCGCGATCCTCGTCTGGGCCGTCGCCTCCGCCGGGTTCGGCGTGTACGTCGCGACCCTGGGGTCCTACGGCTCCACCTACGGGACGCTCGGGACGGTCATCGTGTTCCTGCTGTGGCTGTGGATCACCAACCTCGCGCTGCTCTTCGGGGCCGAGCTCGACTCCGAGCTCGAGCGCGGCCGCGAGCTGCAGTCGGGCCTCCCCGCGGAGGAGACGCTCCAGCTGCCCCCGCGTGACGCACGCGGGATCGAGAAGCGCGCGGCGAAGACCGCCGAGGCCGTCTCCGAGGGCCGCGCGATCCGGCTCGAGGCGCAGCGGCAGGGACGTCACAGCGACGAGACGGGGCCGGCAGCCGAGGGCTCACGGCCTGACGGCGACGAGGACGGCCTCGACGACGGACCCACGCCGCGGCACTGACAGGCACTGACAGGCACTGACGAGACACCGACGGGTCACCGAGGAGGCACCGACGGCACACCGACGGGTCACCGCGCCACCTCCGGGCGCCGCCACCCCGCGCGTGGACCACCACCCGTACCTACGATCAGACGATGACCTCTCCCACCCTCGTCCTCGTGACCGGCGCGACCGGATACATCGGCGGCAGGCTCGTCCCACGCCTCCTCGCGCAGGGCTTCGCCGTCCGCGTGCTGGTCCGCACCCCCTCCAAGCTCGACGGCGTCCCGTGGCACGACCAGGTCGACGTCGTCGAGGGCGACCTCAGCTCCGCCGAGGACACCGAGCGGGCCTTCCAGGGCGTCCACACCGTCTTCTACCTCGTCCACTCGATGGGGTCGGGGTCCGACTTCGAGGAGCAGGAGCGCGAGACCGCCCGGCTCGTCGCCACGGCGGCCGAGCGGGCGGGCGCCTCGCGCCTCGTGTACCTGGGCGGGCTGCACCCCGAGGGCGTCGAGCTCTCGACGCACATGCGCTCGCGGACGGCCGTCGGCAAGGTGTTCCTCGACAGCGCCGTCCCCGCGATCGTGTTCCAGGCCGGGGTGGTCATCGGGTCCGGGTCGGCGTCCTTCGAGATGATCCGTCACCTCACCGAGAACGTGCCGCTCATGCCGGCGCCGAGCTGGGTGCAGAACCGGATCGAGCCGATCGCCGTGCGCGACGTGCTGCACTACCTCGTGCACGCCCCGCTCGTGGACGCCGACGTGAACCGGACCTTCGACATCGGGTCGCGGGACGTCCTGACCTACGCGGCTCTCATGTACGGGTACGGCTACGAGGCCGGCCTGCCGCACCGTCGCATCTACGCCCTCCCGATCCCGGCGCCGATGCTCGCCGGGTGGTGGGTCGCCCTCGTGACCCCGATCCCGCACTCGATGGCCGTACCGCTGGTGCAGTCCCTCCAGCACGACGCCGTGGCCCAGGAGCACGACGTCGACGACGTGATCGCACCGCCCGCCGCCGGCCTGACGGACTACCGGCACGCCGTGCGCCTGGCGCTGAGCAAGATCGAGGACGGCGTCGTCGAGACCTCGTGGACGGGCGCGTCGTCGGGGAAGCCGTACGAGCCGCTGCCGAGCGACCCCGACTGGGCGGGCCGGACGGTCTACGTCGACGACAGGTCCCGCACCGGTGACGCCCCGCCCGCGGCGGTGTGGAAGGTCATCGAGGGCATCGGCGGCGACAACGGCTGGTACTCGCTGCCGGCCGCCTGGGTGATCCGCGGTCTCGCGGACAAGGTGCTCGGGGGAGCCGGGCACAACCGTGGCCGTCGCAACCCCAAGACCCTCGTGGTGGGCGACGCGGTCGACTGGTGGCGCGTCGAGCACCTCGAGCCCGGCCGCCAGCTGCGGCTGCGTGCCGAGATGCTCGTCCCGGGCGAGGCGTGGCTCGAGCTCACGGCCGAGCCGGAGGGCACGGGGACGCGGTACCGCCAGCGTGCGATCTACTTCCCGCGGGGGCTCTTCGGCAAGGCCTACTGGTGGGCGGTGTGGCCCTTCCACGGTCTGATCTTCCCGTCGATGGCCCGCAACATCCTGGCCCGCGCGGCACGGGACGCCGAGCAGGGCTGAGCAGAGGCCCGGCATCGACAGCGGCAGCCTGCGCCCTGCTGCCCGCCGCTGTGCCCTGGCCGGGGCTCAGGGGCGGGCGGGCTCCGGCTCGGCCGCGTCGCCCATGCGCCGCGCGATGACGGCGCAGACGATGAGCTGGATCTGGTGGAAGATCATCAGGGGCAGCACCATGAAGCCGATGGTCGCGGCCGGGAGCAGCACGGTGGCCATCGGGACGCCGCTCGCGAGGGACTTCTTGGACCCGCACATGAGCAGCACCACACGGTCCGCCCGGCTGAAGCCGAAGCGCTTGCCCGCGAAGGTCGTCAGGCCCAGGACGGCTGCGAGCAGCAGACAGCACAGGACGGCGACGGCGACGATCGAGCCGACGTCGACCGTCGTCCAGATCCCGTCGACCACGCCGTGGCTGAAGGCCGCGTAGACGACGAGCACCACGGACCCGCGGTCGGTGAGGGTCGTGACCCGCTTGTGCCGCAGCACGAAGGGCGCCAGCCAGCGCCGCAGCAGCTGCCCCGCCACGAAGGGGGCCAGCAGCTGGAGCCCGATCTTGCCGATCGAGTCGGCCGAGAAGCCCACCGTCCCGCCGAGCAGCCCCGCGACCAGCAGCGGTGTGAGGAGCACGCCGGCGAGGTTGGAGAACGACGCGGCGACCACGGCGCCGGCGACGTTGCCGCGGGCGATCGAGGTGAAGGCGATCGACGACTGGACGGTCGAGGGCAGCAGCGTGAGGAACAGCAGGCCGAGCTTGAGGTCGGTCGGCACGACCGACGACGGCACGAGCTGCATCGCGAGGCCGAGCAGCGGGAACACCACGAAGGTGACCGCGAGCACCGACCCGTGCAGCCGCCAGTCCCGGAGCGCGTTGACGGCCTCCTTGGTGGGCAGCCGCACGCCGTAGAGGAAGAACAGCCAGCCGACCGCGATCACCACGGCGACGTCGAGGCCCTCGGCGGCCTGCCCCCGGACGGGGAAGAAGGACGCGACGGCGACCGCGAGGAGCAGCGAGACGATGAACAGGTCGATCCGCGCGACGAGGCGCCGTACAGCGCTCATCCGGTGATCGAGCCGAGCAGGAGGGAGGTGAGGGTGGTGAACCCGAAGCACTGACGCACGTTGTACATGGTCGCATCTGTGCAGAACTGGGGTGACGTCGTCCCGCAGGCGTCCTCGAGCAGCACGACGTCGTAGCCGATGTTCGCGGCGTCCACGAGGCTCGCGTAGACGCACTGGTCGACGTTGACGCCGGCGAACAGCAGCGTGTCGACGCGCAGCCCGCGCAGCACGGAGTCGAGCGGGGTGTCGACGAAGCCGCTCATGCGGACCTTGTCGACGTGCACGTCCTCGGGTGCGACCACCGCGGCGAGCTCGTCGACGAGCGCGGCGGCCCACGACCCGGCCTCGAGCACGGGCGACCCGGCGGCGTTGCTCGGCGAGCCGATGCCGACGCCGGTGCCCGCGGGGTCGTAGACGTGCAGCACGCCCGGTGGGAGCCCGGCCCGGTCGGGACGGGCGCCCCACGACACCCACACGACCGGTACGCCCGCCGACCTCAGCGCCGGGACCGCCTCGACCAGCACGTCGATCGGCGCGCGCGCCGGCGTCACGTCGACGCCGATCCCGGCCAGCCAGCCGTCGGGGTGGCAGAAGTCGTTCTGCATGTCGACGACCACCAGGGCCGTGCGCGCCAGGTCGACGGTGAGGTGCTGCGGGAGGGCCTCGACGTCGACGGGACGTGGTCGCGGCACGGGGCGTCGCAGGTCGACGTGGGTGGCCGAGAGCCCCCAGGCGTCCCTGCCGGTCAGGGGGGTGGCGGTGCTCACAGGGTTCCTCCGGTGGCGAGGTCGACGAGGGTGCGGTCCTGGCCCGGCGCGGCGACCAGGCACAGACCGACGGGGAGAGAGCCCACGCGTGGCGTGGGCACGGAGAGGGCGGGCAGGCCGCCGAGGCTCGCGAGGCAGGTCAGCCGCAGCGTGGCGGCGCGCGTCAGGTCGATCTCGGCGGGGCCTGCGTCGGTGCGAGGTGCGACGCTCGACGTGCTGGGCAGCGCCAGGACGGTGCCGTGCGGCAGCAGCCGGGCGAGCGTCGTGCGTGCCTGGGTGATCGTGGCTTGGGCCCGGGCGACGTCTGTCTCGGTGACGGCCGAGCCGGCGAGGAACCTCTCCTCGACCGCCGGCTCGAAGGCCCCGGGGTGCGCCTGGACGAAGGCACCGTGGGTCTCCCACGCCTCGGCCTGCTGCAGCGTGCGGAAGGCGGCGAACCACGACTCGAGGGCGCCCGGGCCGACCTCGCCGGCGGTCTCGACGGGGATGCCGGTCCGCACGGAGAGCGCGAGCAGCGCGGCCTCGACCGCGAGCCGCACGTCCGGCTCGGCGAGCTCCAGCAGCGCGGGGACCACGACCAGCCGGTCCACCGTGGTGACGTCCTGCTCGGGCAGCAGCGTCTCGACCGCCGAGGCGAGGAGCGGCCCGCCGCGGGTGAGGACGCCGACGGTGTCGAAGGACGGCGCGAGGCCCACCAGACCGGCGCGCGAGACGGCGTCGTGCGTGGTCCGCAGCCCGTAGAGCCCGCAGTAGGACGCCGGCACGCGGACCGAGCCCGCGGTGTCGGTGCCCAGGGCCAGGTCCGCGAGACCTGCGGCCACGGCGGCGGCCGGGCCGCTCGTGGACCCTCCGGTGATCCGGCCCGGTGCTGCGGCGTTGGGCGGCGTGCCGTGGTGGACGTTCGTCCCGGCGAGGGAGAAGGCGAGCTCGTCCGTGTGGGCGACGCCCTCGACGTGCGCCCCCGCGGTGAGAAACGAGGTCAGGGCCGCCGCGTCGACGGTCTCGACCTCGGCCTGCGCCAGCCATGCCGGGTTGCCGGCCCCGGTGCGCTGACCGGCGACAGCGAAGAGGTCCTTGACCGCGATGCCGACGCCCGCCAGCGGCAGGCCACGCGCCACGCTCGGGACGTCCGCCCGGCCGGCGGCCGAGGTGCCGTGCTCGAGGTCTGCCGGGGCCACCCGCCACACGGCGCCCAGGTCGGCGTCCGCCGGGAGCGACGGGGCCGGCGCCGGGGGAGCGGAGGACACGTGCGCCGTCATGACGGTCCAGCGGCCCTCGGCGCGTCGCCACACCTGCGTCTGCACCCCGGTGCTGCCGTCCGGACGCACCGACTCGGCGACCATCACCGTCACGACGGGGTTGCGGTGCACGTCAGAGCTCACGTCCTGCACGTGCACCCGCTCCAGCCACCGGCGCGGTGCCGCCGGCCTGCCGGCCCGGAACGCCGAGATGTGCCCGTGGCCCACGAGCGTCGCGCCACCGTCCGACCGCACGGTCTCGGACGAGTCCTCGAAGAGCTCGTCGAGCACCTCGACGTCCCCGCCCATGAGGGCGTCCTCGTAGCGGGCGAAGGCACGGAGCAGGTCGTCGTGCGGAGCGGTCATGAGGGTCCTCCAGGTGGGCACAGGTCAGGGGAGCGAGCGAGCGGGGCGGCGACGCCGGGGCAGCCGCCTAGGGCAGGATCTCCGTCGCCGTCCAGGTCCCGTCCGCAGCTCGGTCGAACCGGGTCTTGCGTGCCGCGAGCTCAGGCCCGACGCCCTCCCACAGGTCCACCCGGGTGGCCGAGAAGTCGACCGTCGTCCACGACGGCGGCATCGGGAGCGGTTCCTGCCGCTGCGCGTGCACCGCGACCCGAGCGGCCACCAGGTCTGCCGGCGCGGCGACGTCGGCCGACACCACCTCCTGGTCTGCCTGCCCGCCACCCGCCTCGCGCAGCACGTCGTCGTAGGCCCACGCCACCAGCCGCAGCTGCCGGGGGCGTGTCCCGTACGCCGCCACCGACTCCTCGACCGCGGCCTCGCGCGCCGTCCCGTGCAGCACCGCCTGGCGTCCCGTCTCCGGCCAGAAGAACACGCAGGCCGACCTCGGGTCGTGCCGCAGGTCTCGCGTCTTGGCCGTCGGCGACGAGCTGTGGAACCGCACACCCTCGGCACCGACCCGCGTGCTGAGGACCGTCCGTGCCTGCGGCGCACCCGACGCGTCGACCGTCGAGAAGGTCAGCGTCCGTGGGCTCGGCGAGCCGGCCTCCTCGGCCTCGGTGATCCACCGCGCCAGCGTCGTCATCGGGTCGAGCATGGGTGCTCCTCAGGTGTCGGGGTCTGCGCTCGCGGACCCGTGCTCGTGGTCGGTGTCACCGGCGTCCTCGGGTCCCGAGTGGACGACGAGGACGACGCACTCGTCCGTGCCGACGCGCCGGTGGCGGTGGCGGACGGAGCCGGGGTAGCCGATGCTCTGCCGGGCCTCGAGGGTGTACAGCGTGGTGGTCCGTGCTGCCTCGGGGGATGCGTCTAGGGCGGTGCCGGCCGCGCCGTAGGAGCCTTCGTGGGGGTCCGGTGCGGCGAGCTCGACCTCGAGGCGACCCGAGACGACGTACACGAGCTCGTGCCGGCCGTGTGCAAAGTAGCCCTCGAAGGTTTCTGGGACGTTAAGGAACTCGGTGACGTCTGCGCCGCCCTCGACGTGGCTGAGCAGACGGGCCGACCCGGCCTGGACCGTGAGGGCAGGGCTCTGCCCGGACACGACACCCGGACCCACCGGCGAGGTGGACGGCGGGGTGGCGGCGGCGAGGAGCGCCTGCTGCGTGGTGCCCAGCGCCTGGGCGATGAGGTAGAGCGAGCGCATCGAGGGTCGGGCGCGCCCGCGCTCGAGCTGGCTGAGGAACGAGTGCGAGAGCCCGCTCGACCCGGCGACCTCGACGAGGGTCCGTCCGAGCGCGTGCCGGCGCGCCCGGACGACGGTGCCGAGGCGCCGGTCGGCGCTCTGCTCGGGGTCCCCGGGCGGGGGAGTGGTCGGTTCGTTCGTGGTCGAGGACATCGGTCACACATCCGGTTCCTGGTCGTTACGTCGACGAAACAGTCGCTGCCTACGGTTCTGAATGTTAGTCACATCAACATCGCTCCGAGCGGGTACGACCCGCCGCACGCACCGCACCTTCGGCCTCCGCCCCGCAGCCCCACCCCCGGCAGCCCGCGCTGGCCCCCCGTCCCACGACAGCAGGAGGTGACATGACGACCACGACCACAGGCACCACGACAGGCCCCGGCCCCACGCACGACGGGTACGCCACGTGCGCCCCGGCAGCCGACTGGTTCCACGTCGCCGACCTCGGCGACGGCATCACGCTGATCTCCGAGCCCGGGCACGTCAACTGCTTCCTCGTGCAGGGCACCGAGCGCGCCCTCCTCTTCGACACCGGCACCGGCCTCGCCCCCGTCTCCGAGGTGGTCCGCCACCTCACCGACCTCCCCCTCCTGGTCGTCGTGTCGCACGACCACCTCGACCACCGGGGCGGGAACGCCGACGTGGTGGCGCACGCCGACGAGCTCGCGCTCGTCGGCATCGCCGCCCACCCGACCGCCCTCGAGCCGGGCTCGACCCTCCACGGCGCGGTCGACCGCGGGTTCCTCGACGCGTACGCCCAGGCGATGCGCACCGTGGTGGACCAGTACGAGACCTTCGCCGCCCTCGACGCCCAGAGCTTCTACGTCCTGCCCACCCTCGACGCGGGCGACAGCCCGCTGCGCCCCGTCCCCGACACGACGTCGTGGACGGTCCCGGCAGTCCGGCCCGACGTCGCGCTCGCGGACGGCGACGTCCTCGACCTCGGCGGCCGGTCGCTGCGTGTGGTGCACACCCCCGGGCACAGCCCGGACTCGCTCTGCCTCGTCGACGACGCGCACGGCGTGCTGCTCGCAGGGGACACCGTCGTCGCGGCCGCCTCGTGGCTGCACGGCGCGGGAGCCGACCTCGACGACTTCGCCCGCTCGACGGCCGCCCTCGCCGGGCTGCCGCTGCGCCGGGTGCTCACCGCCCACAACCTCTGCGCCGAGCGCCCGCCGTCCTACGTCCGCTCGGTGGCCCAGACGGCCGAGCGGGTGCGCGCCGGCCAGAGCACGCCGAGGCCGGGGACCGACCTGCTGGGCAACCCCGTCGACCGCCACACCCACGACGGCGTGACGCTGCTGCTGCCGCCCAGCCCCACGTCGCCCAGCCCCACGTCGTCCGCCGCACCATCCAGGACTGACCCGCAGACCGAGGAGATCGCATGAACCAGGTCATCACGCTCGGCGCACCGGACGGTGCGCCCCGGGCGACGGGGCTGACCCCGGACCGCATCACCGGGGTCCGGCTCGTCGACGGGACCCTCGTCGACCTCACGCTCGCCGCGGGACGCATCACCGGCATCGTGCCGGCGGCCTCGGGGTCCGCCGCCGACGGTGCTCCCGACGGTGCCACCGAAGGCGTCACGCTCGACGCGTCCGGGTGGCGGGCGCTGCCGGCCACGACGGAGCCGCACGCCCACCTCGACAAGGCGCTCTCGGCGGAGCGCGTCGACTACTTCTCCGGGACCACCCAGAACGACCTGCCGGCCGCGATCGAGCAGTGGAGCGGCCTGCTGGAGAGCATCGACGAGGAGGACATCCGCACCCGGGCCACCCGGGCGGTCTCCCGCTATGTCGCGCAGGGCACCACCACGGTCCGCACGCACGTCGACTTCCCGCGGACGGGCGACCCGCTGCGCGGCCTGCGGGCGCTGGTGGCGGTCCGCGAGGCGCTCGCCGGGGTCCTCACGCTCCAGATCACCGGCCTGACCGGGTTCCACACCCCCGGGTCGGTCATCGACGACGCGGTCGACCTCGGCCTCGACGTGCTCGGCGGGTGCCCGCACCTGTCGCCCGACCCGCACCACGAGACGACGCGCGTGCTCGACGTCGCCGAGCGCACCGGCCTGCCCGTCGACCTCCACACCGACGAGCAGACGGGCACCGAGCACCTCGACGTCGTCGACCTCGCCCAGCAGGTGATCTCCCGCGGCCTGACGCAGCGGGTGACCGCGAGCCACTGCGTCCGGCTCGGCTCGCTGCCCCCCGACGAGCTCCGCCCGGTGCTCGACCTCGTCGCCCGGGCCGGGATCGGGATCGTCACGCTGCCCATCACCAACCTGTACCTCCAGGGCTGGGACGCGACGCACCTCGCCCCCCGCGGCCTCACCGCGGTCCGGGCGATCCTCGACGCGGGCATCCCGCTCGCCGCCGGTGCCGACAACCTGCGGGACCCCTTCAACCCCGTCGGACGCGCCGACCCCTACGAGACGACGTCGCTGCTGGTGACCGCAGGCCACCTCACGCCGGTCGAGGCGCTCGCCGCGGTGACGACCGGGCCGCGGACGGTGCTCGGTCTGCCGGCGGTCCTCGACGTCGGCCCGACCCGCCCGGCCGCCCGGCTCTGGGCCGACGGGGCACCCGCCGAGCTGCCCGTCGCCGACCTGGTGCTCGTCCCCGACGTCGACCTGGGCGACGTGCTCGCCGGGAACGTCGGCTCCCGGGTCGTGCTGCACGGCGGGCGGGTCCTCGCCGACACCCGGACGGCGCAGACCCTCGACCTCAGCGCACGGCACCACCCGGCCGGCGCCCCCGGCGAACCTGTCTCGACCTCCTTCCGCCCAGCCCTCGAGCACGTGAGGTGACCACCATGAGCACTCCGACCTCCAGCACGGCGACCACGACCAGCACGGCGACCACCAGCACCCCAGACCGTATCCAGCACGTCTCCCAGACCCGGACCCTCGTCATGGAGGGTGTCTCCAAGACCTTCTCGACGGGGACCGTCGCCCTGACCGGCGTCGACCTGACCGTCGCGGCAGGGGACTTCGTGTCCGTGGTGGGACCGTCCGGCTGCGGCAAGTCCACGCTGCTGCGCCTCGCGTCCGGGCTCGACGACGCGACCGAGGGCACGGTCGAGGTCAACACCGACTCGACCAGCTACGTGTTCCAGGACCCGACGCTGCTGCAGTGGCGGACCGCGCAGAAGAACGTCGAGCTCATCGGCGAGCTGCGGTCGCGGTCCAAGATCGACCGGCGCCGCGCCGCCCAGGAGGCGCTCGAGCTCGTCGGCCTCGGCGGCTTCGAGCGGCAGTTCCCGCGGCAGCTCTCCGGGGGGATGCGCATGCGCGTCTCGCTGGCCCGCGCGCTCGTCGCCGAGCCTGACCTCTTCCTCTTCGACGAGCCCTTCGGCGCCCTCGACGAGATCACCCGGCTGACCATGCAGACCGAGCTGCAGCGGCTCTTCGCGCTCAAGCAGTTCGCCGGACTGTTCATCACCCACTCCGTCTCCGAGGCGGTGTACCTCAGCACCCGGGTGATCGTCATGAGCGGTCGCCCCGGCACCGTCGTGGCCGACCTCCCCGTGCCGTTCTCCTACCCCCGCCCGCCCGAGCTGCGCTTCGACCCCGCGTTCGCCGAGCTCGCCGGGACCGTGTCCGCAGCCCTCGAAGGAGACCACCGATGAGCGCAGAGACCCGCACGCCCGCGACGGGCACGTCGCCCACGGCCGAGAACGCGACGCCGGTGACCGGGCAGCCGGGTGCCGTGACCGCGCCCGGTGCCGCGCCCGCGACGTCCGCCGGGGCCACGTCCACGCCGACGACCAGCAGCCCGCAGGGCTCTCGGGGCTCTCGACGCCGCCGCGCGGTCCCGGCAGCGGTGCGCAGCGCCACGGGCTCGGCGCTGCCGGTCCTCGGGGCGCTGGGCGTCGCGATCGGGCTCTGGTACGCCATGACCTACCTGGTGCTGCCCGAGGGTCGACGGTTCCTGCTCCCGCCCCCGCACCAGGTCCTCACCGAGTCCGTCCTCGACTGGTCGAAGCTCGAGCCGATGCTCGTGGCGCTCGCGCTCACGGCCCAGGTGGCGCTCACCGGCCTGGTGATCGCCGTGGTCCTGGGCATCAGCCAGGCGATCCTCATGAGCCAGGCGCGCTGGCTCGAGCGGTCCCTCTACCCCTACGCGGTGATCTTGCAGACGATCCCGATCCTGGCCCTGGTGCCGCTCATCGGCCTGTGGTTCGGCTTCGGCTTCACCTCGCGGGTCATCGTCTGCGTGATCATCGCGCTGTTCCCGATGATCTCGAACACGCTGTTCGGCATCCAGTCGGCCGAGCCCGCCGCCCACGACCTGTTCACCCTCAACAAGGCCACCCGGGCGCAGCGGCTCTGGAAGCTCCAGATGCCGGCGGCCGTCCCGTCGATCTTCGCCGGGCTCAAGATCTCGGCGGGCCTGGCGGTCATCGGCGCGATCGTCGGCGACATGTTCTTCCGCCAGGGCGCACCGGGCATCGGCAGCCTGCTCGACGTCTACCGGGCGCGGGTCGAGTCGGAGAACCTGCTCACGGCGATCGGTCTCGCGTCGCTGTTCGGAGTCCTGGTCTTCGCCTTCTTCACCGCGGTCGACAAGGCGGTCCTCAGCCGCTGGTACGGCAAGCGCTGACCGCCTGACCACAGGCCTGCAGCCGCCTACCTCTGCACCTGCTCCCGCACCTACCCCCACAGTCCAGCGACCCGCACGAGCGGGCCGCTCCACCGAGCACACCCTCGTGCCGGTGACCAGCGCACCAGACCGCCACACCCGTCCCCCCATGCTCCGCCCCTCACCAAGGAGTCGCACCATGATCCGCTCCAGAGCAACCGTCGTCGCCGGGTCCACCCTCACGCTCTTCTCCCTCCTCGCCCTGAGCGCCTGCTCGTCGGGCGAGGACGAGGCAGCCGCCTCCGCACTGGAGGTCCCGGCCGCCGAGGCGGGGTCTGCCCTCGACCTCGCCGACGTCTGCCCGGCGACCGTCGTCATGCAGCAGGACTGGGAGCCCGAGGCCGAGCACGCCGGCATGTACTCCCTCGTCGGCTCCGACTACACGATCGACACCGACAAGAAGCGCGTCACCGGCTCGCTCGTCACGCAGGGCGTGGACACGGGCGTCGACATCGAGGTCCGCCCCGGCGGCGCAGCGATCAGCTACCAGTCGGTCACCTCGCAGATGTACGTCGACCAGGACATCATGCTGGGCGCCGTGAACACCGACGGTGCCGTGGCGTCGTCGGGGAACCAGCCCGTGACGGCGGTCGTGGCACAGCTCAACATGAGCCCGCAGGTCATCATGTGGGACCCGGACGCCTACCCGGGCGCCACCACCGTCGAGGAGATCGCGGCCGACGGCGCGACGATCGTCGTCTCGGGCGGCGGCAGCAACCTCGGTGCGCTGCTGTCGGGCAACGGCACCGTCCCAGCCGACCAGGTCGACCCGTCGTACAACGGCGACCCGTCGCGGTTCGTGGGTGACCCGACCATCGCGCAGCAGGGCTTCGCCACGGCCGAGCCGTACGTCTACGAGAACGAGGTCTCGGCCTGGGGCAAGCCCGTCGCCTACCAGCTCGTCTCCGAGGTGGGCTACACCATCTACCCCGAGCCCCTCGCGGTGCGCACCGCCGACCTCGAGGAGTACCGCCCCTGCCTCGAGAAGCTCGTCCCGATCCTCCAGCAGACCCAGATCGACTACCTGTCCGACCCCGACGCGACCAACGCGCTGATCGTCGAGCTCGTCGAGAAGTACAGCACCGGGTGGGTCTACTCCCAGGGGGTGGCCGACTACTCGGTCCAGGCGATGCAGGACCTCGGGATCGTGCAGACCGACACCTCGGGGATCTTCGGCGGCATGGACGAGGCGCGCATCCAGGAGGTCATGGACACCTTCACGCCGATCCTCGAGGCCTCCGGCACGGACGTGGCCGACGACCTCGTGCCCTCGGACCTGTTCACCAACGAGTTCCTCGACACCTCCATCACGCTCGACTGAGCGTCCGCAGGTCTCGACGCCGCCCCGGAGGCTCTCCCCGCGGGCGGGCCCGTACCTCGTAGGCCCGCCCGCACCCTGCCGGCTCAGCCGCCCCTGCCCCGCCCCGTCCCGCCCCGTCCAGTCCCGCCCCGAACGAAGGATGCGTATGTCCCTCACACCCGAGGCCGTCGCCTCGTTCGCCGACCTCGTCACCCGCGAGCTCGGCGAGGGAGTCGCGAGCACCGACCCCGCCCTCATCCTCAAGTGCTCCTCCGACTGGTCCAAGATGTCGCCGATCCTCCAGGAGAAGCTGCCCCCCGGGCGGTTCCCCGCGGACCTCGTGGTCCGTCCCACCTCGACCCGGCAGGTGCCCGCCTTCCTGCGCCTGGCCTACGAGCACGACGTCCCGGTGGTGCCACGCGGTGCCGGCACCGGGAACTACGGGCAGGCGACCCCCTTCACCGGGGGAGCGGTCCTCGACCTGCGCGGCCTCGACCAGGTGCTCGAGGTCGGCGACGGCTTCGTCACCGCCCAGGCCGGAGCGAGGCTGACGGTCGTCGACGACGCGGTGCGCGCCACCGGGCAGGACCTCTGGATGTTCCCGTCCACCAAGGGCTCGAGCATCGGTGGCTTCGTCGCCGGCGGCTCCGCCGGCACGGGCACGGTCGAGCACGGCACGACCGCCGACGGGTTCGTCCGCGCGATGACCATCGCCCCCTGTGACGGGTCCGGGACGGACTTCCGTGTCGAGGGGAGCGCCACGGTCCCGTACATCCACACCTACGGGGTCACCGGGGTCGCCACCGAGCTCACGGTGCGGACCGACCCGGCGCGCGAGTGGGTCGCGCTGTACGCCGCCTTCGCCGACTACGGGCAAGCGCTCGCGGTGCACCGCACCCTGGCCGACCTCGCGGTCCTGCCCCGGCTGGCGTCCCTCGACGAGCCCGGACTCGTGGGGACCCTGCCGGCCCCGGTCGAGCTCGACGCGACCCGCACCAGCCTGCGCGTCATCCTCGAGGTGTCGACCGTCGACGAGGTCCGCCGGCGCGTGGTCGCCGCGGGCGGCGAGGTGGTGGCCGTCTACGAGGACTACGCCGAGACGGACCGGCTCTCGTCGATGTCCTACAACCACCCCGTGTACTTCCTGCAGCAGTCGGGGTACCCGTGCTTCCACCTCGAGGTGGGCGGCCGTGCCCTGTGGGACACCCCGGACCTGGTCCGCACGGTCTACCCGAACGCCATGGTCCACCTCGAGCTGCGCACGCAGGGCCCGCTCGGCATGTACGTCGCCGACTACGAGTCCGAGGCGCAGGTCCTCGCCGGCTTCGAGGCCCTCGAGGCGCTCGGCGTCGGCATCCACAGCCCGCACCAGTGGATGGTCGACCGCCACGTCGCCGAGGCGCTCGTCACCGCCCCCGTCACAGACCCCAAGGGTCTGCTCAACCAGCTCAAGCTCGACCGAGACGGTGCCGCCCCCGCACGGGTGGACACCAGGAACGAGGTTCTCGTTGCCCGCACCCCAGCGTCCTGACGCCCCCAGGTTCATCGACCTCACCTACCAGCAGGTCGGCGCCCTGCCGCCCAGCACCGTCGCGGTCCTCCCGCTCGGCGCGATCGAGCAGCACGGCGCGCACCTGCCCGTCTCGACCGACCACCTCGTGGCGTCGAGCGTCGCCGAGGCGGCCGTGGCCACCGTCGCCGAGTCCGGTGCCGCGCACGCCCTGCTGCTGCCCGGGCTGGCGTACACCAAGTCCGACGAGCACCACTGGGCACCGGGCACCATCTGGCTCGGCTGGGAGACGCTCATGGCGACCCTGGTCGACATCGGGCGCTCGCTCGCGGTGTCGCCGGTCGAGCGGCTCATGTTCGTCAACGGCCACGGCGGCAACTCGGCGCTCGGCCAGGTGGCCTGCCGCGAACTGCACCGGCGGTTCGGCCTCAAGACCTTCTTCGCGCACTCGAGCATGCCGCGCGACCAGGGCGGGGGCCTGGCGCCCGACGTCGACCCCGAGAACGGCTTCGGGGTGCACGGGGGACGGGGGGAGACCTCGATGGTCCTGCACCTGCGGCCGGACCTCGTCCACATGGACCTCGCCACCCGGCAGGTCCCCGAGCGGATGGCGCAGTACGAGCACATCGGCTTCGGCAAGGCCGTGAGCTTCGGCTGGACCTCCGACGACTTCGGCCCTGGCGGCGTGATCGGCGACCCGACCGGTGCGACCGCCGACCACGGCAAGGTGCTCTTCGAGGGAGCCGTGTCGAAGGTCGCCGCTGCCATCGTCGAGGCGAGCGTCTTCGAGATCGGCTGACCCGCACCCAACGCCACGACGCACCGCAGCGTGACGCGTGGAGCACGAGAAGAGGTCCGTACCCCGGGAGGGGCACGGACCTCTTCTCGCGCCGGTGCCTCAGACCTGCGGGGGAGCCGAAGGTCCCCGGAGCTCACGGAGGTCGGCCTTGCGGATGGTCCCGTGGACCCCGCACACCTGGTCGACCACCTGCGACACGGCGAAGTCACCGGCCGCCGAGAGATAGGCGTAGGCGTGGGCGGGGTGCATCCCCTCCCGCTCGAGGAGCGCGAGAGCGCACCGCGTGGCGTCGCGCACCGCCTCACCGAGGTCGGCGTCCAGACCGATCGCCACGAGCAGCTCGTCGGTCTCCGCCCACGGTCCGGTCGGACCCGGGGTAGTCGTGGGACCTGGCGCGCTCGCGGACGCGTCGCCCGCGCCGTGCGCGTCGCCCTGCCGGACGAGGTCGAAGCGCAGCAGGGCGCGCAGCGGCGCCTCGAAGGCGGTGAGCGCGACCTCCCCGTCACCCTGGCTGAAGTGCGGGTCGCCCACGTAGGCGAGGGCGCCGGGCACCTGGACGGGCAGGTGCAGGGTCGACCCGACCCCGAGCACGGAGACGTCGAGGTTGCCCCCGTGCTGCCCCGGTGGGACGGAGTGGGGGCGGGTGCCACCGGCGACCGCGACCCCGGTCGTCCCGAGGAACGGGGCGAGCGGGAACCGCACCCGGCGCGGGTCGCCAGGCCCGGCGGGGAGGGAGCCGGAGAGGCCGTCCGGGCCGTCCTCGACCGTGCACAGGAGCGAGACCGGACCGGGCGAGCGCGGGTCGGGCATCTCTCCCGGGAGGGCACCGCGCCCGTGCCGGCTCGACACGACCCCGTACCCGGCACGCAGGCGCAGGTCCACGACGGTCACCGACAGCACGTCACCGGGCAGGGCGCCGCGGACCTCGACCGGTCCGGTGACCACGTGCGGACCGTCGACCGCGGGGTCGTGGGCGACCTCCCGGGCCACCCGGACCGCGTCGTCGAGCACGTCCTCGCCCGGCACGCCGTGCCCGGTGAAGAACGCCACCGGGTCGCGGCCCTGGTCCTCGAGGATCCCCTCGTGGCTCACCGTGTCGACCCAGACCTCCTGGCCCGGGTCGACGCTCAGCACGGGGGAGTCGGACGCGCACGGCAGCCGGCCCCACAGCACCGTCTCCGGCGTCGCCGGGAGGTACCCCGGGACGTCGGACGGTGCGACCGGCCGGTCGCCGAGCGGCTGCATGACGCGCACGCCGGACGCGACGGACGGCGCCGCCCCCGGGAGGGACGGCGCCGCCGCGGTCTCGCTGCTGGACATCGTCTCGGTGCTGGTCACGCGCGAGCCCTCAGACCGCCGTCGGTGCGAGCGAGGCCACCAGGTGACCCAGGTCCTCGGCGGTCAGCGGGGCCGGGGTCCCGTCGGTGACGAGCCTCGCGAAGCCGCCGTCGTTCGCCATGATCGTGATCGTGTAGAGACGCTGGTCCGCGGAGGTGTTGAGGATCCGGTGCTCCGACCCGGGCTGCAGGATCAGCACGTCCCCGGCGACCAGCTCGTGCACGTCCGCGTCGCTGTGCGCCTCCGCCTGCCCGGAGAGCACGATGAAGATCTCCGCCGAGTCCTCGTGCGAGTTGAGCGGCTGCGCGCCGCCCGGCTCCCAGATCTCGAGGAACACGCTCGTGCCCGTCCCGTGCGACGGCCCCGCGAGCTCGGCCAGCCGGACCGTGTCGTCGGGGGAGATCAGGTAGCCGGGGATGTCGGAGAGCTTGCGGATGATGGGTGCTGCGCCGGACATGGTGGTTCCTCTCGACGTGCGGACGGGGCGGTGGTGCGGGCGGGGCGGTGGGGCTTCGGTGGCTCTTCGGTGACTGATGGCTGGAGCGGGGGAGCACGGTGGGGCGGGACAGGGCCCGACGGCTCAGGCCGCCGGGCGGGTCGGCAAGGAGTGGAAGGTGCGGGCGAGGTAGCCGAGCGCGTGCGGGTGCTCCTCCTCGGGCCGCAGCACCTCGGTGACGTGGCCCAGCACGAGCGTGTGGTCACCGGCCTCGACGACCCGGGACACGGTGCACGCGACCGCACGGACGCTGTCCCGCGGCAGCCAGGGCAGCCCCTCACGCGTGGTCGCCCGCGCGACCGGCCCCGACTCCGGGGCGAACTTGTCCTCCGCACGGCTGGCGAAGGCCGAGGCCACCCGGGAGGCGTGCCCGCCGAGGACGTTGGCCACGAAGGCACCCCGGGCCAGCAGGGCCGGGAGGGTGCGCGACGTGTTGTCGACGCACACGCCGAAGATCGGCGGGTCCATGCTCACGCTGAACCCGGTCGTGACCGTCAGCCCGGTCGGCGTGCCTCCGTCGTCGGTGGTGATGACGCAGACACCCCCGGCGAGGGTCGACATCGCCTCGCGGAACGCGGCGCCGACGTCCTGCCCGGGCAGCGTGCCGGTGATGGTCCGGACGACAGTGCTCACAGGTACCTCCTCGTGCTCTCGACGATGTTGATGTGATCAACATTCACGCTAGAGGCGATGTGTTACAGACGAGAAGACCCCGGTTTCCGGCGTGTAAACGTTGTGGAACGACCACGTGAGACACGCCCAGACGCCGCCACCAGCACCGTAGTGTCCGGGACAGCCGCCGACGCGAGCACGCCTACGCCTCCCCACCCGGAGCGACCTCGACGACGCCGGCACACCAGGAGCCTCCTGTGACCACCGCTACGACCCGCCCCACCTCCGCACCACGCCTGACCATCGTCAACGCGCTCCTCCTCCCCATGGCCGACCCCGGCACCACCACCCACCCCGACTGGTACGTCGGGTGGCTCACCGTCGGCCACGACGGACGCATCACCGGCATCGGCCCCGGCGAACCGCCCACCACCACCGCCACCGGAGAGGTCTCCGAACCCGACGGCGCTCGCGGACCTGCCGTCGACCAGGGCGAGGTCTTCGACGCGCGCGGTGCGATCGTCGCCCCGGGGTTCGTCTCCGCGCACAGCCACATCTACACCTCAGGGCTGCGCGGCCTGGCGCACTCCGAGACGCTCTACCCCTGGGTGCTGAAGAACAACGAGGCGCTGCTCGGCTCGGGCGCCGAGGACGTCTACTGGTACACGCTCCACGGGAGCCTCGACTTCGTCGACAACGGCATCACCTCGGCGTACAACTTCACGCACTCGCGCGTCGCCTGGCTCTACGACGCCGCCACCGGGCACAACGCACCGGCGCGCATCCGTGGCACCGACTACGTGACGCGCCAGCTCGACGGGTGCGTCGACGCAGGCCTGCGCGTGGTCCACAGCGTCCGGCTCGACGACGAGGCGTTCACCGAGGCGGAGGCCCTCGACGCCTTCGCCCAGACCGTCGAGGACAGCCTGACCCGTGCGCCTGCCGACCAGCACCTCGGGACCTCGATCATGGGGGCCGTCCAGTGGTCGGCCGCCGCGCGCACCGCCGAGCTCGAGGCGCTGACGATGCGCACCCACCGGGTGAGCAACCAGGCGCACTTCGTCGAGACGGCCGAGAACCTCGACACCCAGCGCGCCAAGTTCGACTGGTACGACGCCGCAGGAGCGCTCGGGCCCACCTTCCTCTTCGGGCACTTCGTGCACCCGACCGACCACATGGTGGCCCGCGCCGTCGAGACGGGCAGCGCCATGGTGTGGCAGCCGACCTCCAACGGTCGGCTCGGCTCGGGGATGGCCGACGTCGCACGGTTCCGCGACCTCGGCATGCGGATCGGCATGGGGCTCGACGACCAGTCCTGCACCGACGTGTCCGACCCCTTCCAGAACATGCGCATCGGCCTCTACACGGTCCGCGCCCGGCACAGCGACGCCTCCGTCATGACCCCGCGCGAGATCCTGCGCATGCACACCCTCGGCTCCGCAGAGGTGCTCGGCGCCGCCGCGTCGGTCGGCAGCCTCGAGGTGGGCAAGCAGGCCGACCTGCTCGTCGTCGACCCCCGGCACCCCGACACCGGCCCCGTGTGGGACGTCTACGCGACCTACGTCATGGCCTGCGGGCTCCGGAACCTCACGCGCGTCTACCAGGGAGGGCGCCTCGCCTCGCGCGACGGCGTCTCGACGAACCCGCTCGCACCGCAGGCCACGCTCGAGCTGCACGCACGCATCGTCCACGGTGCGCGGTCCGAGGGCATGCACCTCGACCACGTCCCGGACGAGGCGGTCCTCGAGCGCGCCGCCGCGAGACGGGGCCACGTGCTGCCCGTGCTGCCCGTGCCCTCGGAGCGTGGCCGATCCGTCCAAGACCTCGCAGCCCAGCCCCGCTAGCCTCGGACGCATGACTCCTCGACTCGACCTCGTCGGCCTCGTCACCGCCGACATGCCCCGCTCGCTCGCCTTCTACCGCCTCCTCGGCCTCGACATCCCCGCAGAGGCCGACACGGAGCCGCACGTCGAGGTCACCCTGCCCGGAGGGCTGCGCCTCGCCTGGGACACCGTCGACACCATCCGCAGCTTCGACCCCGGGTGGACGCCTCCCACCGGAGGCCACGCCAGCTCGCTGGCCTTCCTCTGCGACTCGCCCGCCGAGGTCGACTCTGTCACCGCGTCCCTCGAGGCCGCGGGCACCACCGTGCACCACCAGCCCTGGGACGCCTTCTGGGGGCAGCGCTACGCGACCGTGCTGGACCCCGACGGCAACCCCGTCGACCTCTTCGCCCCGCTCGGCTGAGCCGGGCGCGGCAGCACGACCGCCGGGGTCCGGCCGGTGAGCGCGACCACCTCGCGCGACAGGTGCGCCTGGTCCGCGTAGCCGGACCGGGCCGCGACCTCGGCGAGCGTCCAGCCCTGCGCCGCCAGGCGCACCGCCGCCTGCAGCCTCAGCACCCGACGCAGCGTCGTGAGCCCGTACCCGAAGAGGTCGTGGCTGTGCCTGCGGAGCTGGCGCTCCGACCACCCGGTGGCCCGGGCGACCTCGGCGACGCCCGCGCCCGCGGTCGCCATGCGGAGCATCACGCCGCGACCCACGGCGTCTCCTGTGGAGCCGTCCGCCCCAGGACGACGGCTGACGTCGCGCTCGACCACCCCTGCCACGCGCGCAGCGGTGCCGGCGGTCGGGCCACCGGACACCGTCCGCTCGACCGCGTCGGACAGGCGTCGCGCCACCGTCGCGGGCCACAGGTCCTCGAGGGGGACGCGACGGTCGACCAGCTCGTGGGCGGGGACGCCGAGCACCGCAGGAGCCGCCCCGGGCGCGAACCGCAGGCCTGCCGCGCTCCTGCCGGGCCCCAGCGGCGCCAGGTGCCCCCGTGTGTCGGGGCCGGCGACCAGCAGGCGCCCCTCGGACCACAGGATGTCCATGCTCCCGTCCGGCACGACCAGGTCGGCCACGCGGGGCACCGGGGGAGCGGCGCCGTCGTCCGCAGGGGCCGACGCGGTCGACGGCTCGACCTGCCACACCGTCCCGCCCGGGACCGCGGACCTCCGCTCGCTGTACACGGACCCATCGTCCACCACGCAGCCCGCTCGGCCGAGCCCGACGCTCGGCGAGGCGGTCGAACACGTGTTCGGGTCGGTGATAACCTCGGCTCTCCCGCCGACGGCACGACGCCCCAGCGCCGGCAGCCAGCCGACCCGGAGCCGAGCCTGGGCCGGCCCGACGGCACGTCCCGCACCACCCGAGGAGCACCCGAGTGAACGCCCTACGCGCCCGACGCGCCGCCACCCTGCGCACGGCAAGGGGCTCGCGCCGATGATGGGCGCCAGCCACGCCGTCTCGGGCGCTGCCGCCTGGGTCGCGCTCACCTCGACCGCTCCGATCGCCCTCGGCACGCACCCTCTCCCGCCCCAGGGCGTCATCATCGGAGCGCTCGTCACCGCCGGCGCCGCCCTGCTGCCCGACGCCGACCACCACTCCGCGACCATCGCACGCTCGGGCGGCTTCCTCACCCGCGGCCTGGCCGGTGCTGCCGGAGCGGCGTCGGGAGGTCACCGCCACGGGCTCCACACGGCGATCGCCGCCGTCGGTGCCGCGCTGCTCACCGGGCTGGCGGACCGGCTGACCGCGACGGTCCCGCTGCTCGGCACGATCCCGCTCGGGTCGGCCCTGGTGCTGCTGGCCCTGGTCGCCTTCGCGAACAAGGCGCTCGACCTCGGGCGGTCCGGGGTGGTCAACCTCTGGCTCGGTGCGACGGTGGTGACCGTGGCCGTGCTCGCCTGGGCGCCGGAGCAGCTCGAGTGGCTCCCGCAGGCCGTGCTGGTCGGGTTCCTCGTCCACCTCGTCGGCGACCTCCTCACCACCGGCGGGCTGCCGCTGCTCTGGCCGTTCCTCGTCAGGCCGCCGCGCAGGCTCCGCAAGGCCCCCGTGCTCCGGCGGGTGTGGCTGCCGAACGGGTACGTCGCGCTGCCGGTGCTCGGCCGCACCGGGTCGGCACGGGAGCAGGCGCTCACCGCCGTCCTCAGCCTCTACGCCGGTGCGCTGGTCGTCGTCGCGGCCGGGCGGCTCGTCGACGGCATCGGTCGCGGCACCGCCGGTGCTGCCAGCGCCGCCGGCGTCGCCGGTCTCGGCTGAGGCCCCTGGGTGAAGCGTCGTGCCGGGCCACCCGCCGAGGGGCGGGACACGTGCACGGGTGCGATGCTGCTGACCACAGCCCTCCGCGACGACCGGAGGTCTCGACCGAAGGGCAGGACCCTCATGGCATCGACCCCCGTCACCACGTACGTCGCCGGGCTCGCTCCACCGCTGCGCGAGGTCGCGGAGCGTCTCGTCGAGATCCTCGACGCCGGCCTGGAGGGGCGTGACGGGGTCATGTGGCACGGCCACCCCGTGTGGATGGACGGCAAGACCCCCGTCGCCGGCTTCAAGGCCTACAGCGCGTACGTCACGCTGATGCTCTGGCAGGGCCAGCGCATCGACGACGCCACCGGCAGGCTGGCGGGGAGCGGCTCCGCGCAGATGGCCTCGACCAAGATCGCGACCGTCGACGACATCGGGGAGGCGACCATCTCGGGCTGGCTCCAGGCCGTCGACGACCTCCCTGCTGCGTGACGGGTGTCACAGGACTAGGTTCTGACGTACCGCCGGTGCGCGCCGGTGGTGCACACCAGGAGCACACCACCAGAGGGAGCAGACCATGAGCGAGCAGGGCAAGGGTGGACTCGGAGACTTCGCCGGCAAGGCGAAGGACTTCCTCACGGACGACAAGATCGACTCCGTCGCGGACGCCATCAAGTCCGTGGCGCCGGACTCCGTCGACGCGAAGGTCGACCAGCTGGCAGAGAAGGCGAAGAAGGCCAACGACTGACCGACCTCCTCCGCCCGGACACCAGCCGGCCATCAGCAGGCCACCAGCAACGCGGCCGGTGGCCTGCGGCACGGGTCCCACAGGTGTCGGTACCATCGAGGGGCGCTCTCGCACGAGGGCGCCCCTCGATCGTCCTAGGAGAAGACCACCGTGCCCGAGTCGCCCGAGTCGTCAGCGCTGCACCCCGACGTCACCATCACCCTCGACGGCACGCAGACGACAGTGACCACCGCGACCACCGGCACCGAGCTCTTCGCCGACCGCAAGGACGTCGTCGTGGTGCGCGTGGGCGGCGAGCTCAAGGACCTCGCGAGCACCTTCACCGAGGGAGACGTCGTCGAGCCGGTCACCATCGACTCGCCCGACGGCCTCGACGTGCTGCGCCACTCCGCCGCGCACGTCCTCGCCCAGGCGGTCCAGCAGGTGAACCCGACCGCGAAGCTCGGCATCGGCCCGCCCATCACCGACGGCTTCTACTACGACTTCGACGTCGCCGAGCCCTTCACCCCCGAGGACCTCAAGGCCCTCGAGAAGGCCATGATGCGCATCGTCAAGGAGGGCCAGACCTTCCGCCGGCGCGTCGTCACCGAGGCCGAGGCGCTCGTCGACCTCGCCGACGAGCCCTACAAGATCGAGCTCGTGGGCCTCAAGGGCTCGAGCGACACCGCGGGCGAGGGGGCCTCGGTCGAGGTCGGTGCCGGCGAGCTGAGCATCTACCAGAACGTCAGGCGCAACGGCGACGTGGCCTGGGAAGACCTGTGCCGCGGCCCGCACCTGCCCAGCACCCGCCTCATCGGCAACGGCTTCCAGCTCATGCGCTCGGCCGCCGCCTACTGGCGCGGCAGCGAGAAGAACCCGCAGCTGCAGCGCGTCTACGGCACCGCCTGGCCCACCAAGGACGAGCTCAAGGCTCACCTCGAGCGTCTCGCCGAGGCCGAGCGCCGCGACCACCGACGCCTGGGCAGCGAGCTGGACCTCTTCTCGTTCCCGGACGAGATCGGCTCCGGGCTGGCCGTGTTCCACCCCAAGGGCGGCATCATCCGCTCCGAGATGGAGCAGTACTCCCGCAAGCGGCACGTCGAGGAGGGCTACTCCTTCGTCAACACCCCGCACATCACCAAGGAGCAGCTGTTCCTCACCTCGGGGCACCTGGACTGGTACGCCGACGGCATGTACCCGCCCATGCACCTCGACGAGGAGGTCGACGCTGACGGGACCGTGCGCAAGGCCGGGCAGAACTACTACCTCAAGCCCATGAACTGCCCGATGCACAACCTCATCTTCGCCTCGCGCGGACGCTCGTACCGCGAGCTGCCGCTGCGCCTGTTCGAGTTCGGCACGGTCTACCGCTACGAGAAGTCCGGCGTCGTGCACGGTCTGGCCCGCGGGCGCGGCTTCACGCAGGACGACGCGCACATCTACTGCACCCGCGAGCAGATGAAGGACGAGCTCACCACCTCGCTCAACTTCGTGCTCGGCCTGCTCAAGGACTACGGCCTCGACGACTTCTACCTCGAGCTGTCGACCCGTGACCCGGAGAAGTCCGTCGGCACCGACGACGCCTGGGAGGAGGCCACCCGCACCCTCGAGGAGGTCGCGGTCGCCTCAGGGCTCGACCTCGTCCCGGACCCGGGCGGCGCCGCCTTCTACGGCCCCAAGATCTCCGTCCAGGCCAAGGACGCGATCGGTCGCACCTGGCAGATGTCGACCATCCAGCTCGACTTCAACCTCCCCGAGAAGTTCGACCTCGAGTTCGCCGCGGCCGACGGCACCCGCCAGCGTCCGGTGATGATCCACCGTGCGCTCTTCGGGTCGATCGAGCGGTTCTTCGCCGTGCTCACCGAGCACTACGCGGGCGCCTTCCCGGCCTGGCTCGCGCCCGTGCAGGTCCTCGCGGTCCCCGTCGCCGAGCCCTTCAACGACTACCTCGCCGACGTGGTCGCCCAGCTCCGCAAGGCCGGCGTCCGCGCCGACCTCGACGACAGCAGCGACCGGTTCGCCAAGAAGATCCGCACGGCCAGCACGCAGAAGATCCCCTTCGTGCTCATCGCCGGGGGAGAGGACGCCGAGGCCGGGGCCGTGTCGTTCCGCTACCGCGACGGCCGCCAGGAGAACGGTGTCCCGGTCGCCGAGGCGATCGAGCGCGTCCTCGCCGCAGTCCGGGACCGGGTCCAGGTGTGAGCGAGCAGGCATCCGACCACCCGGGTGAGCCCGACGGGCTCGAACGTCTCTGGACGCCGCACCGCATGGTGTACATCGGCGGGCAGGACAAGCCGGCCGACGCGTCCTCCGACGAGTGCCCGTTCTGCCGGGTGCCCTCGCTCTCCGACGAGGACGGCCTCGTCGTCGCCCGGGGCGAGCACGCCTACGTCGTGCTCAACCTCTACCCGTACAACTCCGGGCACCTCCTGGTGTGCCCGTACCGGCACGTCGCGGACTACACGGACCTCACGACCGACGAGGTCGTGGAGGTCGCCGAGCTGACCCGGACGGCCATGTCGGTCGTCCGGGCCGTCTCCGGTCCGCACGGCTTCAACCTGGGCATGAACCAGGGGGCCGTGGCCGGTGCCGGCATCGCGGCGCACCTGCACCAGCACGTGGTCCCGCGCTGGGCAGGCGACGCGAACTTCCTCCCGGTGGTGGGGCGGACCAAGGCGCTGCCGCAGCTGCTGTCCCAGACCCGCGACCTGTTCGCCGACGCCTGGCCCGCCACCCCGCACACGACCACGACCACACCGGAGGACGAGCCGTGCTGAGCCGCCTGAGGGGCCTCATGGGCCGCCTCTTCCACCCCCTCGCGAAGGCGCTGCTCGCCGCGAAGGTCTCACCCGACGCGGTGACCGTCTTCGGGACCGTCGGGGTGCTCGTCACCGCGCTCTGGGCCTTCCCGACCGACCACCTCGTCGCAGGAGCGGTGATCATCGGGCTCTTCGCCTTCCTAGACTCCCTCGACGGGACCATGGCCCGCCTGGCGGGGCGCTCGGGCAGCTGGGGCGCGTTCCTCGACTCGACGCTCGACCGGCTCGCCGACGCCGCGATCTTCTGCGGTCTCGCCGCGTACTTCCTGCTGCACCACGACGGCCCGACCCGCGTCTGGGGCGCCGCGGCAGCGATCGCCTGCCTCGTCGTCGGATCGATGGTCTCCTATGCCCGGGCACGAGCCGAAGGGCTCGGGATGACCGCGGACGTCGGGATCGCCGAGCGCGCCGAACGCCTCGTGGTGTCCCTCGTGGCCGCCGGCGTCGTCGGGCTCGGCCTGCCCGTCGTCGTGCTCGTCGTCGCCCTCGTGGTGCTCGCCCTCGCGAGCGTCGTCACCGTCGGCCAGCGGGTCGCGACGGTCCATCGCCAGGCGCTGGCCGCGACGGCCGCCGAGCCGTCCACGACGGTCGAGGGCTGAGGGGTGGCGCTCGACGCCGGACGGCTCTTCCACCTCGCGTGGCGGCACGCCGGAGCCGTCCCCGCACCCGTCCTGCGCGGCGTGACGGTGGTCGCAGCCGACGTCGTCTGGCTGATGCGCACCGGCGGCGTGCAGCAGCTCACGCGCAACCTCGCCCGGGCGCGGCCGACGGCGAGCCCGCGCGAGCTGCGCCGGCTGGCACGCGCGGGCATGCGCTCCTACATGCGCTACTACGGCGAGGCCTTCGTCATGCGCCACGCGACCCCCGAGCAGGTCGAGGCGCGCGTCCGGGTCGTCGGCTACGACGAGACCCGTGAGCTCGTGGCTGCAGGCGTCACCCCGGTGATCGCCCTGTCGCACCAGGGCAACTGGGACCTCGCCGGCGTGTACGCCAGCGTGCACATCGCCCCCGTCCTCACGGTGGCCGAGCGGCTCGAGCCACCCGAGCTCTACGAGGAGTTCAAGGCCTTCCGCGAGGACCTCGGCATGGAGATCCTCACGGCCGGCGACCCCGGCGTGTTCCGCTCGCTGCTCCGGGCCGCGCAGAAGCCCGGTCGGATCGTCTGCCTGCTGGCGGACCGCGACCTCTCGCACCGCGGCGTCGAGGTCGACTACCTCGGTGCTCGTGCGCGCGTCGCGGCCGGCCCTGCCGCCCTGGCGGTGTCCACGGGTGCGCCCCTCATGGCCGCCGGCATCTACTACGAGCGCCTGACCGGCGCCCGCCGTGCTGCCGCGGGGACGCCGTGGGGCATCGTCATCAGGTTCCACCCGTCGATCCCGGTGCCGGCAGAGGGCACCACCAAGGAGCGCGTCCAGGTGGTCACCCAGCGATGGGTCGACGACCTCGCCGGCGACATCCGTGCCCACCCGCAGGACTGGCACATGCTGCAGAAGGTCTTCGTCGAGGACCTCGACGCGGCACGCTACGCACGCACCGTGCAGAAGTCGGAGAGCTGATGCCCACGCGAAGCCTGAGGGTCGGGATCGTCTGCCCGTACTCCTTCGACGTCCCCGGGGGCGTCCAGTTCCACATCCGTGACCTCGCCGAGGCGCTCATGGCCCAGGGGCACACCGTCTCCGTGCTCGCGCCCGCCGACGAGGACACCCCCATCCCGGACTACATCACGTCGGCCGGCAAGGCGATCCCGGTCAAGTACAACGGGTCCGTCGCCCGGATGACCTTCGGGCCGCGCACCGCCGCCAAGGTGCGCCGCTGGCTCAAGGAGGGGCAGTTCGACGTCCTGCACCTCCACGAGCCGGTCACCCCGAGCCTGAGCATGCTCGCGCTGTGGATCGCCCGCGGGCCCATCGTGGCGACCATGCACACGGCGCTCATCCGGTCGCGCGCGCTGCAGGCCGCCTACCCCCTCGTGCGGCAGAGCCTCGAGAAGATCTCCGCGCGCATCGCGGTGTCCGAGGACGCCCGGCGCACGCTCGTCGAGCACATGGGCGGCGATGCCGTGGTGATCCCCAACGGGGTCTACGTCGACACCTTCGAGCAGGCCGAGGCCGACCCACGCTGGGTGGGCACCGCCGAGGCGCCGACCATCGCGTTCCTCGGGCGCCTCGACGAGCCGCGCAAGGGCCTGCCGGTCCTCACCCGTGCTGTCCCGGAGATCCTCCGCGCCGTCCCCGGTGCGCGGTTCCTGGTGGCCGGGCGCGGCGACGACGGCCGTGACGCCGCCCTCGCCGAGCTCGGCGAGCACGCCTCCTCGGTCGAGTTCCTCGGGTCGATCACCGACGAGGACAAGGCCGCGCTGCTGTCCTCGGTCGACCTCTACATCGCGCCGCAGACCGGGGGCGAGAGCTTCGGCATCGTGCTGGTCGAGGCCATGAGCGCCGGCGCCTGCGTGGTCGCGAGCGACCTCGGCGCCTTCGAGCGGGTCCTCGACGACGGGCGCGCCGGCTACGTGTTCCAGGTGGGTGACAGCGCCGACCTCGCACGCACCGTCCTGCAGGCCCTGTCCGACCCGGAGGAGCGTGCGCGACGCACGGCCCTGGCCTCGACGGCGGTGCGCCAGTACGACTGGTCGACGGTCACCAGCCAGGTGCTCACGGTCTACGAGATGGTCCTCGAGGCCTCGCGCGCCCTCGGCGGCGTCGAGGAGGACCCGACCTCCGTCACCGGCAGGCGACGTGGCGGCCGGACGGAGGTGGCCCGATGACCTGGTCCGAGACCGCGGTGATCGTCATCGCCGTCGTGCTGGTGCTCGGGTGGCTCGTGTGGGTGTCTGCTACCCGCCTCGACCGCTTGCACCGCAAGGTGGTCGCGTCCCGGCTCGCCCTCGACGCCCAGCTGCTCCGACGGTCCGCCGTCGCGGCCGAGCTCGCGACCTCGGGCGTGCTCGACCCCGTGAGCTCCGTGCTCCTGCTCGAGGCGACCCGGGACGCCTCCTCGGGCTCCTCCGACGGTGAGCGCGAGCTCGCCGTCGCGGTCCCCGACCTGGAGCCCCTCGTCCGCGAGCCGCAGGCCGACGGCCGCGCCGGCCGCGGCCCCTCGCGCGGGACCGTCTCCCGGGCGCTCGAGGGCGACCTCGGCGACGAGAGGTCGCAGGCCGAGAGCACCCTGTCGTCGACCCTGCGTGCCGTGCTCGACGACCCGGCCGAGGTCGAGGACCTCTACGAGCTCCCCGAGGCCGGGGTGCTGCTCGACGACCTCGCGGGTGCCTGGTACCGCGTGCAGCTCGCCCGCCGGTTCCACAACGAGGCCGTCGACCAGGCGCAGCGCATGCGGGCCAAGGTCCTCGTGCGTGCGGTCCGCCTGGCCGGTCGCGCCTCCATGCCGCAGACGGTCGAGCTCGACGACACCTGGCCGGTGGCGCTGCGCCGCCCGCGTGCGATGCCCGGGGCCACCGGTGGAGCCTGACGCACCGGTCGAGCCTGGCGGCCAGCCGGTCGACCAGCGCGACGACCAGCGCGAGCTGCAGGACGCGCAGGAGCGCAGCCTGCAGCTCGACGCCGGGTGGACGGTCGGGCCCACAGGCCTGCGGACACGCTCTGCGGCGCGCGTGATCCTCGTCGACGAGCAGGACCGCGTGCTGCTGGTCCGCGGGCACGACGCCGACGAGCCGACCCGGCACTGGTGGTTCACCGTCGGCGGCGGCATCGACCCGGGGGAGACGTCCCGGGAGGCCGCGGTCCGCGAGGTCTTCGAGGAGTCCGGGCTCCGGCTCTCCGTCGAGGAGCTCGTCGGCCCCGTGGTGACCCGGTCGGCGATCTTCGACTTCGCCCGCGAGAGCTGCCTGCAGCACGAGGAGTTCTTCTACGCGCGGGTGACGCACGACGGCACGCTGGTCCGCGACGGCTGGACCGAGATCGAGGCCGGGTTCATCGACGAGATGGCGTGGACCACCACCGCCGACCTGCGCAGCACCGAGGACGAGGTCTTCCCGCGCGAGCTCGCCGACATCGTCGACGGGCTGCTCGGCGGGTGGGACGGCGTCGTCCGCGCGATCGGCCTGGAGCGCGACTAGCCACGAGCGTGCCCCGCCGTCCGGCAGGGTCAGGCACACTGGAGACCCCCGGGTACGAGAGGCACCACCGTCATGACGAGCTTCACCGACTTCTCCCTGCCCGCAGCCCTGTGCGACGAGCTCGCACGGCAGGGCATCACCACGCCCTTCCCGATCCAGGTCGCGACCCTGCCGGACACCCTCGCGGGCAAGGACGTCCTCGGCCGCGGCCGCACCGGGTCCGGCAAGACGCTCGCCTTCGCGCTGCCGCTGGTCACCCGGCTCGCGGCGACCAAGCCGCGGCGCGCCGTGCGCGTGCCGCGCGCGCTGGTGCTGTGCCCCACCCGCGAGCTGGCCAACCAGATCGAGGCGACCCTCGCGCCGCTCGCACGGTCGCTCGGGCTCGTCACCACCGTCATCTACGGCGGGGTGACGCAGCGGCGCCAGGTGTCGGCGCTCAACGGCGGCGTCGACGTCGTCATCGCCTGCCCCGGACGGCTGGAGGACCTGCTCCAGCAGAAGGCGCTCACGCTCGAGGCCGTCGAGGTGTCGGTCATCGACGAGGCCGACCACATGGCCGAGCTCGGGTTCCTCCCCGGTGTGCGGCGCATCATGAAGAAGACCCCGCGGGGGAGCCAGCGGCTGCTGTTCAGCGCCACCCTCGACCACGGCGTCGACGAGCTCGTCGACCGCTTCCTCGACCGACCGGTGACGCACGTCGTCGAGAGCCCGCGGTCCTCCGGGGCGGCCATGACCCACCACGTGCTCGCCGTCCCCGACCCCGGGGAGAAGGCCGCCGTGGTCGCACGGCTCGCGTCGGGCACGGGGCGCCGGGTGCTCTTCACCCGGACCCGGCTGCAGGCCAAGAAGCTCGCCAAGATCCTCACCGCGCAGGGCATCCCCGCGGTCGAGCTGCACGGTGACCTCGCCCAGAACGTGCGCGAGCGCAACCTCGAGGCCTTCACCTCGGGGCTCGTCCGGGTGCTGGTCGCCACGGACGTCGCCGCCCGCGGCATCCACGTCGACGGCGTCGAGCTCGTGGTGCACGTGGACCCGCCGGCCGAGCACAAGTCCTACCTGCACCGCTCGGGCCGGACGGCTCGTGCCGGGCGCGCGGGCGACGTGGTGACGATCATGCTCCCCGAGCAGCAGGGCGAGGTGCGCGACCTGCTGCGCCTGGCCAAGATCACGGCGAAGCACCAGCAGGTGACCGTGGGCGACGTCGTCGTGACCCGGCTGGTCGGCGAGGTGGCGCCGTTCGTGCGGCCGTCGAGGACCACCGGCTCGGGCCAGGCGCTCCGCTCGGCCCGAGCACCGCGGGTCCCGGGCGAGGAGGCCCCCGCCGTCAGTAGCCCTGCGGTCGGTAGCCCGGCGGCGGGTAGCCGTAGCCGGAGGCCGACGACGCCGCGACCTTCTTCTGGTTCGAGCGGCGCACGCCCCACCAGATCGCACCGGCGACCGTGAGCGCGAGCCCGAGCAGGCCGCCGAGGACACCGGCGACCACGAGGACCACCCCGACCCCGATGTCGCGGGCGAGGCCCTCGACCGCGCTCGGGTCGACCACGGCGACGTCCCAGGACCGGGTCTGCGACGAGACCACGTCGATCGTGTAGGTCCCGGCCGGGCCGGCGGTGAACGACGCGAAGCGGGTGACCGAGGCACCGTTGAGGTCCAGGTCCGTCGAGTCGTCCTCGGGCACCACCCGGGTCGGACTGCCGTCCGGCGCGGTGACCTCCGTCGACGACGGCATGGTGCGCCCGCTCGTGCGGTCGATCGAGACGAGGGAGTAGGTGCGCCCGGCCTCGGCGTCGAGCTCGAGCGGCTGGCCGGCCTCGCCCCGCGCGATGACGATCGACCCCGGGCCGCCGTCCAGCGGGTCGGCGACCACGTCGGCGATCGACCGGATGCCGATGATCAGGAGGACGGTCGCCACGACGAGAGCCAGCACGCCCAGGAGAGTGAGCACCCGGCCGCCCGTCGTCGAGGTCTTCGGGGTGCGGAGCGAGTAGGGGCCGCCTGCCGGCTGCCACCGTCCTGGTGGGGGAGACGTGTACGGCTGGCTCATCAGGGGTGCTCCGTGCGGTCGAGGGCGGGTCGCGGTCGTCGGGTCTGGTGAGGTGCGCACGGTCCTCGACGAGGAGTCGAGCGTAGCGCTCGGCGGGCTGCCCGCCAGGGGGACCGGTCACCATCGAGCCGACCGAGCCGCGCCGGGCGCAGCCCGCCCGACCGCACCGCTGCTCGACTCCCGGTAAGATCGACGCAGTCCGGCGCGGCTGCGCCGAGCGAACGACACGCGCGGGCACCGGTCAGCACCGACCGGAGCCGGTCCGCGGAGCCGGCCGCTCGACGCCGCAGGGCGCCACAGCAGCTGTCCGAACCGATCGTTCGCAAGGAGTACTCAGGCATGTCAGGTCACTCCAAATGGGCCACCACGAAGCACAAGAAGGCGGTCATCGACGCCAAGCGTGGCAAGCTCTTCGCCAAGCTCATCAAGAACATCGAGGTGGCCGCCCGCACGGGCGGCGGTGACATCAACGGCAACCCGACGCTCTTCGACGCGGTCCAGAAGGCCAAGAAGACCTCTGTCCCGAACGACAACATCGAGCGCGCGCTCAAGCGCGGCTCCGGCCAGGAGGCCGGCGGCGCCGACTACCAGACGATCATGTACGAGGGCTACGGCCCCGGCGGCATCGCCTTCCTCGTCGAGTGCCTCACCGACAACAAGAACCGCGCGGCCGCCGAGGTCCGCATCGCGTTCACCCGCAACGGCGGCCAGCTGGCCGACCCCGGGTCCGTCTCCTACCTGTTCTCCCGCAAGGGCGTCGTCATCGTGCCCAAGGACGGCACCGACGAGGACTCGGTCCTCGAGGCCGTCCTCGAGGCCGGTGGCGAAGAGGTCAACGACCTCGGCGAGTCCTTCGAGGTGCTCTCCGAGGCCACGGACCTCGTCGCGGTCCGCACCGCGCTCCAGGAGGCCGGCATCGAGTACGACTCGGCCGACGTCGTCTTCCACCCCTCGATGCAGGTCGAGGTCGACGCCGAGGGCGCCCGCAAGGCGCTCCGCCTCGTCGACGCCCTCGAGGACTCCGACGACGTGCAGAACGTCTTCGCCAACTTCGACGCCTCCGACGAGGTCATGGCGGAGCTCGAGAACGACGACTGACGCGTCGTGCGAGTCCTGGGCGTCGACCCTGGCCTGACCCGCTGCGGCATCGGTGTCGTGGACTCCGTGACGGGGCGCCGTGCGCGCCTCGTCGCGGTCGGCGTCGCCATGTCGCCACCGACCGACACCGTCGACGCCCGGCTGCTGCAGATCGCGACCGAGCTCGACGCGTGGATGGACGCGCACACGCCCGACGTCGTGGCGGTCGAGCGGGTCTTCGCCCAGCACAACGTCTCGACCGTCATGGGGACCGCGCAGGTGGCGGGCCTGGCGATGGTGGCGGCCGCGCGCCGTGGGGTGCCCGTCGCGATGCACACCCCGAGCGAGGTCAAGGCCGCGGTCACCGGCAGCGGGCGGGCGGGCAAGGAGCAGGTGCAGAAGATGGTCGCCCAGATCCTCGGGCTGTCCGAGGTCCCGCGCCCGGCCGACGCCGCCGACGCTCTCGCCCTGGCGATCTGCCACCTCTGGCGCCCGTCGGCGATCCTCGACAAGGCCGAGCGGTTCGCCCAGACGCCGGCGCAGCGGGCATGGGCGGCGGCCGAGCAGTCGGCGCGTCGTGCGAAGGGCACCCGGTAGCGGTTGTTACGGTTGTTCGTACACATGTTCGTCCCAGCAGATCGGTGAGACCGTGATCGCGTCCCTGTCCGGAACCGTCCAGACCGTCCGTCTGGACAGTGCCGTCCTGAACGTCGCCGGCATCGGCTACCTCGTCTACGCGACCCCCGCGACGCTCGCGACGCTGCGGGTCGGCGCCGAGGCCTCGGTCGCCACGTCGCTCGTGGTCCGCGAGGACTCGCTCACCCTCTACGGCTTCTCGGACGACGACGAGCGTTCCGTCTTCGAGGCCTCGCAGACGGTCAGCGGTGTCGGTCCCCGCCTGGCCCTCGCGATGCTCGCCGTCCACACCCCCGACGGGCTGCGCCGTGCGCTGGCCGGTGGCGACGTCAAGGCGCTCACCCGTGTCCCGGGGATCGGTGCCAAGGGTGCGCAGCGTCTCATCCTCGAGCTGGGCGACAAGCTCGGGCAGCCGACCGGGCTCGACGGCGGGTCCGTCGCGCCCACCGCCGGCCTCGGGGACCAGCGCGACCAGGTGGTCGAGGCGCTCGTGAGCCTGGGGTGGTCCGCGAAGGTCGCCGAGGACGCGATCGGCACGGTCCTGGCAGAGTCGGGCGCCACCTCTGTGACGACCTCCGACGTCCCCGTCGTGCTCCGGTCCGCGCTCAAGGTCCTCGGTGGCCACCGTGGATGAGGTCGACGCGGACGCGTACGGGCTCGACCTCGCGGCGGACCGGTTGACAGGCTCGGACGCGAGCGACCTCGAGCGGGCGGCCGAGGCGGCCCTCCGCCCGCGACGCCTCGACGAGTTCGTCGGGCAGCGCGTGGTCCGCGACCAGCTCTCCCTCGTGCTCGACGCGGCGATCGGCCGCGGCTCCTCGCCCGACCACGTCCTGCTCTCGGGACCGCCCGGGCTCGGCAAGACGACCCTCGCGATGATCATCGCCGCCGAGCTGGGTGCGTCCCTGCGCGTGACGTCGGGACCGGCGATCCAGCACGCGGGCGACCTCGCGGCCGTGCTCTCCTCGCTCGACGAGGGCGAGGTGCTGTTCATCGACGAGATCCACCGCCTCGCCCGGCCGGCCGAAGAGCTCCTGTACGTGGCGATGGAGGACTTCCGGGTGGACGTCGTCGTCGGCAAGGGGGCCGGGGCGAGCGCCATCCCGCTCACGCTCCCGCGGTTCACCGTCGTGGGGGCGACCACCCGCGCGGGGCTGCTCCCGGCGCCGCTGCGCGACCGCTTCGGCTTCACGGGGCACCTCGACTTCTACTCCTCGGACGAGCTCGAGCGGGTCCTCACGCGGTCCGCGGGGCTGCTCGGCTCCGCGCTCCAGCCGCAGGCGGCGAGCGAGCTCGCGTCCCGGTCGCGCGGCACACCCCGCATCGCCAACCGGCTGCTGCGCCGGGTGCGCGACTGGGCCGAGGTCCGCGGTGACGGGTCGATGGACCTGCGGGCCGCGCGCGCAGCCCTCGAGGTCTACGAGGTCGACGACCTCGGCCTCGACCGGCTCGACCGCGCCGTGCTCCGTGCGCTGTGCACGCGGTTCGCCGGAGGGCCCGTCGGGCTCACGACGCTCGCGGTGACGGTCGGCGAGGAGCCGGAGACCGTCGAGACGGTCGCCGAGCCGTTCCTCGTGCGCGAGGGACTCATGGGACGCACACCCCGCGGTCGGGTCGCGACCCCGGCAGCCTGGGCGCACCTCGGACTGACCCCGCCGGCCGACGGGGCGACGCTCTTCGCGTGACGCACGGCCCTGATACCCCACCGGGGGAGAGCGGGCACTTTCTGGCGTGTCGGGGCGTTAGTCTCTTGGGCGCCACTGCGCCTAGACTCCGATAGTTCCCTACGCAGAACGGAGACGTGATCTCACGTCATGACTACGATCTTCATCCTCCTGCTCGCCGCGGTCGCGATGGTCTTCATGACCCGCAGCTCGCGCAAGCGTCAGAAAGAGGCCATGTCCTTCCGGGACAACCTGGCCGTCGGCCAGGAGGTCATGACCGGCTCCGGCTACTTCGGGACGATCGTCGCCGTCGAGGACGACGCGATCACGCTCGAGACCACCCCGGGCAACACGTCGCGCTGGCTCCGTGCCGCGATCGCCAAGCTCGTGGACCCGCCCGCTGACGCCATCGTCGTCGAGGGCTCCTCGATCGAGACGGCCGCTGCCGTCGACGCCAAGGACGAGCGCGCCTTCGACATCCCTGAGGACATCTCGAGCCTCATCGACAAGAAGTCCGACGAGAACGGCAAGTAGCCCCATCCACCCGTTCCACGCTCCCGCCCGGGCAGGGCGGGGCGTGGTCTGAGCGCCCGCTGCCGTGAGCAGCGGACGCCCGCACGAGAAGAGACACTCTGTTGGCCACCACCAACCGCTCCACCTCCCGTCCGGGACGGTCGCTCATCGGGCTCGGGATCATCGTCCTGGTCCTCTTCGGCAGCATCGGCATCGGGACGTGGCAGTCTGACGCCTCGTGGTCGCCGAAGCTCGCCCTGGACCTCGAGGGCGGCACGCAGATCATCCTGCAGCCCGTGACCACGGACGGTCAGACGGTGACCTCCGAGGACATCAACCAGGCGATCGCGATCATCCGTCAGCGTGTCGACTCCTCGGGCGTCTCCGAGGCGGAGATCACCAGCCAGGGTGGCAGCAACATCGTGGTGGCCCTGCCGGGCCAGCCGAGCCAGGAGACGCTCGACCTGGTCCGGGAGTCTGCGCAGATGCAGTTCCGGCCTGTCCTCTCCTTCTCGATGGTGGCCCCGACGGCCCTGCCCACGGAGGACCCGACGACCGGTCCGACGGCGCCGACCGACGTGCCCACCGAGGACGTCGCGCCCGAGGACGGTGCGACCACCGACGCTCCTGAGGAGCCCGCGACCGACGCGACGACCGAGCCGGCCGAGTCCGGCTCCGGTGGCGGCGTCGCCGCAGCCACGGACCCGGCCGTCGAGCCGACGACGGACGCGGCGACGGAGCCTGCCGTGGAGCCCACGACCGACGCGACCGAGCCTGCCGTGGAGCCCACGACGGACGCCGAGGTCCCGCTCCCGTCCAACCCGAGCGACCTCGCCCAGATCACCCCCGAGCTCCTCGCCGAGTTCCAGGCGCTGACCTGCAGCCCCGACGCGAGCGCCGCGGGCACCGCGCCCAAGGACCCCGCGTCGCCCATCGCCGTCTGCTCGGTCGACGGGACGATGAAGTACATCCTCGGCCCGATGGAGATCGCCGGGACCGAGATCGACAGCGCCAGCTCCGGCCTCCAGGTCAACTCGCAGGGCGTCGCGCTCAACACCTGGGCCGTGAACCTGCGCTTCACCGCTGCCGGGACCGACAAGTTCGCCGACGTGACGACGCGTCTCGCGACCCTGCCGACGTACGCCCAGTGGATCTCCACGGAGAACCCGACCCTGGCACCGAACATGTTCGCCATGGTCCTCGACAACCAGGTCATCGGGGCGCCCGGTGTCACGGCGACGATCCCCGACGGTCGTGCCGAGATCACGGGCAGCTACACGCGCGAGACCGCGACGGCACTGGCGAACCAGCTGAACTTCGGTGCGCTCCCGCTCACCTTCGAGGTGCAGAGCGAGCAGCAGATCTCGGCGACCCTCGGCAGCGAGCAGCTCGAGAAGGGCATGATCGCCGGGCTCATCGGCCTCCTCCTCGTGGTCGTCTACTCGCTGTTCCAGTACCGCGCCCTCGGTCTCGTCACCGTCGCCTCGCTGCTCATCGCCGGGCTGGTGACCTACGGGATGATCACCCTGCTGTCGTGGACGCAGGGATACCGCCTCTCCCTCCCGGGAGTCGCCGGCCTCATCGTCGCGATCGGCATCACGGCCGACTCGTTCATCGTGTACTTCGAACGCATCCGTGACGAGCTGCGCGACGGCAGGTCTCTGACGTCCGCGGTCGACACCGGGTGGGACCGCGCGCGCCGCACGATCGTCGCCTCGGACACGGTGAACTTCCTCGCTGCCGTGGTGCTCTACTTCCTCGCCGTCGGCGGGGTCCGCGGGTTCGCCTTCACCCTCGGCCTCACGACGCTGGTCGACCTCATCGTCGTGTTCTTCTTCACGCACCCGCTGATGAAGCTCCTCGCCAGGACCCGGTTCTTCGCGGACGGGCACCCGGCGTCCGGCCTCGACCCGCACCGCCTCGGCGCGACGGGGGTCCGCTACGCGGGCCGTGGCCGCGTGGTCACGCCCGCCACGGCGGCTGCGACCCCGGGCCTCACCGAGGACCGCCCCGCCGAGCCCACGGGCAAGAAGAAGAAGAAGCAGCTGGTCCCCGCCGGCGCTGCCACGGCCGCGCCCACGATGACCATCGCCGAGCGTCGTGCCCTGGCCGCGGCCGAGGCTGCCGCGCAGAAGTCCGACGCTGCTGAGGCGTCCGACTCCTCGGAGGCCGAGACCGAGCACGACCCGGCGGGCACCCCGCCGGCTGACGACACCCGGACCGACGGCACGCCCGCGTCCGACGAGCGCAAGGACGGGAACCTCTGATGGCCGTCGGATTCGCCCAGTGGGGCAACGACCTCTACACCGGCCGGAAGTCGTACGACATCGTCGGCAAGCGTCGCAAGTTCTACATCGCCTCCGTGGTGATCGTGCTGCTCAGCCTCGTGGTCCTGCTGACCCGTGGGTTCAACCTCGGCATCGAGTTCCGCGGCGGCTCCGAGTTCACGGTGTCCGACGTGTCGACGCTGAGCCAGCAGGAGGCTCTCGACGCGGTGGCCAGCGTCGCCCCGGCCGAGCAGCCGCGCATCTCGAGCGTCGGCTCGAGCGCTCTGCGGGTCCAGACCGCCGCGCTCGACGAGGACGAGGTCGTCGCGGTGCGCGACGCCCTCGCCGCCGCCTACGGTGTGAGCGCCGACGAGGTCACCAGCTCGTTCATCGGCCCGTCGTGGGGAGCCGACGTCTCGGGGAAGGCCCTCACCGGCCTCGTCGTGTTCCTCGTCCTCGTCACCCTCGTCATGTCCGTGTACTTCCGTGCGTGGCGCATGGCGGCGGCGGCGCTCGTCGCGCTGTTCCACGACCTCATCATCACGGCGGGCGTCTATGCGCTCATCGGGTGGGAGGTCACCCCCGCGACGGTGATCGGGTTCCTCACCATCCTCGGGTACTCGATCTACGACACCGTCGTGGTCTTCGACAAGGTCCGGGAGAACACCGCGGACATCACCAAGCAGACCCGGAGCACCTACGCCGAGCGTGCCAACCTCGCGGTGAACCAGACCCTCGTCCGCTCGATCAACACCTCGGTGGTCGCGCTGCTCCCGGTCGCGTCGATCCTGTTCATCGGCGCCTTCATCCTCGGCGCCGGCACCCTGCGCGACATCGCTCTCGCGCTGTTCGTCGGCATGGCCGTGGGCACCTACTCGTCGATCTTCCTCGCGACGCCGCTCGAGGTGACCCTGCGCATGCGCGAGCCCGCCATCGTCGAGCACACGAAGACCGTGCTCGCCCGCCGCGCGGAGAAGGTCTCTGCCGCGGACGGCTCGGGCGACACCGGCGCCGAGGATGCCGAGACCTCGCAGGTCCAGTACGTCGGCCAGCTGAGCCCGGGCTCGCACCAGGGCCACGCCGCACAGCCCCGCAAGCGCAAGGGATCACGGTGACCCGCACGCGCGTCGAGGACCTCGCGTCGTACATCCGGGACGTCCCGGACTACCCGCGCGACGGGATCGTGTTCAAGGACATCACCGGTCTGCTCGTCGACCCGGACGCCCTCACCGAGGCGGTCGACCGCCTCGCGGCGCTCGTGCCCGACGACGTCGAGCTCATCTCCGGCATGGAGGCGCGCGGGTTCATCGTCGGCGCGGCTCTGGCCTTCCGTCTCGGGCTGGGCTTCGTCCCCGTCCGCAAGGCCGGGAAGCTGCCGCCTCCCGTGCGCTCGGCCACGTACGGCCTCGAGTACGGGGAGGCGACCATCGAGATCCGCGAGGGCACCGTCCCTGCCGGTGCTCGCGTCATGCTCGTCGACGACGTGCTCGCCACGGGCGGCACCGCCGCAGCGGGCGCTCAGCTCCTCGAGGAGCTCGGTGCCGAGGTGGTCGGCCTCGCGTTCCTGCTCGAGCTCGACGGCCTCGGAGGCCGCGAGAGGCTGGCAGGGCGCTCCGTGTCCACGGTGCTGCTGGCCGGGTCGTAGAATCGCATCTTCGGGGCTCGTCCCGAAGGTCAGGAGGAGGCGCGCATGACTGAGGACACCCGCTCGACAGACGCGCCCGTCGACCCGGCCCCCGTGAGCACGCCGCCGCTCGGCATCAGCTCCGCCAGCCGCGTCCGGTCTCGCCTCGTGAGGTTCGGCTCGCGGCACGCCGTCGGCACCCCCGCGCTCGAGCCGTTGCTGCGCGCGGTGCGCGCCAACCACCCGAAGGCCGACGTCTCGATCATCGAGCGTGCCTACGTCACCGCGGAGAAGGCCCACCGCGGCCAGATGCGCAAGAGCGGCGACCCGTACATCACGCACCCCGTCGCGGTCTCGACCATCCTCGCCGAGCTCGGCATGACGCCTCCCACGCTCGCCGCGGCTCTGCTGCACGACACGGTCGAGGACACCGACTACTCGCTCGACCAGCTGCGTCGCGACTACGGCGACGAGATCGCCATGCTGGTCGACGGCGTCACCAAGCTCGACAAGGTGACCTACGGTGACGCCGCGCAGGCCGAGACGGTCCGCAAGATGGTCGTCGCCATGGCCCGCGACATCCGCGTACTCGTCATCAAGCTCGCGGACCGCCTGCACAACGCCCGCACCTGGAAGTTCGTGCCGTCGTCCTCCGCGCAGCGCAAGGCGCGCGAGACCATCGAGATCTACGCGCCCCTCGCGCACCGCCTCGGCATGAACACCATCAAGTGGGAGCTCGAGGACCTGTCCTTCCAGACCCTCTACCCCAAGGTGTACGACGAGATCGTGCACCTGGTGAGCGAGCGGGCGCCGGCGCGCGAGGAGTACCTGGCGCTGGTCCGCGAGCAGATCACGGCGGACCTGCGGACCTCGAAGATCAAGGCGACGGTCACCGGCCGGCCCAAGCACTACTACTCGATCTACCAGAAGATGATCGTCCGCGGTCACGACTTCGCCGACATCTACGACCTCGTCGGCACGCGCGTCCTCGTGGACTCGGTGCGCGACTGCTACGCGACGCTCGGCGCCCTCCACGCGCGGTGGAACCCCGTCCCCGGACGGTTCAAGGACTACATCGCGATGCCGAAGTTCAACATGTACCAGTCGTTGCACACGACGGTCATCGGCCCCGGCGGCAAGCCCGTCGAGATCCAGATCCGCACCCACGAGATGCACCGCCGCGCCGAGTACGGCGTCGCCGCGCACTGGAAGTACAAAGAGGCCGCCAAGGACGGCGCCGACGCCGCCGGCAACGACATGCAGTGGCTCCGCCAGCTCGTCGACTGGCAGCGCGAGACCGCTGACCCGTCGGAGTTTCTCGACTCGCTGCGCTTCGAGATCAGCGGGGGAGAGGTCTACGTCTTCACCCCCAAGGGCGACGTGGTCGCCCTGCCTGCGGGCTCGACCCCCGTCGACTTCGCGTACACGGTGCACACCGAGGTGGGGCACCGCACGATGGGTGCCCGGGTCAACGGTCGGCTCGTCCCGCTCGACTCCGCGCTCGACAACGGCGACGTGGTCGACGTGCTCACCTCCAAGTCCGAGACGGCCGGGCCGTCGCGTGACTGGATGGCCTTCGTCAAGAGCCCGCGCGCCAAGAACAAGATCCGGCAGTGGTTCTCCAAGGAGCGCCGCGAGGAGGCCATCGAGCAGGGCAAGGACGCGATCGCGAAGGCGATGCGCAAGCAGAACCTCCCGATCCAGCGCATCCTGTCGCACGAGTCCATCGTCACCACCGCGCACGAGATGCGCTTCGCCGACGTGTCCGCGCTCTACGCCGCGGTCGGCGAGGGGCAGATCTCAGCCGCGAACGTCGTCCAGAAGCTCGTCCAGGCGATGGGCGGCGAGGACAGCAACGCCGAGGACATGGCCGAGATCGCCCGGCCGGGCCACCCGCAGCGCCGGGCGCGGACCGGCGACCCGGGCGTCGTCGTCAAGGGTGTCGACGACATCTGGGTCAAGCTCGCCAAGTGCTGCACCCCGGTCCCGGGGGACTCGATCGTCGGGTTCATCACGCGGGGCCAGGGGGTCAGCGTGCACCGCGCCGACTGCGCCAACTTCGAGGCCCTCCGGTCGCAGCCCGAGCGGATCGTGGACGTCGAGTGGACCACGGGCAGCAGCGCGCTGTTCCTCGTGCAGATCCAGGTCGAGGCGCTCGACCGCTCCCGTCTGCTCTCCGACGTGACCCGGGTGCTCTCGGACCACCACGTGAACATCCTCTCGGCGACGGTCTCGACCTCGAGCGACCGGGTCGCGCTCTCGCGCTTCGTCTTCGAGATGGCCGAGCCCGGCCACCTCGCGAGCGTGCTCACGGCCGTCCGCAAGATCGACGGGGTGTTCGACGTCTACCGCATCACGGGCTCGAAGGCCGCGGAGCCCGTCGTCCACGCCTGAGTGCCTGCTGCGCGTCGGGCCTCGTCGATCCTGCGCCTGGCCACGGCCGACCCGCGCCAGCCTGCGGTGCGGTCCAGCTGGAGGGCCGCCTCGCCGAGGTCGGTCCCGGCGGCCGCGAGCCGCAGGAGCGCCCGTCGCGCGTCGTCCTCGGTGCTCCACGTGGCCAGGTCCATGGCGGTCCGCACCGGGGTGGTCAGCGCTACCCCGCCCAGCTCGGTGACGTCCCAGGGTCGCAGCGGCGCCTGGACGGCGTCGAGCCACGCCCTGGCCTTCGGCCGGGAGGTGCCGGGGCGGTAGACGACGCACGTCCTCCCGCGGGGAGGCGGGCCTCCGGTGTGCACCCACGCCGCCCACGAGCGAGCCAGGACGAGCCCTCCCGTGACCTCCTGGGCGAAGGTGCAGGCCCTCAGCCCGGCTGACTCCGCGACCCCGGCGACGAGGGCGTAGCCGTCGCGGACCTCGACGAGGTACCCGTCACGCAGCAGCGACGCCCAGGCGGCGCCGGTGCACCCGGGGGAGCGCGGCGTCACGAGCGGACCCACCCGAGGGGTGTCTGCGAGCAGGTAGGCGAGCGTCGTCACCGCACCAGCGTGCCCGGACCGTGCCCGGAGACGCCACCGGCGGCGCCCGTCCTGTGGACGAGCGCCGCCGGTGGGTCGAGGCTCTACGAGCCCTGAGACGTACCTGAGGTCAGCCCTGAGCGTCCTCGGCTGCCTTGACGACCTGCTCGAGCCAGGAGCGGCGTGCGGCGAGCGCCGCCTCCGCATCCTTGATCTTGCGGGCGTCGCCCTTGGCCTGGGCCTTGACGAGGTCCTCCTCGAGCCCGACGATCGCGGCCTCGAGCTGCGCCGCGGCGCCCTCGGCGCGTGCGCGGGTCTCGGGGTTGGTGCGGGTCCACTTGGCCTGCTCCGCGTCGCGGACGGCCGTCTCGACGGCGCGCATGCGGCCCTCGACACGCTGGACGTCGCCGCGCGGCACCTTGCCGGCAGCCTCCCAGCGGTCCTGGATGCTGCGCAGCGAGACCTTCGCCTGGGCGAGGTCCTTGATGGGCAGGAGCGCCTCGGCCTCGGCGAGGATGGCCTCCTTGACCACGAGGTTCTCGCCGTACTCGGCGTCGATCTCGGCGTTGGCAGCGTCACGGGCCGCGAAGAACGCGTCCTGCGCCCCGCGGAACCGTGCCCAGAGGGCGTCGTCGTCCTTGCGGTTGGCGCGGCCCGCAGACTTCCAGCGGGTCATGAGGTCGCGGTACGCGCCGGCCGTCGCGCCCCACTCGGTGCTGGTCGAGAGCTTCTCGGCCTCCTCGACCAGGGCCGCCTTGGTGGCCTTGGCGCCCGAGTTCTGCTTCTCGAGCTCGGCGAAGAAGTGCCGGCGCTCACGGTCGAAGGTGGTGCGGGCGTGGCTGAACCGCTTCCACAGCGCCTCCTCGCTCGGGCGGTCCAGGCGCGGTCCGTTGCGCTGGGCGTCCTTCCACGTCTCGAGGAGCGAGCGGAGCTCCTCGCCCGCCGGCTTCCACTGGATGCGGGAGGGGTCGGTCGACGCGAGCTTCTCGGCCGCCTCGACGATCTCGGTGCGGGCCGCCAGCGCGGTGGCCTTGGCTGCGGAGCGCTCCTGCTCGAGCTCGGCGCGACGTCCTGCCGCGACCGTGCGCAGCGCCTCGACGCGGGCACGGAGGCCGTCGAGGTCTCCGACGGCAGCCGGCTCGGCCACCTCCTCGCCGAGCTTGGCGAGCGTCGAGTCGATCTCCTTGGTGGTGAGCTCCGCGGTGCCGAGGCGGGCCTCGAAGAGCGCGACCTTCGCCTGCAGGTCGAGGAACCGGCGGACGTAGAGGGCGATGGCCTCGTCCGGGGTGACGCCGGGGAACTGGCCCACGGTGCGCTCTCCGGCGGACTCGGTCACGTAGACGGTGCCGTCCTCCTCGACGCGCCCGAAGGCGAGGGCGGCCTGGGTCTGGGCGCTCTCGTCGGGGATCGCCGCGGCGGCGGGCTCGGCCGCGCTCGGGGTCGCTGCGGCCTGCGGGCGTGCCGCGGGGCGCGGCACCGGGCGGGGGACCGGACGCGGGGTCGGGCGTCCCTGTGCTGCGGGAGCGGCGGGGGCCGGGGCAGCGGGAGCCTCTGCGGGCGCTGCGGCCGGCTCGGGCTCGGTGGACTCGCTGGTCGACGCAGCGGCCTCGGGCTCGGCTGCCTCAGGGGCAGCAGGCTCGGTCTCGGCTGCGGCCTCGGCGGGCTCGGTGGTCTCCGGCTCGGCGGTCTCGACCGCGGCGGGGGCCTCGGCAGCCTGGGGCTGCGCCGGCGTCGACGCTCCCTGAGCGTCGTCGGCTGTCGTGACAGCGTCCGGGACGGCATCCGTGGTGTTGTCGGTGCTCTCGCTCATGGGGACTGCGCTCCTTGGATGATGGCTCGTGCGAGAGGCGTGCTCCCGCGGGCCAGCGACTGCCTGGGGTACCCCAGGCCGATGTGTGCACTCGGTCCGTGTGCGCGCGCCGAACGGCACCCGCGCCACGGGCTCCCCACAGTCTAGGGAAGTCTGCGCCTCCGCGCTGACGATTTCTGCGATCCGGGCACGAGCGCGCCGGCCCGTGCTCTGGGCGAGGGCGCCGGTCGACCGCCGGGTCTGGAAGAATGTCGTCTCATGGCACGCCCCACACCCCTCTCCGGTTTCCCCGAATGGCTCCCCGCGGCTCGCATCGTCGAGCAGCACGTCCTGGACTCGGTGCGGCGCACCTTCGAGCTCCACGGGTTCGTCGGGATCGAGACCCGAGCCGTCGAGCCGCTCGACCAGCTGCTGCGCAAGGGGGAGACCTCGAAGGAGGTCTACGTCCTCAACCGTCTGCAGGCGACCGAGGACGAGAAGGCCGAGGCCAACCTGTCGGCGGCCGACAAGCAGGGGCTGGGTCTGCACTTCGACCTCACCGTGCCCTTCGCGCGGTACGTCCTCGAGAACGCCGGGCACCTCGCCTTCCCCTTCAAGCGCTACCAGATCCAGAAGGTGTGGCGCGGCGAGCGCCCCCAGGACGGCCGCTTCCGCGAGTTCGTGCAGGCCGACATCGACGTCGTCGGCGCGGGCTCGCTGCCCTACCACTTCGAGGTCGAGGTCCCGCTCGTCATGGCCGAGGCCCTCGGCGCGCTGCGCTCCGTGGGTGTCCCGCCGGTGAAGATCCTCGTCAACAACCGCAAGGTGGCCGAGGGCTTCTACCGCGGGCTGGGCCTCGAGGCAGTCGACGGCGTCCTGCAGGTCATCGACAAGCTCGACAAGATCGGGCCCGAGAAGGTCGCGGCCGCGCTCGTCGCCGACCTCGGTGCGACCCAGGAGCAGGCCGAGGCCTGCCTCGAGCTCGCCTCGATCTCGGGCGAGGACCTCACCGTCGTCGACCGCGTGCGCGCGCTCGCCACGACCCACGGGATCGAGTCCGACCTCCTCGACGAGGGGCTCGCCGAGCTCGGCGCGCTCGTCGAGGCGGCTGCGGTGCGCGCACCGGGCGTGGTGGTCGCCGACCTGAAGATCGCCCGTGGGCTCGACTACTACACGGGCTCGGTCTACGAGACGGTCCTCGTCGGCCACGAAGAGCTCGGGTCGATCTGCTCGGGCGGGCGCTACGACACGCTCGCCTCCGACGGGGCGAACACCTACCCCGGCGTCGGGCTCTCGATCGGCATCTCGCGGCTCGTCTCGCGCCTGGTGGGCAAGGGCCTGGTCCAGGCGTCCCGCTCGGTCCCGAGCGCCGTGGTCGTGGCGGTCACCTCCGACGAGACCCGTCCGGCCTCCGAGGCCGTCGCCGTCGCGCTGCGTGCCCGCGGGATCCCCGTCGAGGTCGCGCCGAGCGCCGCGAAGTTCGGCAAGCAGATCAGGTACGCCGACCGTCGCGGGGTGCCCTTCGTCTGGTTCCCGGCCGGGCTGGGCGCGGACGGCGAGCCCGTCCCGCACCAGGTCAAGGACATCCGCTCCGGCGAGCAGGTCGAGGCCGACCCCGCCACGTGGGAGCCCGGCGCCGACGACTGGTGGCCGCGGGTGCTCCCCGTCGACCAGCCCTGACCTGCCCGTGGTCCGGGCCTGCCCGCGACCGATCACCAGGGGATGGTCTGGCCCTCTAGACTTGTCCCCGACCGTACGGCTCTGCCGGCGGTCCTCTGCCCCACCACCGTCTGAGAGGCTTCTTCGTGCTACGCACTCACACCGCCGGATCGTTGCGCGCCGAGCACATCGGCCAGACCGTCACCCTCACCGGGTGGGTCGACCGTCGTCGTGACCACGGAGGCGTCGCCTTCATCGATCTGCGTGATGCGAGCGGCGTGGCCCAGGTGGTCATCCGTGACGAGTCCGTCGCCCACCCGCTGCGCTCCGAGTTCGTGCTGCAGGTGACCGGCGAGGTCTCCCAGCGCCCCGACGGCAACGAGAACACGAACCTCGCGACCGGCCAGGTCGAGCTCGTGGCGGCCGACGTCGTCGTGCTCAACGAGTCGGCGCCGCTGCCCTTCCAGGTCTCGACCGCCCTCGACGGCACCGAGACCATCGGCGAGGAGGCGCGCCTCAAGCACCGCTACCTCGACCTGCGTCGCCCGGCGCCCGCCAAGGCGCTGCGCCTGCGCGCCAAGGCGAACGCCGCGGCCCGCCGCGTGCTCGACGCTCAGGAGTTCGTCGAGATCGAGACGCCGACCCTCACCCGGTCGACGCCCGAGGGTGCCCGCGACTTCCTGGTGCCCGCACGCCTGGCCCCCGGGTCCTGGTACGCACTGCCGCAGTCCCCGCAGCTGTTCAAGCAGCTGCTCATGGTCGCCGGCATGGAGCGCTACTACCAGATCGCCCGCTGCTACCGCGACGAGGACTTCCGTGCGGACCGCCAGCCGGAGTTCACCCAGCTGGACGTCGAGATGAGCTTCGTCGAGCAGGACGACGTCATCGCCCTGGGCGAGCAGCTGCTCGTCGCGCTCTGGGACCTCATCGGTGTCACGATCCCGACGCCCATCCCGCGCATGACGTTCAAGGACGCCATGGAGCGCTACGGCTCCGACAAGCCCGACCTGCGCTTCGGCCTCGAGCTCACCGAGCTCACCGGGTACTTCAGCGAGACCCCCTTCCGCGTGTTCCAGGCGCCGTACGTCGGGGCCGTCGTGTTCCCCGGCGGTGCCTCCACGCCGCGCCGTGGCTTCGACGCCTGGCAGGAGTGGGCCAAGCAGCGTGGCGCCAAGGGTCTCGCCTACGTCACCTTCACCGAGGACGGCGAGCTCGGCGGTCCGGTCGCCAAGAACCTCTCCGACTCCGAGCGCGAGGGCCTCGCGGCCGCCACGGGCGCCAAGCCCGGTGACGCCGTGTTCTTCGCGGCCGGCAAGCCGACCGACGCCCGTGCCCTCCTCGGTGCGGCTCGTCTGGAGATCGGCAAGAAGGCCGGTCTCATCGACGAAGACCAGTGGGCCTTCGTGTGGGTCGTCGACGCGCCGCTGTTCAAGCCCACGGGCGAGGACGACGACGTCGCGGTCGGCGAAGGTGCGTGGACCGCGGTCCACCACGCCTTCACCTCGCCCACCCCGGAGTGGATCGACACCTTCGAGGAGAACCCGGGCGAGGCTCTCGCCTACGCCTACGACATCGTCTGCAACGGCAACGAGATCGGTGGCGGGTCCATCCGTATCCACCGCCGCGACGTCCAGGAGCGCGTCTTCGCGATCATGGGCATCGGCGAGGAAGAGGCGCAGGAGAAGTTCGGCTTCCTCCTCGACGCCTTCGCCTTCGGCGCGCCGCCCCACGGCGGGATCGCCTTCGGCTGGGACCGCATCCTCACGCTGCTCACCGGGTCGGACTCCATCCGCGACGTCATCGCCTTCCCGAAGTCGGGCGGCGGCTTCGACCCGCTCACCCAGGCCCCGGCTCCGATCACCGCGCAGCAGCGCAAGGAAGCCGGTGTCGACAGCACGCCCAAGCCTCCTGTCGAGTGACGACCGTCGGCTCGCTGCCGACCCCGTGGAGCGCGGACCCCTACCTCGTGGGGGAGCGCGCTGACGCCGAGCTCCTCGCGCACGCCTGGGACGACCAGGGCTGCGTGCTGGTGCTCGACGACCACCTGGGTCGGTCGCTCGTCGGCATCGGGACCCCGGAGGCCGTCGCCCGGCGGCTCACGCAGTCGGCGGCGGCCTTCGCCGCGCTCGGCCCCCGGACCCTGACCCTCGAGCGCGGGACGTGGGAGCGGGTCCCTGCCGACGTGCGTGAGGTGCTCGTGGGCGCGCACCGGGTGTCCGAGTGGGACTGGATGTGGACGGGGGCGCCGCTGCGTCTCTCAGGCGCCGCACGGACCGTCGAGCGCTTCTCGCTCGGCCCCGAGGCCGACGCGCTCGTGAGGGAGTGCCTCGACCGGGCGCACCCGGTCGCCTCGACGCTCCCGGGCGACCCACGGCTCACGGCCTGGTGGGGCGTGAGGGACGGGACGCGTCTGCTCGCGACCGTCGGGTCGATCGACGTGTTCCCCGGTGCGCCGTCGCACCTCGTCTCCCTCGGCGTCGACCCGGAGCACCGGGGCGAGGGGCTGGCCGGTGCCGTGCTCGCCGCCGCGGTCGAGGACGGCCTGCGGCGGGTCCCCGCCGTCGGCGCACCGATGGTGCACCTCGGGCTCTACGCGTCGAACGACGTCGCACGCCGGGTCTACACCCGGCTCGGCTTCACGCTCGCGCACCAGTTCATGTCGGTGCGGGCGGCTGAGGTCGAGACCGGGTGACCACGCCGACCTGATCTCCGGCAGGCTGCCCGCGGCTCGTCCTCTGCGGACGGTGCGGGCAGCCGGGACCCTCGGTGGGTGGGTGCCCTCGGTCAGTGGATGATCGCGAGCCGCTCGTGCACGCGGCGCAGCGGCGCCGGCGCCCACCAGTTGTAGCGGCCGAGCAGCGTCATGGTCGCGGGCACCAGCAGCATGCGGACGATCGTCGCGTCGATGAGCACGGCGACCGCCAGGGCGAAGCCGACCTGCTTGATGATGAGCAGCTCGCCGAACACGAACCCGGCGAAGACCACGATGATGATCGCCGCGGCCGAGGTGATGATGCGGCCCGAGCGCTGCAGCCCGAGCCGGACCGCCGTGTCGGGGTCTGTCCCGGAGTCGTACAGCTCCTTGATCCGCGACAGCAGGAACACCTCGTAGTCCATCGCGAGCCCGAAGGCGAAGGCGACGACGAGCGCGACCACGAAGGTCTCGATGCCCCCGGTCGAGGTGAAGCCGAGCAGGCCGGACAGGTGCCCGTCCTGGAACACCCACACGAGGATGCCCATCGAGGCGCTGATCGAGATCGCGTTGGTCAGCAGCGCCTTGAGCGGGATGACCACGGAACCGGTCATGAGGAACAGCAGCACGAAGGTCGCCAGGACCACGATCGCGACCGCCCACCAGACCCGGTCGGCGAGGGCCGAGACGAAGTCGGCCTGCCCTGCCGCCTGGCCCGTGACCCAGGTGTCGAAGCCGGGGTCGAGGGCGCGGATCTCGGCGACCACGTCGAGGGCCTCCTGGCCGCCCGCGTCGCCCGAGTCCAGGGTGATGCCGACGACGGAGTAGCTGCCCTCGGGTACCGGCGCCGAGACGGTGTCGACGCCGGGGATCGCGGTGACGTCCACCCCCCAGTCGGCCAGCGGGCCGGTGATCGACCCGTCGGTCATCTGGTCGGTGATGTCCACGTCGGCCACGACGACGATCTCGGGCGACGACGTCGAGGGGAACTGCTCGGCGAGCCGCGTGACGAACTGGCGCTGGTCCGACGACGCCGGGAGCATCTCGATCCCGGAGTTGCGCATCTGCAGGCCGAGGGCGGGGGAGGCCAGGCCGAGGAGCACCACGACGCACCCGGCCGCGACCCAGCCGGGTCGGCGCTGGACGCGCTCGGCGAGCCGGGAGAAGACGCCCTCGTCGCGGTCGACGGCCGCGGTGTGGCGCAGGACGCGGTCGGCACCGGGGACCTTGGTGAGGACGCCGGGGCGGACCAGACGACGGCCGGCGAGCCGCAGCAGCGCGGGGACCAGGGTCAGGGCCGTCGCGACGGCTACGAGGATGATCGACACCCCGCCGGCGCCGATGGCGCGCAGGATGTCGGGGCGGAACACGAGGAGGCCCGCGATGGAGATCGCGACCGTGAGGGCCGAGAACGCGACGGTGCGGCCCGCGGTGGCCATGGTGCGCACGAGCGCGTCGGCGACGACGGTGTCCTTGCGGCTGCGTCGCCGAGGGGCGTCCGCGTCGGTCGGCGCGAGCGCGTCGAGCCGGACGAGCTCCTCGCGGAACCTGGAGACGACGAGCAGCCCGTAGTCGATGGACAGCCCGAGGCCCAGGACGGTGACCACGTTGACGATCGAGGCGTCGATCTCCATGAGGTACGACAGCCCGAGGAGCACGCCGAGGCCGGTGCCGATCGAGGCCAGCGCGCCGGCCATGGGCATCGCGGCGGCGAGGAACCCACCGAAGACGAGCACCATGATGAGCAGCGCGACCGGGAGGGCGATCGCCTCGCCGGTGGTGAGGTCGCGCTCGACCTGGTGGGTGATCGCATCGATGACCAACGATGTCGCGCCGACCAGGCCCGTGGTCTCCGGCTCGAAGGCCTGGAGCTGCGCGGTGGTGGCGTCGAGGGCCGTGACGACCTCCGCGACGGTGGCCGAGGCCTGGTCGGCCGTGAGGTCGCCGCTCACCGAGACGATGACGACGAACCCGTCGCCGTCGGCGGCGGTCAGCAGGGCTCCCGCGGGGCTCGTGGGGCCGTCCGGCAAGGACACCGGGTCGAGGACCGTCTCCACGCCGTCGACCGCCGCGACGTCCGCGAGGGCGGGCTCGAGCACCTCGGCGAGGCCGTCGGTGGTCGGGGCGAGGTTGTCCACGATGAGCGTGACGTCCTCGCCGTCCTCGTCGACCGTCGCGAGGATCCGCTGACCCTCGTAGCTCTCGGAGCCCGCGACCGCGGGGTCGCCGGTGGTGAGCCGCGAGAACAGGCTCTCGCCGTGCACCCCGAAGAGGGCCAGGGCGACGCCGAGCGTCGTCAGCGCGGCCCACACGGAGATGGCGGTACGGGGGTGGTCGCTGATGCGACGGCCTAGGTTCTCGAACACGCAGGCCAGCATCCCATCCCGCGGGCCCTCGGGGCTACGTCGCGCGGTCGCCGGACGTCTCGTGAGCGCGACCGCCGGACGCGCAGGGAGCCGAGAGGCACCGTCAGGCGGCGTCCGCGGCGGGCGGCGTGGGTGGGAGGACCTACGCTTGTCCGCATGGATCTGTTCGACTCGACGACGCAGGACACCAGCGGCGTCCCGCGGGTCGGGGCAGGCTCCCCGCTCGCCGTCCGCATGCGTCCGGCGTCGCTGGCGGAGGTCGCGGGACAGAAGCACCTGCTCGTGCAGGGCTCACCGCTGCGCAGGCTCGTCGAGCCGGCCGACGACTCGTCCCGCCGGGCGGCGCCCGGCTCCGTCATCCTCTGGGGCCCTCCGGGCACCGGCAAGACGACGCTCGCCTACCTCATCGCGACGAGCTCCGGGCGTCGGTTCGTCGAGCTCTCCGCCGTGACGGCGGGCGTCAAGGACGTCCGCGCCGTCATCGAGGACGCCCGCCGGCGCCTGGCGACCGGAGGCTCCGAGACCGTCCTGTTCATCGACGAGGTGCACAGGTTCTCCAAGTCGCAGCAGGACGCGCTGCTGCCCAGCGTGGAGAACCGCTGGGTGACGCTCGTCGCCGCGACCACCGAGAACCCGAGCTTCTCGGTGAACTCCCCGCTGCTGTCGCGGTCGCTGCTGCTCACCCTGCAGCCGCTCACCACCGACGACGTCCGGACGCTCGTGCGTCGCGCGGTCGAGGACGAGCGCGGGCTCGCCGCCACGGTGCGCCTCGACGACGACGCCGAGGACCACCTGCTGCGGCTCGCCGGCGGCGACGCGCGCAAGGCGCTCACCATCCTCGAGGCGGCGGCCGGGGCGGCGCTCTCCGACCACCGTGAGGAAGAGCTGGTCGGGAAGCCGGACGGCGCGAGCGGCGAGACTGATGCTGCCGAGACTGACGCTGACGAGGATGCGGCCGACGAGGATGCTGACGACGGCGCCGCCCTCGTCACCGTGGACCTCGCGACCATGGAGCGCGCGATCGACGTGGCCGCCGTGCGCTACGACCGGGACGGCGACCAGCACTACGACGTGATCAGCGCCTTCATCAAGTCGATGCGCGGCTCTGACGTCGACGCCTCGCTGCACTACCTCGCGCGGATGATCGCGGCGGGGGAGGACCCGCGGTTCATCGCGCGACGCGTCGTCATCGCGGCGGCCGAGGAGGTCGGCATGGCGGACCCGAGCGCGCTCCAGACGGCGACGGCCGCGGCGAACGCCGTCGCGCTCATCGGGATGCCCGAGGCGCGGATCATCCTCGCCGAGGCCGTCGTGCACATCGCGTCGGCCCCGAAGTCGAACGCGGCCTACACGGCCATCGACGCCGCCCTCGCCGACGTCCGGGCCGGGAAGGTCGGCACGGTGCCCCCGCACCTGCGCGACGCCCACTACTCGGGAGCCAAGGCCCTGGGGCACGGTCAGGACTACCGGTACGCGCACGACGCGCCGCACGCGGTCGCGACCCAGCAGTACCTCCCCGACGACCTCGTCGGCACGCAGTACTACCGCCCGAGCGACCGTGGCTTCGAGCGGTCCGTCGGCGAGCGGATGGAGCGCGTGCGCAAGATCCTGCGGGGCGAGTCGTCCTGAGGCGCCGGACGCGCCTCAGGTCGTGAGGTCGTGACGTGCAGCGGCTGTGACCGGCCTACCTCTACCTGCTGCTAGACTTCTCAGGTTGCCCTCACGGGTGACCGCCTGGGACCTCGGCCCGGTGAGACCCGCTCGAGCACGTCTCGTGCACGATCGTGGGTCTCCGTCGGCTGGTCCCGCACGCTGCTGCACCGCAGCCGCGTGTGATCGAACACTCCACGACAGGAACGGAAGAACTCTCTATGTCTTCAGTGACCCGTTCGCGCCGCCAGGTCCGCCTGAGCCGCGCGCTGGGCATCGCGCTCACCCCGAAGGCCGTCAAGCACTTCGAGAAGCGTCCCTACCCGCCCGGCGAGCACGGCCGTGCCCGCCGCCGCACCGAGTCGGACTACGCGGTCCGTCTCCGTGAGAAGCAGCGTCTGCGCGCCCAGTACGGCCTCCGCGAGAAGCAGATGGCCCGTGCCTTCGAAGAGGCTCGCAAGGCTCCGGGCCTGACCGGTGAGGCGCTCGTCGAGCTCCTCGAGGTCCGTCTCGACGCCCTGGTGCTCCGTGCCGGCTTCGCCCGCACCACGCTCCAGGCCCGCCAGGCCGTGGTCCACCGCCACATCCTCGTCGACGGCAAGATCGTCGACCGCCCCTCGTTCAAGGTGAAGCCGGGCCAGACGGTCCAGGTCAAGCCGAAGAGCCAGTCGATGACGCCGTTCCAGGTCGCCGCTGCCGGCGCCCACCGCGACGTCCTCCCCGCCGTCCCCGGGTACCTCACGGTCTCGCTCGAGAAGCTCTCCTTCGTGCTCTCGCGCAGCCCGAAGCGTGCCGAGGTCCCCGTGACCTGCGAGGTCCAGCTGGTCGTCGAGCACTACTCGCGCTGACCCGCTGCACCCCGGAGCACCTGCTCCACCACCACACCCCGTCCGCAGACCCTGCGGGCGGGGTGTCGTGCGTCCTGGGCCGTCCACGACCCGCATGCGTCGAGCGCCCGCGGGCGGGTATGGTCGCACCAGCCCTCAGGCAGGTGGCGCACGGTGCCGCCCGTCTTCGCCCCGGGTCTCGTGCGACCCGGAGAACAGTGCAGGAGTACTCAGTGATCGGTGACATCGCAGGACTCATCGCGGCCGTCGCGTTCGTCGCGCTCGTCGGGCTGCTGGCGGTCCCGCTCGTCAAGCTCGGGAAGGTCTTCGACACCACGACCGAGAGCATCAAGGACCTCACCGAGCACTCGGTGCCGATCCTCGACGAGTCCGCGCAGACCGTCGCGAGCGCCAACTCCCAGCTGGTCAAGGTCGACACCATCACGACCTCGGCCGCCGAGGTCAGCCAGAACGTCTCGGCCCTCACCGGCCTCTACGCGGCCGCGTTCGGGGCGCCGATCGTCAAGGTCGCGGCCTTCTCCTACGGCGTCCGCAAGGCCTTCGGCCAGGGCGTGTCGCGCGTCCGCGGCGCCGGGAAGGACAGCTGATGTCGCGGCTGTTCTGGCTCGGCACCGGCGTCGCCCTCACCGTGGTGGTGGTGGTCAAGGGGCGCCAGGTCGTGCGTCGCTACGCACCTGCCACCCTCGTCGACCAGGCGACGGCCACCGCGCAGGCCACGGGCTCGGCGCTCTCCGAGGCCGCGTCGAGGTTCCTCGACGACTTCCGCGCCGCGCGCGACGAGCGTGCGGAGCAGCTGAGCGACTCGCTCCTGGCCCGCACCCAGGGGTCGGTCGACGACCTCCGTGCCCGCCGCGACGCGACGTCGCGCCCCGGCGCCGCACGCCCCGGGTCGGCCCGCGCCCACGGCCGCCACAGCGACCTCGAGGACCCCGACGACGACGAGCTCGGCTACTCCTTCTGACCCACCCCGCCTCACCCTGAAACACCCTGCCCCGGCCTTCGCCCTCCGCTCCTCCCTCCCACGAGCACGCGACACGCTCGCGGGGGTACCGCACGCGGTACCCCCGCGCGCGTGTCGCGTGGGTGGTGGAGGGTCGGCTGAACGGTTCGGCGTGCGGGGCGACTACGATTGACCGCGCCCGTCCGCTCGGGCGCCCTGTGTGCACGTCGTCTGCCCGACGACGGTGCTCCACCCCGATCCCGCCCAGCCAGAGGACTTCATGCGCACCGCCGAGATTCGCCAGCGTTGGCTCACCTACTTCGAGGACCGCGGTCACACCGTGGTCCCCTCGGCGTCTCTGGTCTCGCCGGACCCCTCGACGCTGTTCACCATCGCGGGCATGGTGCCGTTCATCCCGTACATGACCGGACAGCAGACCGCCCCGTGGAAGCGCGCGACGAGCGTGCAGAAGTGCGTGCGCACCCTGGACATCGAAGAGGTCGGCAAGACGACCCGCCACGGCACCTTCTTCCAGATGAACGGCAACTTCTCGTTCGGCGACTACTTCAAAGAAGAGGCCATCGCCTACGCGTGGGACTTCATCACGGGCTCGGTCGACGACGGCAAGCTCGGCTTCGACCCCGAGCTCGTCTGGGTCACGGTCTTCCACGAGGACGACGAGGCACGTGAGATCTGGAAGCGGGTCGCCGGCCTGACGGACGAGCGCATCCAGTCGCGCGGCATGCGGGACAACTTCTGGTCGACCGGCGCCCGAGGCCCGGCCGGGCCCTGCTCGGAGATCTACATCGACCGCGGCCCCGAGTACGGCGCCGAGGGCGGCCCCGTCGTCGACGAGGACCGCTACATCGAGATCTGGAACCTCGTGTTCATGCAGTTCGAGCGCGCCGACGGCGGCACCAAGGACGACTTCCCGATCCTCGGACCGCTCGCCTCGCGCAACATCGACACCGGCATGGGCCTCGAGCGCGTCGCGTTCCTGCTCCAGGGCGTCGACAACATGTACGAGATCGACGAGGTGTTCCCGGTCATCGAGGTCGCCCAGCGTCTCTCGGGCAAGACCTACGGCGCGGTCGAGGCCGACGACGTGCGCATGCGTGTCGTCGCCGACCACATCCGCTCCGCCGTCATGCTCATCGGCGACGGCATCCGCCCCTCGAACGAGGGCCGCGGCTACGTGCTGCGCCGCCTCATCCGCCGCTCGGTCCGCGCCATGCGCCTGCTGGGCGTCGAGGAGCCGGCCCTGCCCGCCCTCGTCCCGGCGAGCATCGAGGTCATGAAGGCCTCGTACCCCGAGCTCGGGGAGGGCTCGGACCGCATCCTGTCGATCGCCCTCGCCGAGGAGGAGGCGTTCCGCCGCACCCTCACGGCCGGGACCACCATCCTCGAGACGGCCGTCGGCTCGGCGCTGTCCACGTCCGGCCCGGGCAAGGCCGTCCTCGGCGGTGCCGAGGCCTTCCAGCTCCACGACACCTACGGCTTCCCGATCGACCTCACGCTCGAGATGGCCTCCGAGCACGGCGTCACCGTCGACGAGACGGCGTTCCGCACCCTCATGCAGGAGCAGCGCACCCGCGCACGGGCCGACGCCCTCGCCAAGCGCTCTGGCGGCGCCGACAAGGCCGCCTACGAGGCGCTGCAGACGGGGCTCGGCGCCCCGGTCGAGTTCCTCGGCTACACGGACACCACGGCGCGCTCGACCATCGTCGGCCTCATCGTCGACGGAGTGCCCGGCCCGGTGGCCACCGCACCCGCGACGGTCGAGGTCATCCTCGACCGGACGCCCTTCTACGCCGAGGCCGGTGGCCAGCTCGCCGACCAGGGCACCATCGTGCTCGACGGCGGCGGGACCATCGAGGTCGACGACGTCCAGGCACCCATCAAGGGCCTCTCCGTCCACCGCGGACGCGTCGTCGACGGCGTGGTGACGATGGGGGAGTCCGGCACCGCGACGATCGACACCGCGCGCCGCAAGGCCATCAGCCGTGCGCACTCGGCCACGCACATGATCCACAAGGCGCTCCAGGAGTCGCTCGGCAAGGACGCGACCCAGGCCGGGTCGGAGAACGCACCGAGCCGCATCCGCTTCGACTTCCGCTCGAGCCAGGCGGTGCCGACCGGTGCCCTCGCCGAGATCGAGGAGCGCGTCAACACCCAGCTCGCCGAGGACCTCGAGGTCACCGAGCAGGTCATGAACATCGACGAGGCCCGCGCCCTCGGTGCCATGGCGCTGTTCGGCGAGAAGTACGGCGACCGCGTCCGTGTGGTCTCGATCGGCGGCGACTGGTCGCGCGAGCTCTGCGCCGGCACGCACGTCAAGCGCTCCGGCCAGCTCGGTCTCGTCACCCTGCTCGGCGAGGCCTCGATCGGCTCGGGCGTCCGGCGCGTCGACGCGCTCGTCGGCGACGGCGCCTACGGCTTCCAGGCCAAGGAGCACGCCCTCGTCGGCCAGCTCACCGGCATGCTCAACGTCCGCACCGAGGAGCTCCCGGACCGCATCGGCGGACTGATCACGCGCCTCAAGGAGGCCGAGAAGGAGCTCGCCGCGGTCCGCCAGGGCCAGCTGCTCGCCGCGGCGGGCCAGCTCGCCGCCTCGGCCGAGATGGTCGGCGACGCCCGCGTCGTCACGCACGACGCCGGCGAGGTGGCCTCGGCCGACGACCTGCGCGCCCTCGCGCTCGACGTCCGTGGCCGTCTGGGCGAGTCCGCCCCGACCGTCGTGGCCGTGGCCGGCGTGAGCAAGGACCGTCCGCTCGTCGTCGTCGTCACCAACGCGACCGCCCGTGAGCGTGGCCTCAAGGCCGGAGCCTTCGTCAAGGCCGCCTCGGGCGTCCTCGGCGGCGGTGGCGGCGGCAAGGACGACATGGCGCAGGGTGGTGGCCAGGACGTCACGGCCGTGCCCGCGGCCCTCGCAGGTCTGCGCGACGGCGTCGCGGCCCAGCTGGCGTGAGCGACGACCAGGCGCTCGAGCGCGGCGCACGCCTGTGCGTCGACGTCGGCAGCGTGCGCGTCGGGGTCGCGGTGAGCGACCCCGACGGGCTCATCGCCACCCCGGTCGAGACGCTCCCGCGTGACGTGGTCACCGCGGCCAAGAACCCGGCCGCGGTGCCGACGGACCTGGCGGCTCTCGCGGAGCAGGTGGTCGAGCGCGGTGTGAAGGTTGTGTACGTCGGGCTCCCTCGGCACCTTTCGGGCGCCGAGGGCACCGCGTCGGCGTCGGCACGTGCGTACGCTGTCCAGGTCGCCCGTCTGGTCGCGCCGGTCCCGGTGCGTCTGGTCGACGAGCGGATGAGCACCGTCACGGCGCACCAGGCGCTGCACGCCTCCGGCCGGGCGGGGCGCAAGCACCGCGCGGTGGTCGACCAGGTCGCCGCCGTCGTGATCCTGCAGTCGGCGCTCGACTTCGAGCGTGGCTCGGGCCGACGGCCCGGCGAGGTCGTCGAGGCGTAGCGCCAGGCGCCCGTCCGAGGAGGACGGGCCCGGAGGTCAGACCGCGGGCAGCGGCACACGAGAGTGATCGAGAGAAGGTACGGCGACGGTGGACGAGCAGGGCGCAGCACCCGAGGTGGCACCGACCCGCGGCGAGGCCTCCCGGTCCCGCCGGGACGCGGTGCGCGCCGAGCGCGCGAAGGCCGCCAAGCAGCGCCGCACCGTGCTGCTCTCGGTGCTGGTCGGCGTGCTCGTCATCGGTGCCGTGTTCTACCTCATGTGGACCCGGGGCGCCGACATGTTCTCGTCGACCGACGAGCCGTCCCTCGTCGCGGTCACCAAGGACCCCGTCGTCGACTTCCCGGGGCCGGGCGGCGAGCCGGTCCAGGTGACCGTGGCAGCCGAGACGACCCCAGAGCTGCTCGGGGCGACGCTCGTGGACGCCGGCGTGGTGAGCTCGGTCGAGGTCTTCACGGCCGCCTACGCCGAGTCGCCCGACGCGCCGTCCATCGCACCGGGGACCTACAACGTGTTCCGGCAGATGCGCGCCGCCGACGCGATCGCTGCGCTCCTCGACCCCGAGAACCTCGCGGACCTCACGGTCGAGGTCAAGGCGGGCCTCACGGTCCCCGAGATCAAGACCGAGCTGTCCCGTGTCACCGGTGTCGGCATCGACCAGGTCGACGAGGCCTTCGCGGACACCGCTTCGACCGGGCTCCCGGACGAGGCCGGCGGCCGCTACGAGGGCTGGCTCGCACCCGGGACGTACCACTTCGGGCTCGACTCGACCCCCACGCAGATGCTGGCGACCATGGTCGCCACGACCGTCGAGACGCTCGACGGCCTGGGGGTCGCGGTCGAGGACCGTGTCGCCGTGCTCACCAAGGCGTCGCTCGTCGAGAAGGAGGGGGCGCTGCCGGAGGACCTCGCCGGTATCGCGGCCGTCATCGACAACCGTCTCGCCGCGGGCACCAACCTGCAGCGTGACTCGACCGTGCGCTATGCCCTGGGCCGGCCTGACGACTACGCGGTGACGCAGGCAGACCGCCAGGACCCGTCGGAGTACAACACCTTCGCCAACGCCGGTCTCCCGCCGTCGGCGATCTCGACGGTCAGCGCCGAGGCCCTCCAGGCGGTGCTCGCCCCCGCGGACTCCGACGCCGTCTACTTCCTCATGGTCGACCCGGTGACCCGCGAGATCCAGTTCTCCGACACCTACACCGAGTACCAGGACAGCCTCAAGGCCTACCAGGCCTGGCTGGACGCGAACGGCTGACCAGCGCCTTCACGTGCGGTCGCGATCGCGCCGGATGTCCGACCTGACCGGGTGAGACGCGGGGGGCTCCACGGTGGGAAGATGTCCTGGAGGACCATGGTGCAGTAGGTTGTCTGATTGTCTGTGGGGGGCGCAGAGCACATGTCATGACAGTGGAGGCTCCAACCGGTGAACGATCTCTTCGAAGGACCCGCCGTCTCTGACCAGCCGGAGGACGAGCGACAGCTCTCCCGTGCTGAGAAGCGGGCGCTGCGCGAGGCACGTCGACGTGCCGCGAAGCGCCGTCGGCGAGCCCTCGTGGCCGTGGTCGTCGCCCTGGCCGTGCTCGGTGTCGGCGGCTACCTCGCCTGGAACCGCGGAGCAGACTTCTTCGGTGGGCTGAGCCTCGGCGGCTCTGAGGCCGCGCAGGACTTCCCCGGTCCCGGCACGGGCGAGGTGCGGGTGACCGTGGCCCAGGGCGCCACGGGGACCGCGATCGGCCAGGAGCTCGTCGAGGCCAACGTCGTGGCCTCCGTCCCCGCCTTCATCTCGGCCTTCAACGCCAACCCGTCCTCCGGATCCATCCAGCCGGGGACCTACACGCTGCGCGAGGAGATGTCCTCGGCGCGCGCCGTCGAGTTCCTCCTCGACACCGGCAACCGCACCGACTTCCTCGTGGACCAGCGTCCGGGGACCACCGTCGAGGACACCATCGCCCGGATCGTCTCCGTGACCGGTGTCTCCGAGGAGGACCTCCGTGCGGCCATGGTCGACGTCGCGGCGACCGGCCTGCCTGCCGAGGCCCAGGTGTTCCCCGCGGACGACCTCCGCAACTACGAGGGCTGGCTGGCCACCAAGCAGTACCAGTTCAGCGACGAGGCCACCCCGACCGAGATGATCGCCGAGATGGTCGCCGGGACGGTGACGATGCTCGACGAGCTCGGCGTCCCGGTGGAGGACCGCCAGCGCGTGCTCACCGAGGCGTCGATCATCCAGCGCGAGGCCGGCAACCTCGACGCCGAGCAGCAGGCGCTCGTCGCAGGAGTGATCGACGGACGTCTCGAGGACGGCATGCGGCTGCAGATGGACTCGACGGTCCACTACATGTTCGGTACCTCGCCCGACGCGTCGACCACCGCGGACCAGCGCGCCACGGAGAGCCCGTACAACACGTACCTCAACTCGACCCTGCCGCCGACGGCGATCGCTGCCCCGAGCCGGACGGCGATCGAGGCGGTGCTCAACGCGCCGGAGACGCCGTACCGCTACTTCGTGACGGTCAACCCCGACACCGGGGAGACCAAGTTCGCGGAGACCAACGACGAGCACAACGTGAACCGCCGTGAGTACCAGGCGTGGCTGGACGCACGCGGGTGACCTCTCGCGCCGCCGTCCTCGGTCACCCGATCAGCCACTCGCTCTCCCCGGTGCTGCACCGCGCCGCCTACGAGGCGCTCGGCCTCGACGGCTGGGAGTACGAGGCGGTCGACGTGACCGAGGAGACCCTCGCGGGGTTCCTCGACGGGCTCGACGAGACCTGGGCAGGTCTGAGCCTGACGATGCCGCTCAAGCAGACGGTCATGCCGATGCTCGACCACGTCGACCCGCTGGCCGTCGTGACGGGCGCGGTGAACACCGTGGTGTTCCAGGGGACCGGTACGTCGCGGACCCTCATCGGGGCGAACACCGACGTCTACGGGCTCGTCGCCGCCTTGCGTGAAGGGGGCGCCGGGGGAGAGGGGCCGACCGGTCGCGGCACCGGCATCGTCCTCGGCGCCGGGGCGACCGCGTCGTCGACGCTCGCTGCGCTGGCCGAGCTGGGGATCACGTCGGTCGACGTGTTCGTCCGCTCCCTCGGGCGCACGGGCGACCTGCAGCGCGCCGCGCACCGCATGGGGCTCGCACCGCGGTTCCACCCGATCGCCGGGGCCGCTGAGGCCGCGCTCGGGGCTGACGTCGTCGTCTCGACCCTCCCAGCCCACGGCGCGGACGCCGTCGCTGCGGAGCTGGCCGCCTCGGGCCGCACGGTCGAGGGCGTCCTCATCGACGTGTCCTACGACCCCCGGGTCACGGCGCTCACCGCCGCGTGGAGCTCGCTCGACGGTGCCACGGTGCCCGGGCAGCGCATGCTGCTGCACCAGGCCGCCGAGCAGGTCCGGCTCATGACCGGGCACGTGGCGCCCGTGGCGGCGATGGACGACGCGCTCGAGGCGGCCCTCGCGGCCTGAGGCGCCTGCTCGTCGACCCGGAGGCTCGAGGTCCGTCGAGGCCTCAGGCGTCCGCCCACCGGGCACGGCCGTCTCGTCCTCGGACGTGACGTGCGCTACTCCCGCTCAAGGTCGAGCCTCCCCGTGCCGAGACAGTCTTCACGTCAAGACTGCCGGTGGGGGCCCCTCCGCGCCGGCGAGGTGAGGAGAGGTCATGAAGCAGCTCGGAGAGATCCTGCTCGAGGAAGGCCTCGTCAACGAGGCCCAGCTGATGGCTGCCCTCGACGAGCAGGTGGTCCGGGGGACCAGCCTCGGGCGTGTGCTCGTCGAGCTCGGTGTCCTCTCCGAGGGCCAGCTCGTGTCGGCACTGGCCGCGCAGGTCGGCATGCAGTTCGTGGACCTCGACACCTTCCCGGTCGACCGCGCGGCCGTCAGCCGCCTCACCGGCGCCGTGTGCCGGCGCTACACCGTGCTGCCCATCGCCTTCGAGGGCGACGCCCTCGTCCTCGCCATGGCCGACCCGGGCAACGTGCTCGCCGTCGACGACGTGCGCTCGTCGACCGGCATGCAGGTGCTGCCGGTCGTCGCCACGCACGAGGACCTCTCACGCGCCATCGACCGGTTCGTCCGCGCGGACGACGAGATGGACAACCTCACCAACGCGTTCACCGAGGAGCAGCGCGTCGACGACGTCGACCTCTCCAAGATCGGCGACTCCGTCGACGACGACGCGCCGATCGTCCGGTACGTGAACCTCATCGTCACGCAGGCCATCACGGACCGCGCCTCCGACATCCACATCGAGCCGAGCGAGCACGACCTCCGCGTGCGGTACCGCATCGACGGCGTGCTCCACGAGATGCAGAGGTCGCCCAAGAACATCACCGGGGGAGTGATCTCCCGCGTGAAGATCCTCTCGGACATCGACATCGCGGAACGCCGCAAGCCCCAGGACGGCCGCATGTCCGTCACCCACAACGGCCGAAAGATCGACCTCCGTGTCGCGACCCTGCCGACGGTGTGGGGCGAGAAGATCGTCATGCGAATCCTCGACAACTCCACGGCAAGCCTCGACCTGCGCGACCTGTCCTTCGGCGAGGAGAACTACGAGGTCTACTCCGAGGCGTACAACAAGCCCTACGGCATGATCCTCGTGACCGGCCCGACCGGGTCCGGCAAGTCCACGACCCTGTACGCGACGCTCAACGCGGTGTCCAAGCCCGAGATCAACGTCATCACCGTCGAGGACCCCGTCGAGTACCGCCTCCCCGGCATCAACCAGGTGCAGGTGAACCCCAAGGCCGGCCTGACCTTCGCGGGCGCGCTGCGCTCGATCCTGCGCTCCGACCCCGACGTCGTGCTGCTCGGTGAGATCCGTGACCACGAGACCGCCCAGATCGCCATCGAGGCCGCGCTCACCGGTCACCTCGTGCTCTCGACCCTGCACACCAACGACGCACCGTCCGCCATCACCCGCCTCGTCGAGATGGGCATCGAGCCCTTCCTCGTGGGGTCGGCCATCGACTGCATCGTGGCGCAGCGACTGGCGCGTCGGCTCTGCGGGAAGTGCAAGGAGCCCTACGAGCCCAGCGAGGTCGAGCTGGTCGCCGCGCGGTTCCCGTGGACGGAGGGTGAGCCCAAGCCGGTGCTGCACCGCCCGGGCGGCTGCACCACGTGCTCCGGCACCGGGTACCGGGGTCGTCTCGCCCTCCACGAGGTCATGCGCGTCACCGAGGACATCGAGCGTCACGCCGTCGCCGGGTCCTCCTCCGCGGAGATCGCGAAGACCGCCGTGGCCCAGGGCATGCGCAGCCTGCGCGACGACGGCTGGATGAAGGTCGTCGCCGGGCAGACGTCGATCGAGGAGATCCTCCGCGTCGTCGCTTAAGTCCGGGGCATGAAGAGCCGATGACCTACGAGCCGCAGCAACCTGCGACAACCGACCTGAGGGGTAGCCAGTGAGTGAGACAACTGCGGGGGAGACCGCGCCGTTCGTGACCCGACGGTCGTTGGCCGAGCAGGGCATCACGGGCTGGCAGCCCACACCGGCGCCCGCGGACGCAGGTCCGCCGGCTGGGCTCCCCCCGCAGGCACCGCGGCGCGCGGCCGAGCCCGCGTCTGCGGCTCCTCACGCCCAGCCTCCTGCACCGGGGACCCAGTACGGCGCCCCCGTGCCCCAGTACGGCGCTCCGGCACCCCAGTACCAGGCCCAGGTGTCCCAGCACCAAGCCCCGGTGTCCCAGCACCCGGGGCAGCCCACGCACCCCGCCCCGGGCACGTCGGCGCAGCCGGCCGCAGCCCAGCAGGGTGCACGACGTCCCGTGGACGCCCCGCCCGCAGGTGCTGGCCGTACCGGCCTGAGCCGCCCCACGCAGGCCGACGACATCGTCCTCGACGCCGTGCTGCGCATCATGGTCGAGGCCGGGGCCTCCGACCTCCACCTCACGGCGGGGTCCGCCCCGAAGATCCGCGTGAACGGCTCGCTGCAGACCGTCGACGGTCAGCCCGAGGTCGCCTCCGAGAGCCTGCAGCGCACGCTGTACGCGATCCTCACGCAGAAGCAGCGCGAGAAGTTCGAGGCCAACCTCGAGCTCGACTTCTCGTACTCCGTGCGGGGCCTGGCCCGGTTCCGTGTGAACTTCTACCAGCAGCGTGAGTCCATCGGTGCGGCGTTCCGCCTCATCCCGTACGAGATCAAGCCCCTCGAAGAGCTCGGCGTCCCCCCGGTCGTCTCGAGCTTCGCGAACCTGCCCCGCGGCCTCGTCCTCGTCGCCGGGCCCACCGGCTCGGGCAAGTCGACGACGCTCGCGTCGATCATCGACCTCGCCAACCGGACGCGCTCCGACCACATCATGACGGTCGAGGACCCCATCGAGTTCCTCCACCGCCACAAGAAGTCGCTCATCAACCAGCGCGAGGTCGGGGCGGACACCCACAGCTTCGCCAACGCCCTCAAGCACGTGCTCCGCCAGGACCCCGACATCATCCTGGTCGGCGAGATGCGCGACCTCGAGACCATCTCCGTCGCGCTCACCGCCGCCGAGACCGGCCACCTCGTCTTCGCGACCCTGCACACGCAGGATGCCGCGCAGACCATCGACCGCATCATCGACGTGTTCCCGCCCGAGCAGCAGGGGCAGGTTCGCACCCAGCTCGGCGGAGCCCTGCAGGGAGTGGTCTGCCAGACCCTCTGCAAGCGCTCCGACGGCCCGGGTCGCGTCGTCGCCACCGAGGTCATGGTCGCGACGCCTGCGGTGCGCAACCTCATCCGCGAGGGCAAGACCCACCAGGTGTACTCCGCGATGCAGGCTGGCAAGCAGCAGGGCATGCACACCATGGACCAGCACCTTGCGGACCTCGTCCGTCAGGGACGCATCTCCTACGAGACCGGCCTCGAGAAGTGCCACCACATCGAGGACTTCAACCGGCTGAGCGGACGCTCGGGCGGATCCACAGGCGCAGGGTTCGCCGCCGCCGGCATGGGCGGACAGTCATACGGAGCGAGTGGTCACTGATGGCATCGACAGACGTCAAGACAGCCTCGGGCAAGCGGACCTTCGAGTACACGGTCCGCGACTCGAAGGGGAAGATCGTCAAGGGGCGGATCGAGGCCCTGGACCAGGGTGCGGTCGCCTCTCGTCTGAAGACCATGAACCTCGTCCCGCTCTCGGTCACCGAGATCAAGACGACGGGCCTTCAGCAGGAGATCAACATCCCGGGGATCTCTGATCGGATCGGGCTGTCCGACCTCGCGATCATGGCGCGTCAGATGGCGACGATGGTCTCGGCCGGTCTCTCGCTCATCCGCACCCTCGGGATCCTCGCGGACCAGACGGAGAACAAGCCGCTCGCCAAGGTTCTCGGCATCGTGAGGTCCGATGTCGAGACCGGGCTGTCGCTCTCCAACGCACTGGTCAAGCACCCCGAGGCGTTCCCGCCGATCATGGTCAACATCGTCCGTGCTGGCGAGACCGGCGGGTTCCTCGAGAAGTCGCTGCTCTCCGCCGCTGACAACTTCGAGGCCGAGGTGAAGCTGCGCGCCAAGGTGAAGTCGGCCATGACGTACCCGGTGGTCGTGCTGTTCATCGCGATCGCCGCGGTGATCGGCATGCTCCTGTTCATCGTGCCGATCTTCAAGGACATGTTCGAGGGCCTCGGTGGAGAGCTCCCGGCGCCGACGCAGTTCCTCGTGCTGCTGTCGTCGTGGATGAAGTGGCTGCTGCCGCTCGTGCTGGTGGTCTCCGCGGTGGTCGGGATCTGGTGGCAGCGGCACAAGAACGACGAGGAGGTCCGGTCGAAGTCCGACCCCTTCAAGCTCAAGCTGCCCGTGTTCGGCAAGCTCTTCCAGAAGATCGCCATCGCCCGCTTCACCCGCAACTTCTCGACGATGCTCGGGGCGGGGGTGCCGATCCTCCAGGCGCTGGACATCGTCGGCAGCACCTCGGGGAACTGGGCGATCGAGAACGCGCTGCGGGACGTCGAGAAGTCGGTGCGCACCGGTGAGTCCTTGTCCGGTCCGCTCGCGCACCACGACGTGTTCCCGCCCATGGTCACGCAGATGATCGCGGTCGGCGAGGACGCCGGGTCGATGGAGCTCATGCTCGCGAAGATCTCGGAGTTCTACGACCAAGAGGTCGAGTCCACCACCGAACAGCTGACGTCGCTCCTCGAGCCGCTCATGATCGTGTTCCTCGGGGCCATCATCGGCGGCATGATCATCGCCCTCTACATGCCGATCTTCAAGATCTTCGATCTCATGGGGTGAAGCCGAGAAAAACTTCGTCGAGCTGCTCAAGGTGCAGGTCAGGGCCGCCGATGAAGATCTCGTGACGGACACGCGGGCAAACCGCGAACGTCGCTCCCTAGCTCTGAACAACGACTACTCCCACGGAGAATCAACATGATTGCTCGCGTTTCGAAGGCCATGAACAAGAAGGACGGCGACAAGGGCTTCACCCTCGTCGAGCTCCTCGTCGTCGTGATCATCATCGGCATCCTCGCCGCGATCTCGGTCCCGCTCTACCTCAACCAGCAGAACAAGGCGAAGGACTCGGCCGCCAAGGCTGACCTCGCGACGCTGCGCACGAACATCGCCGTCGTCATGTCGGAGAACACCAAGGTCACCGGCATCGCGCTGACCGGCACGGACTCGGTCGCCATCACGCCGACTCCGACCGGTGAGGTGACCACCATCGCGCTCAGCGAGGGTGTCACCTTCAACGAGACCGCCAGCTCGGTCGATCTCGCAGACGGCACCTTCACCATCCAGGTGACCTCGGCCACGGACAAGGTGTTCGAGACCACCGAAGCCGGCACGATCACCGAGAAGTAGTAGCTTCTTCCCTGAGATTCCCGCTGCCGCTGACCGAGCGGCAGCGGGAATCCGTGGTTCCCCTTTCTTTCAGCACGCACAGAGGCGGAGTTCAGTGAGCGATCACCATCGCGACGACGCGGGATTCGGGATGGTCGAGATCATCGTCTCGATGATGATGCTGGCCATCCTCGCTGTCGTCCTCGCACCCGTGATCATCGGAGGAGTCCGCGCCACCGCGAAGATGTCGACTATTGCCACGGCGACGCAGCTCGTCAACGACGGACTGGAGACCCAGCGTGCGTCTCTCGGGACGGGAGGCTGCCCGTCCACAGCTCCTCCAGCGACGACCACCACGGACGCCCGTGGGGTCCAGCTGACCCGCGAGATCTCCTTCCCCAACCTGTCCGCGTGCGCCACGACGGGCCTGCTCGACGTGACGGTCCGTGTCTCGACGGCCGCCCTGACACCGCTGTTCCCTGCGGGCAGGGTGCTCTCGAGCGCCGACACAAAGGTGTACGTCTCGTGAGGTCCATTCACGCACGACTCCGTCGCACCACTGGTGACGCTCCGAGCGACCGTGGTTTCACGCTCGTCGAGCTCCTCGTGGTCATCCTCCTCTTCGGGCTGGTCCTGGCGCTGGCCGGCACGCTCTTGCTCAACGGGCTCAAGGGGCAGCAGAAGGTGGTCGGGTCCAGCCAGGCGTCGAACGATGCCCAGGTCACGATGTCCTCTATGGAACGGGCGATCCGCAACGCCTCTCAGGGAGGCGTGCTCGAGGCGGACACGCTCCTGGTCACGCACACCGGTGGTGGCGACGGCTCTCAGCCGTGGCGCTGCCAGGCCTGGATCTACGTGCCGCCCGCCGCAGGAGCGACACACGGTGCGATCTACACGCGGAGCAGCGCGCAGAAGGCGTCCTTGAAGGTCAGTGCGTCGGCGTTCTCGTCCGGGCCGCCGTCTGGCTGGACCCTCGCGGTCGCCGACGTGAAGCCGCCGACCGGGGACATCTTCACGACTCCTGCGGTCGGCTCGTACGGCATCCAGTTCGAGACCCAGGCCACCGCCGAGAGGACGCCGGGCGCCGGCGTCGTCATGAAGACCACCGTCGCGCCGCGAGTCCAGGCGTTGGCATCAACCAGTGGAGGATGTTTCTAGTGTCGCGAGAGTCCCTGAGCGCGCGGATCCGGCGCGGACCCGACGACGGAGGCGCACTAGTCGCTGTCATCGGCATCATGGTGGTGCTGACGATCCTGGTGAGCACGATCGTCACGACGTCCCTCTTCAACGTCCGGATGACGACGGAGACCCGCGCGAGCGTCCAGGCCCGAGCGGCCGCCGAGGCGGGGGTCGACTACGTCCGTGCTCAGATCGCGTCGGGGAAGTGCACCTCAGGCACCGTCAGCTCTCCGAGCGGCTCCCCGAAGTTCACCGTGACGATCCACCCGTCGTCCTCCGGGACCGCGACGAGCTCACTGCCGGTGGGGTGCCCGACCTCGACCTCGAAGTCTGTCGTCCTGCTCGCCCGGGGAGATGCTGCGGCGTCGGGCGTCGGGTCCACCGGCGGGAACGTCCGGACCGTGGAGGCACTCATCGAGTCGGCTACCTCCTCGTCGCCGACGTTCAACGCCGCGATCTACGCCGGCAGCGGCGCCAACGTCAACACAGATCTCTCCGTCCGGGGCGTTGGTGCTGACGTGATCACTGGCGGGAACTGGACGTGCTCGAGCTCGCAGCAGGTCGAGGGCAACCTGTACGCCGTAGGAGACGTCACCTTCAGCACGGGGCCCTGTGCGGTCAACGGTTCGGTCTACAGCGGCGGGAACTTCTCCTGCCCGGCGAAGGCGCAGAAGGGGTCTCACAACATCGGGAAGAACCTCTACGTCCAGGGAACGGGAGACTTCCGGACCGACTGCGCGGTGTCGGGAGACATCTGGACAGGCGGGAGCGTGCTCGCCAGCAACGGAATCCGTGCCGGTGGCAGCCTGGCCGTCCGCGGAGACCTCCCGGTCAACGACTCCACCCTGACGGTGAACGGATCGATCAACGTGTCGGGCAAGATCGCCGGCGGCAAGGAAGCCAACGGGTGGTGGTACGGCGAGTTCATGAAGCGGTACCCGGGTGCACGCGAGGGACAGAATGTGGGCGCTCCGCCGAGCGGGGAGAGCGCGACGAGCATGAACTTCCCCAAGATCCGCCAGGACGATCCGCTGTGGACCGGTTTCGCGCGCAAGTCGTGGGTGGGATCGATCAACCCGCTGAGGAACCAGTACGTGTCTATGTCTCCGTGCTCCATGGAGTGGGGAGGTTCGCAGTTCGCCGCACCGCTGGAGGTCAAGGAGAACACCGTGTTCGACACGACCGGCAGCACAGAGTGCGGAGGGACCCTCACCCTCGGTGCCGGGATCACGTTCCGGTTGAGCGCTGATGCGGTGATCTTCTCCGACGTGATCAAGATCAACGGAGACATCAAGATCGAGTCCGCAGACGGCAAGGAGCACTCGCTCTACATCATGACTCCGTACCCGGCGGCACAGACCAGCTGCGCGGCCTCGCTGAAGAAGAGCAGCATCAGCTTCAGCTCTGGTGCGTGGAACCAGGACAGTAAGACGTCGGTGCTGCTCTACTCGGCCAACGAGATCTCCATCGGGACGCAGAACCCCCCGAAGATCCGAGGTCAGGTGTACAGCTGCCAGTTCAACGCGTCGACCAAGCTCGACCTCACCTTCTCAAAGACGGGCGCCTCTGGCTCGGAGGGCACGACCGGAGCGCCTGCGCTCAAGTACCTCCGCGACATCACCGGCTGAGATGCTCCTCCGGTGATCCCTGTCCTCGTCGGTCTCTTCGGCCTGCTCATCGGCTCGTTCCTCAACGTGGTCGTCTACCGCGTGCCAGCGGGTGCGTCGCTCGTCAGCCCTCCGAGCGCGTGCCCGCGGTGCGACACGCCGATCCAGCCTCGGGACAACGTCCCGGTCCTGTCCTGGCTGGTGCTGCGTGGACGGTGCCGGACCTGCGCGGAGCCCATCTCGGTGCGCTACCCGCTCGTCGAGCTCGGGACAGGCGTGCTCTTCGCGCTCGTCGCCTGGCGGTTCCCGGTCGACGACGCCGCATCGGCGGTCGTGCTCGTCGCGTACCTCTACCTGGCGGCTGTGGCGGTGGCCCTCGCTCTCATCGACATCGACGTGCACCGTCTGCCGGACGCGATCGTCCTGCCGTCGATCGTGGTCGCAGTCGTCCTCCTGACGGTGGCCGCTGCGTTGGCCGGAGACTGGGGGAGCCTCGGGCGTGCAGCTCTCGGGGGAGCGGTGCTCTTCGGTGCGTACTTCCTCATGCTCGTGGCGTACCCGGCTGGGATGGGATTCGGCGACGTCAAGCTGGCAGCAGTCCTCGGCGTCTACCTCGGGTGGCTCGGGTGGGGTGTCCTCGCTGTCGGCGCCATGGCGGCGTTCTTGCTCGGTGGATTCTTCGCGGTGGCGCTGGTGGTGCGGAAGAAGGCCGGCCGCGGTTCAGGTATCCCGTTCGGGCCGTGGATGCTCCTCGGCGCAGCCGTCGGGATCGGGGTCGGGCAGCAAGCCTGGGACGGCTACCTCGGTCTGTTCCTCTAGCCCCGAGGACTTCGCCCACCGCACGCTCAAGTTCTGCGCCGAGGGTGCCGATCACCTCACGACGGGCTCGGCAGGTCGCCGGGCTCGGAGCACATCTTGAGGAGGCGCACCGGTGGCCAAGGTACGAACGATCGGGCTGGACATCGGCACGTCCGCGGTGCGGGCTGTCGAGTTCGCCCCCACGCACCCAGGGAGCACCGGAGGCCTCGGGTCCGTCGTACGGGTCGCCGAGGCGCCGCTCCCTCCGGGGGCGGTCCGTGACGCCGAGGTCGTCGACCCCTCGCTGGTGAGCTCGGTCATCAAGCGGCTGTGGAGCAAGGCTGGCTTCTCTGACAAGAACGTCATCATCGGTGTCGGGAACCAGCGTGTCGTCGTGCGTCAGCTCGACCTCCCCGTGATGCCGATGGCGCACCTGCGTCAGGCTCTCGTCTACCAGGCGCAGGAGACCTTGCCGATGGCGGTCGACGAGGCGCTGCTCGACTTCTACCCCACGGGCGAGGTCGACGGTGCTGACGGCCGCGCCATGCGCGGTCTCTTCGTCGCTGCCGTGAAGGACACCGTGTCGGCCAACGTGCTGGCTGTCGAAGGCGCAGGTCTTGTCCCGCAGGTGGTCGACCTCTCCGCCTTCGCGCTGCTCCGGTCGGTCGTCATCGGGGACCTCGCCGAGCGGACGGTGGCTTGCGTCGACATCGGCGCGCGAGTCACCAACGTCGTCGTGGCGGACCGCGGCGTGCCCCTGCTGGCCCGCGTGCTTGCCGCAGGCGGTCAGGACGCGACCGACGCCGTCGCCCGCGCCATGAAGCTCGCCGACGCGGACGCCGAGCGCCTCAAGCGCCAGCTGGGCGTCGGTCAGCAGGTCCAGCCGGACCTCGCCGACGCCGCCGACGCGGTCAACACCGCAGCGCGTGGCCTCGTCGAGGCTGTCCGGAACACGCTGAGCTACTACGCCTCGCAGGTCGCCGGGCCTCCGGTCGAGATGCTCGTGCTGACCGGTGGAGGTGCTCACCTCTCCGGCCTCGGCCAGTACCTCTCGAGCGCCGCACGCCTGCCGGCAGTGCTCGGGAACTCCTTCCAGCACGTGACGTGGGCCAAGACCGCTGACCGTGAGCTCGTCAAGGACCGTGAGTCCACGTTCGCCATCGCGATGGGACTCGCACAGGGAGTTGCCGCATGACCGCCCTCAAGATCGCCCGCCGACCGCAGCAGACCTCCATGCTCGACGGCGTCCCGCCGCGCGCGCAGGTCAACCTGCTGCCGCAGGAGACCGTCGCCGCCCGTGGGATCCGCGGGCTGCAGCGCAAGCTCGTCTACGCCATGCTCGGCTTCGTCGTCCTCGTCGTCATCATCGTCTTCTTCACCTCGATGCGGGTCGACAACGCGCAGGCCGACCTCGAGCGCGAGCAGCAGAGGACGAGCGACCTGCTCCTCGAGCAGAGCAAGTACATCGAGGTGACGGCAGTCAAGGCGCGGCTCGTCACGACCCAGGCAGCGCTCCTCTTCGCCTCGAGCACGGAGGTGCGCTGGTCGGACTTCTTCGCCTACGTGGCCGGTGCGACCCCGGAGGGCGTGCTCATCACGTCGTTGACGGCCCAGACTGCCGACCCGACCGCGGGTCCGCCCACCTCTGCTGACCCTCTGCAGGACGAGGGCCTCGGCATGATCACCATCGGTGCCACCTCGGCGACCCGGCCCGACGTCACCGCGTGGAGCCGTGCGCTGAACCGTGTGCCCGGCTTCGCCGACGCCCGGGTTCTCGTCTCGTCGCAGGTCGATGGTGAGGGTCTCGAGTGGTTCGAGACGACCGTGACCGTCCGTGTCCTCGAGACCGCTCTGTCGAACGCTGCTGGAATGGAAGGTACGGGCTGATGCCGAAGACTCAAGGAGCCTGGATCGGGCTCGCGGCCATCGTGTGCCTCGTTCTCGCGGTCCTCGGGTGGTTCCTGCTCATCTCACCGCGGGTCGACGAGGAAGCGTCGATCCGCGAGCAGGAGACCACGCTCATCGGCGAGAACGACGCACTCCAGCAGCGCGTTGCCGCGCTCAAGGCTGACTTCGACCAGATCGACAGCTACCGGTCTGAGCTCGCCGCCACGCAGGTGAAGCTGCCGACGCAGCCCGAGATCGAAGACATGTTCGACGAGATCGACCTCATCGCCTCGAACAACGGGATCGTCATCGACGAGATGACGGCTGACGCGGCCACGAGCCTCGCAGAGATGCCAGGGTTCGCCACCACGCCCGCTCCGGCTGCGGCGCCAGCCGAGGGGGACTCTGCTGAGCCGACCGACGCCGAGACGACCGAGGCGGCAGCTGAGCCTGTGGAGACCGCGGCTCCACCCGTGTGGACCCCGGACGGGGTGGACTCGCTCGTGCTCTTCCCCGTCCACGTGTCGTTCACCGCTGGGATCGACCAGACGCGCGGGTTCCTCAACGGGCTGCAGACTGGCTCGAGCCGGTACTACCTGGCGTCCAACCCGGTCGTGACGACCGTCGACCCGACGCAGATGGTGGAAGGCCAGGGGAACCTGGAGGTGACGGTCACGGTCTACGCCTACGTCTACACGGATGTCCTCGCGGAGGCAGCAGTCGACCCTCTCGAGGGAGTGGTCCCCGTCGACCCGTCCGAGCGTGATCCCTTCGGCGTCGTCGTCGCCCCCTGACACGCACCCCCAGCACCACCCGCCCACGCCGGGCGTCCGACACTCGGGCGCCCGGCGTCGTCGTGCCTGGTCCGTGGGAAGATGTGGGCATGCTTCGTTGGCTGACTTCTGGTGAATCGCACGGTCCTGCCCTGGTGGGCATCATCGAGGGTGTCCCGGCGGGTGTCGAGGTCCTCACCTCGGACATCCAGGACGCTCTCGCTCGTCGTCGTCTCGGCTACGGCCGTGGCGCTCGGATGAAGTTCGAGCAGGACGAGGTGCGCATCCTCGCCGGACTGCGGCACGGGATCACCCAGGGTGGTCCGCTGGCCGTCGAGATCGGCAACACGGAGTGGCCCAAGTGGGTGGACGTGATGGCGTCCGACCCGGTCGACCCGGAGCTGCTCAACCGTGCCCGCAACGCGCCGCTGACGCGTCCCCGTCCGGGGCACGCGGACCTGGTCGGCATGCGCAAGTACGCCTTCGACGACGCCCGCCCGGTCCTCGAGCGTGCCTCGGCGCGCGAGACGGCCACCCGCGTGGCGCTCGGCACGGTTGCGGCGAAGTTCCTCGAGCAGGCCCTCGGCATCCGCCTGGTCTCGCACGTGACGAGCATCGGCCCGGTCTTCACGCCCGAGGACGCCGTCCTCCCGACGCCCGACGACGTCGCGTACCTCGACGCCGACCCGGTGCGCTGCTTCGACAAGTCGACCTCCGACGCGATGGTCGCGGAGATCGACGAGTGCCACAAGGCCGCCGACACCCTCGGCGGTGTCGTCGAGGTGCTCGCCTACGGCGTCCCCACGGGGCTCGGCTCCTACGTGCACGGCGACCGTCGTCTCGACGCCAAGCTGGCCGCGGCGCTCATGGGCATCCAGGCGATCAAGGGTGTCGAGGTCGGCGACGGCTTCCGCACCGCGGCGCGCCGTGGCTCGCAGGCGCACGACGAGATCGACCGCGACGAGGACGGCCGTCTGCGCCGTCGCACCAACCGTGCCGGTGGCATCGAGGGTGGCATGACCAACGGCGAGGTCCTGCGGGTCCGCGCCGCGATGAAGCCCATCTCGACGGTGCCGCGCGCCCTCGCGACGGTCGACGTCGCGACGGGGGAGCCGGCGACCGCGCAGCACCAGCGCTCCGACGTGTGCGCCGTCCCGCCGGCGGCCGTGGTCGCCGAGGCGATGGTCGCGCTGACGCTCGTCGACGTCGTCCTCGAGAAGTTCGGTGGTGACTCCGTGAGCGAGGTCCAGCGCAACGCTGACACCTACCTGGCGGCCATCCCCGAGCTGCTGCGCTGACCGTGGTGCCGAGCGGAGAGCAGGCGCAGAGCCCGACGGTCGTGCTCATCGGCCCCCCGGGGTCCGGCAAGTCGACCACCGCCCGGCTGCTCGCCGGGCTGCTCGGCGTCGCCCTGCGCGACACCGACACCGACATCGAGGCCTCCGCCGGCAAGGCCATAGCCGACATCTTCGTCGACGACGGCGAGCCGCACTTCCGCGCGCTCGAGCGCGAGGCCGTCACCACCGCCCTCGCGGTCCACGACGGCGTGCTCGCCCTCGGTGGTGGCGCTGTCCTCGACCCGTTGAGCGAGGCGGCGCTGACCGCCTACGCGCAGGCCGGGGGAGCCGTCGTGTTCCTTGACGTCAGCCTCACGCACGTCGCCCCGCGCGTCGGTTTCAACCAGGCGCGACCGCTGCTGCTCGGCAACCCCCGTGCCAAGTGGGCCAGCCTCATGGAGGCCCGCCGCCCCGTGTACGAGCGGGTCGCCACCCACCGCGTCGACACCGACGCCAAGACCGCCGCCCAGGTGGCCCGTGAGATCCACGTGGCCCTGGCCCGACCGACCCCACCGGAGGACCCGTCGTGACCGACGAGACGACCACCAGCGCGACCACTCCCGACACCAGCGCCGGGGCAGCAGCGCAGCCGCCCGCCGTCGTGCGCGTCGACGCCGAGCACAGCTACGACGTGGTCATCGGCAAGCAGCTCCTCGGCGAGCTGCCCCGCCTGCTCGGCGCGGACGTCAAGAAGGTGCTCGTCGTGCACACCGAGGCCATGGAGGCCTCGGCCGCCGTGGTCCGCGAAGACCTGCTCGCCCAGGGCTACGAGGCGCTCCTCGCCGTCATCCCCGACGCCGAGGGAGCGAAGTCCGTCGATGTCGTGGCCTTCTGCTGGCAGGTCCTCGGGCAGTCCGACTTCACGCGCAGCGACGCGATCGTCTCGCTCGGCGGCGGAGCGACCACCGACGTCGCCGGCTTCATCGCCGCCACCTGGCTGCGGGGCATCGCCGTGGTGCACATCCCCACGACGCTGCTCGCCATGGTCGACGCGGCCGTCGGCGGCAAGACCGGCATCAACACCGCCGAGGGCAAGAACCTCGTCGGTGCCTTCCACTCGCCGGTCGGCGTGCTCTGCGACCTCGTCGCCCTCGAGACCCTGCCCAAGTGGGACTTCGTGGCCGGGCTCGGCGAGATCATCAAGACCGGGTTCATCGCCGACCCCGTGATCCTCGACCTCGTCGAGGCCAACGCCGAGGCCCTCGGTTCTTGGCCCGCGAGCATCGACGACCATCTCTGGGGCGTCGTCCGCGAGCTCGTCGAGCGCAGCGTCGCCGTCAAGGCACGCGTGGTGAGCCAGGACCTCAAGGAGGCGTCGCTCCGCGAGATCCTCAACTACGGGCACACCCTCGCGCACGCCATCGAGCAGGTCGAGCGTTTCGCGTGGCGCCACGGTGCCGCCGTGTCCGTCGGGATGGTCTTCGCGGCCGAGCTCGCCCGCCTCGCGGGTCGCCTCGACGACGAGGTCGTCGACCGGCACCGCTCCATCCTCGCCTCTGTCGGTCTGCCGCTCACCTACCGCGGTGACCGCTGGGAGCAGCTCCTCGCCGTGATGCGCCGCGACAAGAAGTCCCGCGGCGACCTGCTCCGCTTCGTCGTCCTCGAGGACATCGGCAAGGTCGGTCGCCTCGAGGGGCCCGACCCGACGCTCCTCGCCGCCGCCTACGCCGAGATCAGCGCCGACGCCCCGACCAGTCGGGCCGTCTCGCTCTAGCCGACCGGACCCGAGCTAGCCGAACGGCGGGGCACCGTCGGCCAGGTGCCGGCGGACCTGGTCCAGGACGGTGCGGGGGTCCCGCTGCCCGCGCGCCAGGGCGTCGACCGCACCCATGACAGCACGCGCGGGGTCGCTCTCCCCGGCCGCGAGCACGGCGTCGATGGCAGTCGCCTCAGGGGCGAGGACCGGGCGGTCGCCTCCCAGGTTCAGCACGAGCTGGACCTCGGCGACGAGCTCGTCCGCGGTCTGCTCGTCGGGAGGGACGAGAGCGTCCCAGGTGGCCGACCAGTCTCCCCACGGGTGGGGCAGCGGGCCGCCGTCGCGGGCAGCGGCGAGGGCCTCCCGGACCAGGGCGACGTCTCCCACGCCGGCGAGGTCGCACGCGTGCCGGGCCGCCTCGACCGCCAGGTGACGTTGCTGTCGTGCAGGCATCGCCGCGAGCAGGTCCACCAGCTCCCGGTCGAGCCCGGCCAGCTGGGCCGCACGTCCGCCGACGGCGCGCAGCTGCGCGGTCGGCGCGCGGCCGCCCCATGCCTCGATCTCGAGCGCGGCGTCCCAGGCTGTCACGGCGGCCTCCCGGGCTCGCTCCGCCTCGGCCTCCAGCTCGGCGACCATCTCCGGCGTCGGAGGTGGTGGCGGCGCGTCCGTCGTGGCAGCGACCCCGTGCCAGTAGGCGGCGCAGTCGCTCCCCAGGCGGACCACGGCGTCCGGCGCGGGTGGAGCGGGCCACAGCTGCAGGAGGTACCGGTCGGTCTCCGGGTCGTCGTCCAGGCGTGCACCGTCGTACCCCTCGTCCATCCGCGTGGCGCACCAGCGCGCCCGGAAGGACCCGGCAGGGAGCGTGCCGATCTGCACGGCCCAGCCGAAGGCGGTCAGCAGGTACTCCCCGGCGGCCAGCTCGAGCGGGACCTCGACCACGTCCTCCCAGTGCTCTCCGAGCGGAGGTTCCGCGTCGTGCAGCTCGGCACGCACCGGGACTGCCCCGGTGTGCGTCCCGGTGGTCAGGGCGAGGCCTCCGGGGACGGCGGCGCCGCACAGGCCGTTCGCCTGCCCGCCCCGGGCCGCCGTGAGATCCGGGTCGTCGTGGCCGTCAGCCCGGAGGTGCAGGAACCCGTAGTGGACCGGTACGTCACCGTCGAACAGGATCCTCATGCGGTCTGCTCCTCTGTCGAACCACGGTCTGCGCGGGCTCATCGTGGCAGAAGACCTCGCGCTCGGCCGCGGCCGGGTCGCGGTGTCGGAGGTGAATCCTCCGGCCCCGCCCGACCCGGCCCCACCGGGCAGAGGTCCCCATCGTGGGCGGGTGCGGTGCCGCCGAGCGGCGTGCACGATCAGGCCATGACGCCTTCCCGCCCTGTCAACTCCGCGTTCCGGGCCGCCCGCGCCTCGCTCTCCTCGAGTCTCTGGATCGGCGTGGCGCTGCTCTGGGCCGCGACCCTGGGGACCGGGGTGGGGGCCGTGGTGCTGTGGGGTGAGACCGCCGGGTGGGCCTGCTCCTTCTTCGTGGTGCTCCTCGCGCCGTTCGCCGTCGGGGTGCTGCTCATGGCGGTCTCCGACCGTCGCAGCTGGTCGGTCGCCGCGCGCGGCGTCCCGGTGGAGACCCGCACGGGTCGCGGACTCGGGACCTCGAACGCGCAAGGACGTCAGGTGGTCGCCTACAAGGACGCCGACGAGCACGGGGCCCGTGGGCGGCCGTACCTGCACCTCACCCTCCCGCGCAGCGCGGAGCACGACGAGATCCGTGGGCCGGTCTCGGTGGAGATCTTCCGTCGGACCGGGCGCGCGGGCCGGATCGGCGGACCGGTCCGGGTGCGGTCGCACGACGGTCGGCGCGAGTGGTGGGCCGGGAATGCTGTCGAGTCGACCGACCGGTACCCGGAGGTCACCGAGGTCCAGACCGCTGCCACCTGAGCGCGACGTCCGTCGGTGGGCGTCCACGCCCTCGGTGCTCGCCCCGTACTAGGCTCCCGGGCATGACACGTGTGCTGCTGCTCAACGGACCCAACCTCGGACGTCTCGGCGTGCGCGAGCCCGACGTCTACGGGGCGCTGTCCTACGCCGACCTCGTCGAGGCGGGCGCCCGGTGGGGGAGCGAGCTCGGCCTCGAGGTGGAGGTCCGTCAGACGGACGACGAGACCGAGCTGGTGCACTGGCTGCACGAGGCGGTCGACACGCGCACGGACGTGGTGCTCAACCCCGCGGCCTTCACGCACTACTCCTACGCCCTCCGCGACGCGGCTGCGCAGGTGACCAAGGGGGGACTGCGGCTCGTCGAGGTGCACATCTCCAACCCGTACGCCCGCGAGGAGTTCCGCCACCTCTCGGTGGTCGGCCCCGTCGCGACGGGCACGGTCGCGGGCTTCGGCTTCGACTCGTACCGTCTCGCGCTGATCGCTCTCGCCGGCTGAGCAGCAGAAATAGTGTGCCAAGCACCTCATGTGCTCCCTGGGCCACCTAGGCGAGCGACGAACAGCCGCACACCGTGCCTCGACGGCGAGGGGGTGGCCCCGTGCCCGAGGGCTCGGGGTGCGGTGGATCGGCTGAGGTAGACTGGCCCACGCTCTCGTGCGGTCCGCTCCCTGGTCAGCCCTCAGCCTCACCCTTCCGGTGGTGCTCGTCGGCTCGTCGGGTGGTCGTCGGGTGCCTGATCCTTGAACACTCGACAGGAAGACCACCGTGGCTACCACCAACGACATCAAGAACGGCACTGTGCTCAAGCTCGACGGCCAGCTCTGGACCGTCATCGACTTCCAGCACGTCAAGCCCGGCAAGGGTGGCGCGTTCGTCCGCACCAAGATGAAGAACGTGACCTCGGGCAAGACGGTCGACAAGACCTTCAACGCCGGCCTGAAGATCGAGACTGCGACCGTCGACAAGAGCGACATGCAGTATCTCTACAAGGACGGCACGGACTACGTGTTCATGGACCAGACCACGTACGACCAGATCAACATCCCCGAGACGGTCGTCGGCGACGCCGCCAACTTCCTCCTCGAGAGCCAGGTCGTCAACGTCGCGACCAACGAGGGCACCGTCCTCTACATCGAGCTGCCGCCGTCGGTCATCCTCGAGATCACCTACAGCGAGCCGGGCCTCCAGGGCGACCGTTCCACCGGTGGCACCAAGCCCGCCACGCTCGAGACCGGCCACGTGATCCAGGTCCCGCTGTTCCTCGAGCAGGGCACCAAGGTCAAGGTCGACACCCGCGACTCGAGCTACCTCGGCCGAGTGAACGACTGACGTGGGAGCCCGGACCAAGGCCCGCAAGCGCGCGCTCGACGTGCTCTTCGAGGCCGAGCAGCGTCACCTCGACCCGATCACCCTCCTCGCGGACCGGGTGGCCGAGCCGGGGACCGAGGCGTCCCTCCCGCAGTACTCCGTCGACATCGTCGAGGGGGTGCTCGAGCAGCTCGACCGTATCGACGAGCTCCTCGAGACCTACTCGCACGAGTGGTCCCTCGACCGCATGCCGGCCGTCGACCGTGCGCTGCTGCGCATCGGCACCTGGGAGATCCTCTTCAACGACGAGGTCCCCGACGCCGTGGCGATCGACGAGGCCGTCGAGCTCTCGCGCTCGCTCTCGACCGACGACTCCCCGGTGTTCGTCAACGGGCTCCTCGGTCGGATCCTCGAGCTGAAGCCGACGATCCTCGCCTGAGCACGCGCCGCCGCTGCGTCTGCGCAGCAGCCGCTCTCCCCGAAGGGCCGGACCTCCACGAGGTCCGGCCCTTCTCGTGTCTCCGCGACCCCGCCCGCCTCGCGCGACGGGCGTTCCTGTCGTATCGTCTGCGCGCCCCTCCCACCAGGTGAGGAGGTTCTGCGAGGGTCTGGCGGACCAGGACCTACGACCCCGTAACCTACGCGTCCGTAAGTTATTCTGGTCAGGTGACCTCGTCCATCGAAAGCCGCCCGTGGTTGTCCTCCTACGCGCCCGGAGTCGCGCACGACATCACCGTGCCCGACGAACCGCTCACCGCGTCGCTCGAGCGCGCGGCCGAGAGGTTCCCCGACCGCGCCGCCCTCGACTTCATGGGGTCGACCACCACCTACGCCGAGCTCTTCGACCAGGTCCGTCGCGCCGCGACCGTCCTGCTCGACCTCGGCGTCGGCCCCGGTGACCGGGTCGCGATCGCCCTCCCGAACCTCTCCAGCCACGTCGTCGCCTTCTACGCCGCGCTGCGCATCGGTGCCGTCGTCGTCGAGCACAACCCCACCTACACCGCGGCGGAGCTCGCCCACCAGCTGAGCGACTCCGGTGCCGTCGTCGCGATCTGCTGGGAGCACACGGCCGTCAAGGTCCTCGAGGTCCAGGACCAGACGCCGGTCCGCACCGTCGTCGCCGTCGACATGTCCCGCGACCTGCCGACCCTCAAGCGCCTCGCGCTGTCGCTCCCGATCAGCAAGGCCAAGACGCTCAAGGCCACCATGCGCGCGACGCTGCCCGCAGGGACCGTCTACTGGCACGAGCTCGTCGCGAAGGCCCAGCCGCTCGCCGCAGACCACCCGTACCCCGAGGCCGAGGACCTGGCGCTCCTGCAGTACACGGGAGGCACCACCGGCACGCCCAAGGGGGCGATGCTCAGCCACCGCAACCTCGTCGCCAACGTCGTCCAGGGCACCGAGTGGACCGGCGCCGAGCGCGAGTCCGTCGAGGAGGGCGGCCACGAGGTCGTCTACGGCGTCCTGCCGTTCTTCCACGCCTTCGGCCTCATGCTCTGCCTCACCTATGCCATGCGCATCGGCGCGACCCTCGTGCTGTTCCCGAAGTTCGACGTCGATGCCGTGCTCGCCGCCCAGAAGCGGCTCCCCGGCTCGTTCCTGCCGGCCGTCCCGCCGATGCTCGACCGCCTGTCCGCCGCCGCGAAGGCCGGCCCCGCCGACCTCTCGAGCTTCCGCTACGCCATCTGCGGCGCGATGCCCATCCCGCTCGCGACCGCCCAGGCCTGGGAGGAGGTCACCGGGGGCCTCGCGATCGAGGGCTACGGCATGACCGAGACCTCCCCGGTCGCCCTCGGCAGCCCGCTGTCCGACGAGCGCCGGCCCGGCATGCTCGGCCTGCCCTTCCCGTCGACCGACGTGCTCGTCGTCGACCAGGACGACCCCACGAAGATCCTCCCGGCGGGGGAGCGCGGCGAGCTCCTCATCAGCGGCCCGCAGGTGTTCTCCGGCTACTGGAAGCGCCCGGAGGAGACGGCCGACTCCCTCGTCGAGCTCGAGGGCAAGGTCTGGGTCCGCACCGGCGACGTGGTCGTCATGCACGACGGCGGGTTCGTCCAGCAGGTCGACCGCATCAAGGAGATGATCATCACCGGCGGGTTCAAGGTCTTCCCGTCCCAGGTCGAGGACTGCCTGCGCACCATGCCCGGTGTCGAGGACGTCGCCGTCGTCGGTCTGCCCGGCGGAGACCTCGGCGAGAAGGTCGTCGCCGCCCTCGTCCTGGCCCGCGACGCCAGCGGCGTCGACCTCGAGGCCGTCCGTGCCTGGTGCGAGAAGAACGTCGCCCGCTACGCCCTGCCCAAGCAGCTCGTCATCATGAAGGACCTGCCCCGCTCCCAGATCGGCAAGGTCCTGCGTCGCGTCGTCCGTGAGCAGGTCATCGCCGGGGCGTGAGCCGACGCCCGCGGTGAAGTCCGCTCGCACGATGCGCGGAGCCCGGTACGCAACGCGCTGGGCCTGGTGCGCAGCGCCTCCCGCCCAGGTCTAGCCTGGGCGCTGTGACCACTGTCGAACGCCGCGTCCTCGTCGTCGCGATCCTCGCGTCCTTCGTCGTGTTCCTCGACGGCTCGGTGGTCAACGTGGCGCTGCCGGCGATCGCGGGTGAGCTCGACGGGGGAGTCCTCGACGGGCTCGCGCTCCAGCAGTGGGTGGTCGACGCGTACCTCGTGACGCTCGGCGCCCTCATCCTCGTCGCCGGCTCGCTCTCCGACGTCTTCGGCCGGCGGCGCGTCCTCACCTGGGGACTGGTCGGCTTCGGCATCACCTCGCTGCTCTGCGCCCTCGCCCCGACGGGCCTCGTACTCGTCGTAGCCCGCGCGCTCCAGGGAGCAGCAGGGGCGCTGCTCGTCCCCAGCTCCCTCGCCATGATCGTCGCGACCTTCCGCGGCGAGGCCCAGGGGAAGGCGATCGGGACCTGGACCGCGTGGACCGGGACGGCGATGATCGCCGGCCCGCTCCTCGGCGGGATCCTCGTCGACACCGCCTCCTGGCGGTGGGTCTTCGCCGTGAACGTCGTGCCGGTCGCGCTCACCGTCTGGCTGGTCCGCTCGACACCTGGGGGAGCGCGCGACACGTCACGCCGCGTCGACGTCGTCGGGGCCGCGCTCGTCGCCCTCGGGCTCGCCGGGACAGTCTTCGCGCTCATCGAGCAGGGGCGGCTCGGGTGGTCCGCACCGCTCGTCTGGGCGCCGCTCGTGCTCGGGGTGACCGCGCTCGTCGCCTTCGTCCTCTGGGAACGACGCGCCCCGGACCCCGTGCTGCCGCTGCGGCTCTTCGCCGTCCGCAACTTCTCCGCCGGCAACCTCACGACCGCAGCGGTCTACGGCGCGCTGGCCTTCGGCGGCTTCGTCCTCGTGCTCTTCCTCCAGCAGGTCGCCGGCTACAGCGCGACGGCAGCCGGGCTCTCGATGCTCCCGGTCACCCTGCTCATGCTCGCCCTGTCCTCCCGCGCAGGCGCCCTGGCGGGGCGCTACGGTGCGCGGGTCTTCATGACCGTCGGCCCGCTCGTCGCCTCCGCGGGGTACCTGCTCATGCTCACCACCACCGAGGAGGCCGTCTACCTCACGCAGATCCTGCCCGGGGTGCTGCTGTTCGGTCTCGGGCTGGCAGCGACCGTCGCGCCGCTCACCGCCGCCATCCTCGCCTCGATCCCGGCCGAGGACGCCGGGATCGGCTCGGCAGTCAACAACGCGGTCTCCCGGGTGGCCGGGCTGGTGGTCATCGCCTGCGCCGGCGTGGTGATCGGCCCGACCCTCGACCTCGCCGGCTTCCACCGCGCCCTCGTCCTCACCGCGGTCCTCCTCGCCCTCGGCGGCGTCGTCAGCTGGCTCGGCATCCGCGACGGTGCCCGTGCGCCTGACCGGGCTCCCTGACCAGGCCGTCTCACCGGCCCCCTGAGCGGACCCGTCTCACGATGCGCGTGCGTGGGTGAGGCGTGCCCGGCGTCGCGGTAAGGTGGGAGACATCCTGCAAGACATCCTTTAAGAGCCGTCCAGAGAGGCGGAGAAGGAGGTCGCCAGATGACGTCTGGCCCTGCTGTACCCGAACGACCCGCTACCGAGCAGACCGCACCCGTCGAGCCCCCCGCGCCGACAGAGGTCCTCGGCGCCCCCGAGATCGCCCGGGCGCTCACCCGCATCGCCCACGAGATCCTCGAGCGGAACAAGGGCGGCTCTGACGTCGTCCTCCTCGGCATCCCCACCCGTGGCGTCCCCCTCGCCGAGCGGCTCGCGCTGCGCCTGGCGGAGGTCGAGCCCGGCCTCGACGCCGCCGGCCTCGTGGGCACCCTCGACGTGACCATGCACCGCGACGACCTGCACCGCCAGCCGCCACGCGCCATCGGGACCACCACGCTCCCGGCAGCCGGGATCGACGGCAAGGTGGTGGTCCTCGTCGACGACGTCCTCTACTCCGGCCGGACCATCCGCGCCGCCCTCGACGCGATCAGCGACATCGGCCGCCCGCGCGCCGTCCAGCTGGCCGCGCTCGTCGACCGCGGGCACCGCGAGCTGCCCATCCGCCCGGACTACGTCGGCAAGAACCTGCCCACCTCGGTCCACGAGCGCGTCCACGTGCGCGTCGCGGAGATCGACGGCGACGACGCGGTGCTCATCAGCCAGGGGCCCACGTCGCCCGAGGCGACCACGGCGCAGGCCGCGGGGGAGGCGTCACGATGAAGCACCTGCTCACCACCGCAGACCTCTCGCGCGAGGAGGCCATCCGCATCCTCGACACCGCGGCGCAGATGGCCGCCACGCAGTCCCGCGAGATCAAGAAGCTCCCGACGCTGCGCGGGCGCACCGTGGTCAACCTGTTCTTCGAGGACTCGACCCGCACCCGGATCTCCTTCGAGACGGCCGCCAAGCGGCTCTCGGCCGACGTCATCAACTTCTCGGCCAAGGGCTCGAGCGTCTCCAAGGGCGAGTCCCTCAAGGACACCGCGCTGACCCTCCAGGCGATGGGTGCGGACGCCGTGGTGATCCGCCACCAGGCCTCGGGCGCCCCGCACACCCTCGCGAACGCAGGCTGGGTCGACTCGGCGGTCATCAACGCGGGCGACGGCATGCACCAGCACCCGACGCAGGCGCTGCTCGACGCCTACACGATCCGCCGGCACCTCTCGGGTGCCCGTCGTGACGCGACCGACCCGACGAGCGCGCCGCTGGCCGGCGCCGGCGTCGGCCAGGACCTCGCGGGTCTGCACGTCGCCGTGGTCGGCGACGTGCTGCACTCGCGCGTCGCGCGCTCCAACGTCCAGCTGCTCACCACGCTCGGTGCCCGGGTCACCCTCGTCGCGCCGCCGACCCTCGTCCCCGTCGGGGTCGAGGCCTGGCCCTGCGACGTGTCGTACGACCTCGACGCGGTGCTCGGCGACGGCCGGCCGGACGCCGTGATGATGCTGCGCGTCCAGCGCGAGCGCATGAGCAGCTCCGGCGGAGGGTTCTTCCCGAGCCCGCTCGAGTACACCCGCAACTACGGTCTCGACTCCCGCCGCCTGCGGCTGCTCGACGACCACACGATCGTCATGCACCCCGGCCCGATGAACCGCGGCCTCGAGATCTCGGCAGAGGCGGCCGACTCGCCGCGCGCCGTGATCGTCGAGCAGGTCGCCAACGGCGTCGCCGTCCGCATGGCAGTCCTCTACCTCCTGCTCGCGGGAGACGTGACGCACGAGGCGTCCGACAAGCACGGTGTCTCCCCGAAGGAAGCAGGACAGTCATGACCACCAGGTACCTCCTCTCCCACGTGTCGCCCCTCGGCGGCGACCGTGTCGACATGGTCCTCGCCGACGGGGTCGTCGAGGCTGTCGCTCCCGCCGGCACGCTCACCGCAGACGCCAGCGGCGAGACCGGCGAGACCGTGGTCGTCGACTGCTCCGCCCTGGTCGCCCTGCCGGGTCTGGTCGACCTGCACACGCACCTGCGCGAGCCGGGCCGCGAGGACTCCGAGACCATCTCCTCCGGGACGCGCGCCGCAGCCGTCGGCGGCTTCACCGCCGTGCACGCCATGGCCAACACCACGCCCGTCCAGGACACCGCCGGCGTCGTCGAGCAGGTCTGGCGCATCGGCTCCGAGGCAGGCTGGGCGGACGTCCACCCGGTCGGCGCCGTCACGGTCGGGCTGGCGGGGGAGCACCTCGCCGAGCTCGGGTCCATGGCCTCGTCGGCCGCGCAGGTCCGCGTGTTCTCCGACGACGGCAAGTGCGTGTGGGACCCGGTCCTCATGCGCCGCGCCCTCGAGTACGTGAAGTCCTTCGACGGTGTCATCGCCCAGCACGCCCAGGAGCCCCGCCTCACCGAGGGCGCCCAGATGAACGAGGGCGTCGTCTCCGCCGAGATCGGCCTGGCCGGCTGGCCCGCCGTCGCGGAGGAGGCGATCATCGCCCGCGACGTGCTGCTCGCCGAGCACGTGGGCTCGCGCCTGCACGTGTGCCACCTGTCGACCGCCGGTTCCGTCGACCTCATCCGCTGGGCCAAGGCCCGGGGCATCAACGTGACCGCCGAGGTCACCCCGCACCACTTGATCCTCACCGACGAGCTCGCCCGCGGCTACGACCCGCTGTTCAAGGTCAACCCGCCGCTGCGCACCGCTGCCGACGTCGAGGCGGTCCGCGAGGGCCTGGCCGACGGCACCATCGACATCGTCGCGACCGACCACGCCCCGCACACCCGCGAGGACAAGGACTGCGAGTGGGCGGCCGCGGCCTTCGGCATGACCGGCCTCGAGACGGCTCTCAGCGTCGTCCAGCAGACCATGGTCGACACCGGCCGGATGACCTGGGCCGACGTCGCCCGGGTCCTCTCGACCGCTCCGGCCCGGATCGGCAGGATCGATCAGGGCCCGCGCCCGCAGGGCCGCCCCCTCGAGGTCGGCGAGCCCGCCAACGTCGTGCTGGTCGACCCGGCCGCCACCCGCACCGTGGTCCCCGCCGAGCAGGCCACCGCGAGCGCGAACTCGCCCTTCGGCGGCTACGAGCTGCCGGGCGCCGTCGTCGCGACGTTCCTGCGGGGACGCGCGACCGTCTTCGAGGGTCGTCCGGTCGAGCAGGCGGAGGTGGCGCGGTGAACCTGCCCCTCCCGGTCGCCGTGGCGATCATGCTGTCGGTCGGTGCCCTGCTGCTGGTCATCATGTGGCGCGGGTGGCGGTCGCTCCAGGCGCGCAGCGCGGCCAAGGTGTCGGCGCTGGCGGCGGTGCCGGCCGAGGCGGACCTGGGTGCGGCGCGCTCGGAGCCGATCGAGGGCACGTACGTGACGACGACGACGGCGGGCGACTGGCTCGACCGTGTCGCGGCGCGCGACCTCGGGTACAAGGCCAAGGCCGTCGTGCAGGTGTTCGACGCGGGCGTGCTCGTGGCGCGCGCGGGTGCCTCCGACCTGTTCGTGCCGGTGGCCGACCTCACGGGTGCGTCTCGTACCTCGGGCATGGCCGGCAAGTACGTCGGCGGGGAGGGCATCGTCGTGATCGCCTGGTCCGCCGTGTCGCCGTCGGGGGAGCGCACCGCTCTCGAGACGGGTGTGCGCACCCTGCACAAGACCGACCGACCTCTCCTCCTCGACGCCGTGAGCGCTCTCGCGGCCTCGTCTTCCTCTTCCCCCGACTCTCGTACCGACATCAAGGAGTCCGAGTGACTACGCAGCTCCACGCGACCAAGACCCCCGAGACGGACGTCTCCGACGCCGCGCTCCTCGTCCTGGAGGACGGTCGCACCTTCTCCGGTCGTGCCTACGGCGCGCACGGCACCACGGTCGGCGAGATCGTCTTCAACACCGGCATGACCGGGTACCAGGAGACGCTGACCGACCCGTCGTACCACCGGCAGATCGTCGTGATGACGGCGCCGCACATCGGCAACACGGGTGTGAACGACGACGACCCGGAGTCCGGCAAGATCTGGGTGAGCGGCTACGTGGTGCGCGACCCTGCGCGCCGTCCGTCGAACTGGCGTGCCGTGGGCACCCTCGAGGACGAGCTGGTCCGTCAGGGTGTCGTGGGGATCTCGGACATCGACACCCGTGCGCTGACGCGTCACCTGCGCGAGCGCGGTGTGATGCGCGGTGCGGTGTTCTCCGGCGACGCGCTGCTGGTCGGCGGGTACCCGCGGTCGATCGACGACCTCGTCGCGGAGGTCCTCGCGGCCCCGTCGATGAAGGGCGCCGACCTGGCCGGCGAGGTGAGCACCGACGAGGCGTACGTGATCGAGCCCCTCGGCGAGTTCGCCGGGAAGGCCCCGCTGAAGACCGTGGTCGCGATCGACCTGGGCATCAAGGCGATGACTCCGCAGCGCCTGGCCGAGCGAGGCATCCGCGTGCACGTGCTGCCGTCGTCCTCGACCATCGACGACATCGCGGCGCTCTCGCCCGACGGCGTGTTCTTCTCCAACGGCCCCGGCGACCCGGGTGCGGCGACGCACGAGGTCGAGCTGCTCCGCGAGGTGCTCGACCGTGGTCTGCCGTACTTCGGCATCTGCTTCGGCAACCAGATCCTCGGGCGTGCGCTGGGCTTCGGCACGTACAAGCTGGCCTACGGCCACCGTGGGATCAACCAGCCGGTGATGGACCTCGCGACCCGCAAGGTCGAGATCACCTCGCAGAACCACGGCTTCGCGGTCGACGCCCCGATCGACGCCGAGACCGTCGCCCCGCACGCAGACCGCTACGGGCGTGTGATCGTGTCGCACGTCGGGCTCAACGACCAGGTGGTCGAGGGTCTCGAGTGCCTCGACATCCCGGCCTTCTCCGTGCAGTACCACCCGGAGGCAGCCGCAGGCCCGCACGACGCCTCGTACCTCTTCGACCGCTTCCTCGACCTCATGACGTCCGGCGCGTCGTCCGCCGCAGGCCTGTCGGCCGCGGGGCCCCAGACCGCCACGTCGCAGAAGGAGAACTGACCAGTGCCTCGCAGAACAGACATCAACTCCGTCCTGGTCATCGGCTCCGGGCCGATCGTCATCGGCCAGGCGTGCGAGTTCGACTACTCGGGGACCCAGGCGTGCAGGGTCCTCAAGGAGGAGGGCATCCGTGTCATCCTCGTGAACTCCAACCCCGCGACGATCATGACGGACCCCGAGTTCGCCGACGCCACGTACGTCGAGCCGATCACCACCGAGGTGCTCACCTCGATCATCGCGAAGGAGCGCCCCGACGCGGTCCTGGCGACCCTCGGCGGGCAGACGGCTCTCAACGCCGCGATCGCCCTCGACGAGGCCGGCGTGCTGGCCGAGTACGACGTCGAACTCATCGGTGCGAACATCGCCGCGATCCAGAAGGGCGAGGACCGCCTGCAGTTCAAGGAGGTCGTCGAGAAGTGCGGCGGCGAGTCCGCCCGCTCGGTGATCATCCACGCCGTCGAGGAGGCCGTCGCGGCCGCCGACGACCTCGGCTACCCGATGGTGGTGCGCCCGTCCTTCACGATGGGTGGGCTCGGCTCGGGCATCGCCTACGACGAGAAGGACCTGCGCCGCATCGTCGGGCAGGGCCTGCACTACTCGCCGACCACCGAGGTGCTCCTCGAGGAGTCCATCCTCGGCTGGAAGGAGTACGAGCTCGAGCTCATGCGTGACAAGGCGGACAACGTCGTGGTCATCTGCTCGATCGAGAACGTCGACCCCGTCGGCGTGCACACCGGCGACTCGGTGACGGTCGCCCCGGCGCTGACCCTCACCGACCGCGAGTACCAGAACCTGCGCGACATCGGCATCGCCGTGATCCGCGAGGTCGGCGTCGACACCGGTGGCTGCAACATCCAGTACGCCGTGCACCCCGAGACCGGCCGCGTGGTCGTCATCGAGATGAACCCGCGCGTGTCCCGCTCCTCGGCGCTCGCGTCGAAGGCCACCGGGTTCCCGATCGCCAAGATCGCCGCGAAGCTCGCCGTCGGGTACACCCTCGACGAGATCCCCAACGACATCACGGGCTCGACCCCGGCGTCCTTCGAGCCGTCGCTCGACTACGTGGTCGTCAAGGTGCCGCGCTTCGCCTTCGAGAAGTTCCCGGCCGCCGACGACACCCTCACCACGACCATGAAGTCCGTCGGCGAGGCCATGGCGATGGGCCGCAACTTCACCGAGGCCCTCGGCAAGGCGCTGCGCTCCATCGACAAGACCGGCGCCACCTTCCACTGGGACGGGGAGGTGCCCACGGGCGCCGACCTCGACGCGCTCCTGGTGGAGATCGCCCGTCCGACCGAGGCGCGCCTCGTGCAGACCCAGCAGGCGCTGCGCGCCGGGGCGACCATCGAGCAGGTCTTCGACGCCACGAAGATCGACCCGTGGTACCTCGACCAGATCCAGCTGGTCAACGAGATCGCCGCCGAGGTGGCCGCCGCACCGGCGCTCACCCGCGTGGTGCTCGACCGTGCCAAGCGCCACGGGCTCTCCGACGCGCAGATCGCGTCGCTGCGCGGGATCGGCGGCAGCCGCTCCGCCGGCGAGGCCACCGTGCGCGAGGTCCGCAAGGCCCTCGGGGTGCGCCCGGTCTTCAAGACCGTCGACACCTGTGCCGCGGAGTTCAAGGCCGAGACGCCGTACTACTACTCGTCCTACGACGCCGAGACCGAGGTCAAGCCGCGCGAGCGCGAGGCCGTGATCATCCTCGGCTCGGGCCCCAACCGCATCGGCCAGGGCATCGAGTTCGACTACTCGTGCGTCCATGCCGCGCTCGCCCTCAAGGGCGACTACGAGACCGTCATGGTCAACTGCAACCCCGAGACCGTCTCGACCGACTACGACACGGCCGACCGCCTCTACTTCGAGCCGCTGACCTTCGAGGACGTCCTCGAGGTCTACGAGGCCGAGCTCGCCGCCGGTCCGATCAAGGGCATCATCGTGCAGCTCGGCGGCCAGACGCCGCTGAGCCTCGCGCAGCGCCTCGCCGACGCCGGCCTGCCGATCCTGGGCACCTCGCCCGAGGCCATCAACGCCGCGGAGGACCGCGAGGTCTTCGGCCGGGTCCTCGGCGAGGCAGGCCTCCCGGCCCCTGCCTTCGGCACCGCGACCACCCTCGCGCAGGCCTGCGAGATCGCCGACGGCATCGGCTACCCGGTGCTCGTGCGACCGTCGTACGTGCTCGGCGGTCGTGGCATGGAGATCGTCTACTCCGAGGAGCAGCTCACCGGGTACGTCGAGCGCGCCCTCGGTGAGGTCGCCAAGGCCGGGGGACACCTCGCCCCGATCCTCATCGACCGGTTCCTCGACGACGCGATGGAGATCGACGTCGACGCCCTCTACGACGGTGAGGAGATGTTCCTCGGCGGCGTCATGGAGCACATCGAGGAGGCCGGCATCCACTCGGGCGACTCCGCCTGCGTGCTGCCCCCCGTCTCGCTGAGCGAGGCCGAGATCGCGCGCATCCGCCGCTCGACCGAGGCCATCGCCAAGGGCGTCGGGGTGCGCGGCCTGCTCAACGTGCAGTTCGCCCTCGTCTCCGACGTGCTCTACGTCCTCGAGGCCAACCCGCGCGCCTCGCGCACCGTGCCCTTCGTCTCGAAGGCCACGGGCGTCCCGCTCGCCAAGGCGGCAGCGCTGCTCATGGTCGGCCACACCATCGCCGACATGCGCGCCTCGGGCGTGCTGCCCGCCGAGGGCGACGGAGCCACCCTCGACCTCGACGCGCCGATCGCCGTCAAGGAGGCCGTGCTGCCCTTCAAGCGCTTCCGCACCGCCGACGGCGTGGCCGTCGACACCGTGCTCGGCCCGGAGATGCGCTCGACCGGTGAGGTCATGGGCTTCGACGACGACTTCCCGACGGCCTTCGCGAAGTCCCAGGCCGCAGCCTTCGGCGGCCTGCCGACCAGCGGGTCGGTCTTCGTCTCGGTCGCCGACCGGGACAAGCGCTCGATCGTCTTCCCGGTCAAGCGCCTCGCCGAGCTCGGCTTCGAGATCCTCGCGACCGAGGGCACCGCGACCGTGCTGCGCCGCAACGGCATCCGCTCGACCGTGGTGCGCAAGCACTCGGCGGGCCGCGGCGAGAACGGTGAGCCGACGATCGTCGACCTCATCACCGACGGCGAGGTCGGCATGGTCGTCAACACCCCCTCGGGCCAGGGCGCACGCGCCGACGGCTACGAGATCCGGGCGGCGACGACCGCGGCCGACAAGCCGATCATCACCACGGTGTCCCAGCTGGCCGCGGCCGTCCAGGGCATCGAGGCGGTGCTCGCCGGGCCGTTCACGGTCCGCAGCCTGCAGGAGTACGTCACGGTCCAGGGCTCCCGGTGACGGGCACCCCACCCGCAGGCCAGACCGGCAGCCGCACCCCCTTCGGGGTGCGGCTCGCCGCGGCCATGGCCGAGCACGGCCCGCTCTGCGCCGGCATCGACCCGCACCCCGGGCTCCTCGCCGCGTGGGGTCTGGCTGACGACGTCGCTGGCCTGCGTACCTTCGCACTCACCGTGGTCGATGCGCTCGGCGGGCGGGTCGCGGCCCTCAAGCCGCAGTCCGCGCTGTTCGAGCGCCACGGCTCCCGCGGCGTCGCCGTGCTCGAAGAGGTCGTCGCCGCGGCCCGCGAGGTCGGCACACTGACGATCGTCGATGCCAAGCGGGGCGACATCGGGTCGACCATGGCCGGCTACGCCGAGGCGTACCTGGCCGACGGGTCACCGTTGGCCGGCGACGCACTCACCGTGTCGCCGTTCCTCGGTGCCGGGTCGCTCGCACCAGCCGTCGACCTCGCGCTCGCCACCGGCCGAGGGCTCTTCGTGCTCTGCCTGACCTCCAACCCCGAGGGGCGCGAGGTCCAGCACGCACGGACCGCCGACGGCGAGAGCGTCGCCGCCCAGGTGGCACGCTTCGCAGCCGAGGCCAACGCCGTCGAGCTCTCGGGGCTCTCTTCCGGCGCGGCTGGCTCAGCACGGGGGAGCGGGGCCCTCGGGTCCGTCGGGCTCGTGGTCGGCGCCACGATCGGCGACGCCGCCCGCATCACGGGCGTCGACCTGGCCGCGGTCCGGGGCCCGCTCCTCGCACCCGGCGTCGGCGCGCAGGGCGCCGGTGCGCCCGAGCTCGCCGCGGTGTTCGGCGACGCCCGGTCGCAGGTCCTCGCGTCCTCCTCCCGCGGCGTCCTCGCTGCAGGGCCCGACGTGGCGGCCCTGCGAGCCGCAGCCCGCCAGGCCGCCGCCGACGCCCGCAGCGCGCTCGTCGGCTGACCACGCGCGGTCGGACGGCCGGGTGACCGGCCGTCCGACCAGCGACGACGCGTGATCCGTGAAGATTTTCACGCGCGCGTCCCCTGAGCTCGTGACTTATCACCCCAATCGCGACTCCACCACCCCCTGACGGTGTGGCCCAGACCACGTTCCCGTTGCCGACCAGCCAGAACGTCGCTAGTTTCGCAAGTACGTTTCCGCTCGTCCGAAGAAGGTGACCGGAGTGCCATTACCTGAACTGACCCCAGAGCAACGCGCCGCTGCGCTCGACAAGGCCGCCAGCGCCCGGCGGGCTCGTGCCGAGGTGAAGAACCGTCTGAAGTACTCTTCAGGGGTCCTCTCCGAAGTCATCGAGCAAGGACGCACCGATGACGTCATCGGCAAGTTGAAAGTCGTGTCGCTGCTCGAGTCCCTGCCGGGAGTCGGCAAGGTCAAGGCCCGCGCGATCATGGAAGAGGTCGGCATCGCCGAGTCTCGCCGTGTCCGTGGTCTCGGCCCCCACCAGGCAGCGGCGCTCGTCGAAAGGTTCGGCTGATCATTCCTGCAACGCCCCCCGCACCCGAGTCCTCGCGCCTGACGGTCCTCGCCGGACCCACGGCCGTCGGCAAGGGCACGGTCTCCGCTGACATCCGTGCGCGCTACCCCGACATCTGGCTGTCCGTCTCCGCGACGACACGCCAGCCTCGCCCCGGCGAGGTCGACGGGGTCCACTACCTGTTCGTCGGGCCCGACCGGTTCGCCGACATGGTGGCGAACAGCGAGCTCCTCGAGTGGGCCGTGGTGCACGGGCGCAACAGTTACGGGACCCCGCGGGGTCCCGTGCAGGAGAAGCTCGACGCCGGCGTGGCGACCCTCCTGGAGATCGACCTCCAGGGGGCTCGTCAGGTCCGCGCGACCATGCCCGAGGCCCGCTTCGTGTTCCTCGCCCCGCCCAGCTGGGAAGAGCTCGAGCGCCGCCTCGTCGGGCGTGGCACAGAGGGTCCCGAGGAGCGCGAGCGTCGTCTCGCGACCGCGAAGGTCGAGATGGCCGCCGCCTCGGAGTTCGACCACGTCATCGTCAACGACGACGTGCAGCGCGCCGCCGACGAGCTCGTCTCGGTCATGGGGCTCGCGCCGCACCCCGTCGCCGGTCGCTGAGCACCCACCAGCCCCACCGGCGCACGTCACACGACGGTGCGGCCGTGCGGCAGGACTCGGCGCGCCTGCGACCGAGTAGACTGGTCCATTGATCCATCCTCACCACCCTCGGAGTTGACCCGTGTCTGGAACCGTTGCCGCCCCTGTGGGCATCACCGACCCGCCCATCGACGACCTGCTCGACCGCGCTGACTCCAAGTACGCCCTGGTGATCTACTCGGCCAAGCGCGCCCGTCAGATCAACGCGTACTACTCGCAGCTCCACGAGGGCCTGCTCGAGTTCGTGGGCCCGCTCGTCGAGACCCGCAACCAGGAGAAGCCGCTCTCCATCGCCATGCGCGAGATCAACGCCGGCCTGCTGACGATCAACCCGATCGAGCAGCCCGCGGAGGGCACGGACGCCTGAGGCGTCCTCGCCGGTCGACGACTGACCCGAGGGGCACACCCATGCGTATCGTCCTCGGCGTCAGCGGCGGGGTGGCGGCCTACAAGGCCGTCCTGCTGCTGCGCTCGCTCACCGAGGCCGGGCACACCGTCAAGGTGGTCCCGACCGCCGCGGCGCTGAAGTTCGTCGGTGCCCCCACGTGGGAGGCGCTCTCGGGTCAGCACGTGTCGACCGAGGTGTTCGACGACGTCCCGCACGTGCCTCACGTCGCTCTCGGCCAGCAGGCGGAGCTCGTCGTCGTCGCCCCCGCCACAGCGGACCTCCTCTCCCGCATGGCAACGGGTCGGTCGGACGACCTGCTCACCGCCACGCTGCTCACCGCACGCTGCCCGGTGCTGGTCGCCCCCGCGATGCACACCGAGATGTGGCTGCACCCCGCGACCGTCGCCAACGTGGCGACCCTGCGTGAGCGCGGTGTCACCGTCCTCGAGCCCGCCTCAGGGCGGCTCACCGGGGCCGACACCGGGCCGGGACGCCTGCCCGACCCCGAGGTCATCGCAGCTGCCGCTCTGGCGCTGGTCGAGCCCGCCGCTGCGGCCCCGCGTGACCTCGAGGGTCTGCGTGTCCTCGTCACGGCGGGCGGGACCCGCGAGCCGATCGACCCGGTCCGGTTCCTCGGGAACCGCAGCACCGGCATGCAGGGCTACGCCTTGGCGGCCGAGGCACGCGAGCGCGGCGCCGACGTCGTGCTCGTCGCCGCGAACGTCACGCTCGACGCCCCCGACGGCGTCACGGTGGTCCCGGTCGAGACCACGGCCCAGCTCTCCGACGCCGTCGACGAGCACCGTGAGGCCTCCGACGTGATCGTCATGACAGCCGCCGTGGCCGACTTCCGCCCGGCACGCCTCGGTGACCACAAGACGAAGAAGCGCGCCGACGGCGAGATCGCCCCGATCGAGCTCGTCGTCAACCCCGACGTGCTCGCCGGCCTCGTGGCTCGACGCCTGCCCGGGCAGACCGTCGTGGGCTTCGCCGCGGAGACCGGCGACGACGACGGTGACGTGCTCTTCCACGGCCAGGCCAAGGCCCGCCGCAAGGGAGCCGACCTGCTCGCGCTCAACGAGGTCGGCCACGACGTGGGCTTCGGCACACCGGACAACGCCGTGACCTTCCTCGCCGCCGACGGCTCGACCCTCGGCTCGGCGGAGGGTTCCAAGCGTGACGTCGCGGCCGCGCTGGTGGACCAGGTCCTCGCGCTGCGTCACGCGTCGAGCGAGGCCGTCTCACGCCGCTGACCTGCTGCGCGGACCCCGGTCAGCGCACCGTATCCTTGCCGGATGACTGAGTCACTGCGCCTGTTCACGTCCGAGTCCGTGACGGAAGGACACCCGGACAAGGTGTGCGACCAGATCTCCGACTCCATCCTCGACGCCCTGCTCGAGCAGGACCCCACCTCCCGGGTGGCCGTCGAGACCCTCGTGACGACGGGCCTCGTGCACGTCGCGGGCGAGGTGACCACCGAGGCCTACGTCGAGATCCCGCAGATCGTCCGCCAGGTCGTCAAGCAGATCGGCTACACCTCGTCGTCGATCGGCTTCGACGGCGACTCCTGCGGGGTGTCCGTGTCGATCGGCCAGCAGTCGCCCGACATCGCGCAAGGCGTCGACAAGGCGCTCGAGCTGCGCTCGGACGGTGGAGACCTCGACCCGCTCGACGCCCAGGGCGCGGGGGACCAGGGCCTGATGTTCGGCTACGCGACCGACGAGACCGCGACCCTGCTCCCGCTGCCGATCTTCGCCGCCCACCGGCTCGCCGAGCGCCTGGCGCAGGTCCGCAAGGACGGCACCCTCGCCGGGCTGCGCCCCGACGGCAAGACCCAGGTGACCATCGCCTACGACGGCCAGCAGGCCGTCGCCGTCGACACCGTGGTGCTCTCGACCCAGCACGACCCCGACGTCCGTCAGGACGAGCTGCGTGCCGCCGTCGCGGAGCTGGTCGTGGCACCGGTGCTCGCCGAGCTCGACCTCCCGTCGGTCGACCACCGCCTCATCGTCAACCCGACCGGGACCTTCGTGGTCGGCGGGCCCAAGGGCGACGCCGGCCTCACCGGCCGCAAGATCATCGTCGACACCTACGGCGGCATGGCCCGCCACGGCGGCGGTGCGTTCTCGGGCAAGGACCCGTCGAAGGTCGACCGCTCGGCCGCCTACGCCACGCGCTGGGTCGCCAAGAACGTCGTGGCCGCCGGGCTCGCCCGCCGCTGCGAGGTCCAGGTCGCCTACGCGATCGGCAAGGCGCACCCCGTGGGCCTGTACGTCGAGACCTTCGGCACCGAGACCGTGCCGAGCGCCCGCCTCGAGGCAGCCATCAAGGAGGTCTTCGACCTGCGCCCGGGGGCGATCGTCCGCGACCTCGACCTGCTGCGCCCCATCTACGCGCAGACGGCGGCCTACGGGCACTTCGGCCGTGAGCTGCCCGACTTCACCTGGGAGCGCACCGACCGCGTCGCCGACCTGCAGTCGGCGGTCTAGCACCACCAGAGCACGCACGAGCAGCGGGAGACGGGAGACGGGTGGCGGTCCAGCCCGAGAGCGAGCAGCAGACGCTGCCAGGTCTCGCCGCGTCGCGGCCGGTGCCGTCGCGGTCGGAGACAGGGCTCGCCCTGGCTGCCGACCTGCCGATCGCACGGCTGTGCGTCGACGTGGCGCCCGCGCACCTCGACCGGCTCTTCGACTACACCGTCCCTGCGGCGCTGTCCGCGGACGCCCAGCCCGGTGTCCGGGTCAAGGTCCGGTTCGGCGCGCAGGACGTCGACGGCTACGTCATGGAGCGCACCGCGACCACCGACCACACCGGGAACCTCGTCGCGATCCGCAAGGTCGTCTCGCCCCAGCCGGTGCTGACCCCCGAGGTCGCCGACCTCGCGCGGCGGGTCGCCGACTACTACGCGGGCTCGCTGAGCGACGTCCTGCGCCTGGCCGTCCCACCGCGCCTGGCCCGGGTCGAGAAGGAGCCGACGGCACGCGAGTCGCGACAGGCCGCTGCGGAGGCGGTCGCACAGGTAGTCGCAGCGCCCGAAGCGCAGACTGGCGCTGGAGAGCCGGACAGCACTGACGACGGCGAGACCGGCACCGACGGCCTCGAGACCGCCACCCCGGCTCCCGTCGCGACGAGCACCCTCACCGCCTGGTCCGTCTACCGCGGCGGTGACGCGTTCCTCGGCCGGCTGCAGGCCGGCGACTCGCCCCGAGCGGTCTGGACCGCGCTCCCGGGCCAGGGGCGCACGGGGGGATGGCCGGCAGCGCTCGCCCAGGCGGCGCTGGCGACCGCTGCCGGAGGCCGTGGCACCGTCGTGGTGCTCCCGGACGCCCACGACGTCGACAGGCTCGCACAGGCCCTGGTCGAGGCCGGGGTCCCCGGCTGGTCGCCCCAGCACGCCGCCGAGCACCCCGAGGTGCCGTGCTTCGTGCCGCTCACGGCGGACCTCGGCCCGACGCCGCGGTACCGGAACTTCCTCGCGGCGCTGCGCGGAGAGGCGCAGATCGTCGTCGGGACCCGCGCGGCCGCCTTCGCACCCGTCGCGGACCTCGGCCTCGTGGTGTGCTGGGACGACGTCGACGCGATGCACCAGGAGCGCCGCGCGCCCTACCCCCACGTCCGCGAGATCCTCGCGCTGCGCGCCGAGCAGACGGGCTGCGGAGTCCTCGTGGGCGGGCTCAGCCGCTCCATCCACGCCGAGTCGCTCGTGCGCAGCGGGTGGGCCCGGGAGCTCGTCGCCGACCGCCAGACGGTCCGGACCGAGACGCCACGCGTCGAGGCACTCACGTCCGTCGAGGTCGCCCGCGAGGGGCCCGCTGGGGCGGCGCGGCTGCCGGGCGCCTCGTGGCAGGCCATCACCAAGGGGCTCCTCGACGGCCCCGTGCTCGTCCAGGTGCCTCGCGCCGGCTACCTGCCTGTCGTGGCGTGCGTGCGGTGCCGCACCGCGGCACGCTGCACCACCTGCAACGGGCCGCTCGCCCTGCACGGCGCGCACGCGGTGCCGCAGTGCACCTGGTGCGGTGCCCTCGCGGGCGGCTGGCGCTGCCCGGAGTGCTCCGCGACCGGTCTGCGGTCCGTGCGCGTCGGTAGCGACCGCACCGCCGAAGAGCTCGGCAAGGCGTTCCCGGGGGCTACCGTCCGGGTCTCCGGCGCGCGGTCGGCCGCCGGGATCCTCTCCGAGGTCCCGGACAAGCCAGCCCTCGTGGTCTCGACCCCCGGGGCCGAGCCCGTCGCACCCTCGGGCTACTCGGTCGGGGTGCTGCTCGACGCCGCGGTCTCGACCAGCCACGTCGGCCTCTACACCGACCAGGAGGCCCTGCACCGATGGATCACGGCCGGCGCTCTCGTCCGGCCGAGCCGGCTCGGCGGACGCCTGCTGCTCGTCGGCGACGCCGCCCCCACGCCCACCAACGCCCTCGTCCGGTGGGACCCTGCCGGGCTGGCCGGGCGCGAGCTCGACGAGCGGGCCGAGCTGCGGATGCCGCCCGCCGTGCGCATCGCCTCGGTGACGGGGGACCGGCACGCCGTGGCCCTGTTCCTCTCGCGGGTCACGCTGCCCGACGGCGGCTCGGTCCTCGGCCCGGTCGACCTCCCCGAGCCCACGACGGCACCGCAGCCCGACCGTGCACCGACCGTCGGTCGCAGCGGCCGTCCCCCCGTAACCCGTGCCGTGCAGCCGGGCAGCGGGACCGCACGGTCCCGGGCCGGGGGAGGGCTCGAGGCCGAGGTGCGCGCGATCCTGCGCGTCCCGGTCGCCCGGGGGCGCGACCTCGCCCGCAACCTCGCCGCGGCCCTCGCGGTCGCGAGCGCCCGCCGCGAGGCGGGGCTCATCACCGTCGTCCTCGACCCCAAGGAGATGCTGTGACCGGCACGGCGCACGACAGCGCGACCCGCCCGCAGGTGGACACCGTCCTCTACGACCTCGGCAACGTCCTCGTCGGCTGGGACCCCTACGGTCCCTTCGTCGGGCTCGACCGTGCGGAGGTCGACAGGTTCTTCGACGAGACCGACTTCCTGGCGCACAACCACGAGCAGGACGCCGGCCGGCCCTGGGCGGAGCTGCGGGCCCTCGTCGCAGCCTCCTGGCCGCAGCACGCGCACCTCGTCGACCGCTACGTCGACGGCTTCGCCGCGAGCCTCACCGGACCGGTCCCCGGGTCGGCGGAGATCGTCGACGAGCTCGCCGCGTCGGGGGCGCGGCTCTACGGCCTCACCAACTGGTCGGCCGAGCTGTTCCACCACGCCGTCCCGGCAGCCCCGGCGATCGGGCGCCTCGAGGGCATCGTCGTCTCGGGCGAGGTCGGGCTGGCCAAGCCCGCCCCGGAGATCTTCCGGCTGACCGTCGAGACCTTCGGCCTCGACCCCGCCCGCACGGTCTTCGTCGACGACTCGCTCCCCAACGTGCGCTCCGCGCAGGACGTCGGGCTGCATGCCGTGCACTTCACCACCTCCGCGGCGCTGCGCGACGAGCTCGTCGCGCTCGGCCTGCTGGGCTGAGGTCGCTCTCCGGTGCGGGCCTGACAGAGTGACCTGACGGCGCGGTCCGACAGCGCTGGTCTGGCTGCACGGTCGGCAGCGCGTCCGGTGGCGCCGACCAGCGCTCGTAGACTGGACCCATGCGTCTGCTCTTCGCCGGGACCCCGGCCGTAGCTGTCCCTGCCCTGGAAGCCCTCATCGGGTCGCGGCACGAGGTCGTCGCCGTGCTGACCCGTGCGGACGCCCGCGCCGGGCGCGGCCGGCAGCTCGTGCCCAGCCCCGTGCGCCAGCGCGCCGAGGAGGCCGGCATCGAGGTCATCACCGACCGACCCCGCTCCGAGGGCTTCGTCGAGCGCCTCGAGGCGCTGCAGGTCGACTGCGCACCCGTCGTGGCCTACGGCGAGATCCTGCCGCGCGACGTGCTGGCGGTGCCTCGCAACGGCTGGGTGAACCTGCACTTCTCGGTGCTCCCTGCCTGGCGCGGCGCCGCTCCGGTGCAGCGCGCCGTCATCGCCGGCGACGAGGTCACGGGTGCCTCCACCTTCATCATCGAGGAGGGCCTGGACACCGGGCCGGTCCTCGGGACCGCCACCGAGACCATCCGCCGCCGCGACACCTCGGGCGACCTGCTCGACAGGCTCTCCCGCTCCGGGGCCGGCCTGCTCGTGGCCACGCTCGACGCGATCGAGGACGGCGCGATCATCCCCGTCCCGCAGCCCGCGGACGGCGTGAGCCACGCCGCGAAGCTCACCGTCGAGGACGCCCGCGTCCTCTGGACCCACCCGGCGCACGCCGTCGACCGCCTCGTCCGCGGCTGCACGCCCGCGCCCGGGGCGTGGACCACGCTGCCCGACGGGTCGCGCCTGGGGCTGGGCCCCGTGACGCCGCTCGACGAGCCCCTCGAGGTCTCGCTCGAGCCCGGTGAGGTGCAGGTGACCAAGTCTGCGGTCCGGGTCGGGACGGCGACCGTCCCCGTCGAGCTCGGCGAGGTGCGCCCGGCGGGCAAGAAGCCCATGAAGGCCGCCGACTGGGCGCGAGGTGCCCGTCTCGACGACGGTCTGCGCCTCGGCCAGGAGGTGTCCGCGTGAGCGCCGACGACCGTACCCCGCAGCGCGGCTCCGACGACCGTCGCGACGCCAAGGGCCGTGAGCGCGGCGGTGCTCGCGCCCGCGGCGAGGGGCACCGTGGCTCTCTCGCGCCGAGCGAGCGCCGCAAGGGCACCGACTCTGCCCGCCTCGTGGCCTTCGACGTGCTGCGCGAGGTCGCCGACTCCGACGCCTACGCCAACCTGGTGCTCCCCCCGATGCTGCGCTCGCGCGGGATCTCGGGCCGTGACGCCGCCTTCGCGACCGAGCTCGCCTACGGCACGCTGCGCCTGCGCGGTCGGTACGACGCGATCATCGGCGAGTGCGTGGACCGTCCGCTCGACAAGATCGACGCACCGGTGCTCGACGTGCTGCGCCTCGGCGCGCACCAGCTGCTCGGCATGCGGGTGCCCTCGCACGCGGCCGTCTCGGAGACCGTGGGCCTGGCCCGCGACCGGGTCGGCGCGGGCAGCGCGCAGTTCGTCAACGCGGTGCTGCGCAAGATCTCGCGCACCGAGCTCGAGGAGTGGCTCGAGACCGTCGAGGCAGCCCAGCCCGACGAGATCGCCAAGATGTCGGTGGTCGACAGCCACCCGCAGTGGATCACCCGTGCGCTGCGCGACTCGCTCGTCGGCTCCGGGCGCCCGGTCGACGAGCTCGCGTCGCTGCTCGAGGCGGACAACGCCTCGCCGCGCGTCACGCTCGTCGCCCGCCCGGGTCTCGTCACGCAGGACGAGCTGGGGGAGCAGGTCGAGTCACGCCCCGGGCGCCTCGCGCCGACCGCCGTGGTGCTCGACGGCTCCGACCCCGGTGCCGTCCCGGCCGTGCGGTCCGGGCTGGCCGGTGTGCAGGACGAGGGCAGCCAGCTGGTGACGCTCGCCTTCACGCAGGCGCCGGTCGAGGGGGCCGACGCCCGGTGGCTCGACATGTGCGCCGGACCGGGCGGCAAGGCCGCGCTGCTGGCCGCCGTCGCGGGGACGCGGGGCGCCCGGGTCGTCGCCAACGAGGTGCAGCCGCACCGTGCCGACCTGGTCGACCGTGCGCTGGTCGCCGTCCCGGCCGACTCCGTCGAGCGGGTGCAGGTGTGGGACGGTCGCGACATCGGCGAGCAGGAGCCCGGTGCCTACGACCGCGTGCTCGTCGACGCACCGTGCACGGGCCTGGGTGCGTTGCGCCGTCGTCCCGAGTCGCGGTGGCGCCGCACACCCGCGGACGTCAAGGTCCTCGCGACGCTCCAGCGGGAGCTGCTCACGTCGGCGCTGCACGCGGTCCGGGAGGGGGGAGTGGTCGGGTACGTGACGTGCTCGCCCCACCTCGCCGAGACGCGGGCGGTCGTCTCCGACGTCCTCGCCGCGCTGCCGGAGGGCTTCGTCGAGATGCTCGACGCACGCGCCCTCGTCACCGAGATCGCCGGGACGGACGTACCGCTCGCCGAGCGCCTCGACGTCCAGCTGTGGCCGCACCTACACGGCACGGACGCGATGCACCTCACCCTGCTGCGCCGCACGGGGGCCTAGGGCTCACCCTCTAGGGTTGACCCATGACCGCACTCGTCTCTCCCAGCATCCTGTCGGCGGACTTCACGAACCTCGAGCGTGACCTCCAGGCGATCTCGACGGCGGACTACGCGCACGTCGACGTCATGGACAACCACTTCGTGCCGAACCTCACGCTCGGCCTGCCGATCGTCGAGCGCATCGTCCAGGTGTCGCCGGTCCCGATCGACGTGCACCTGATGATCGAGGACCCGGACCGGTGGGCGCCCGGCTTCGCCGAGGCGGGCGCGCAGTCGGTGACCTTCCACGCGGAGGCCGCCGCGGCACCGGTGCGCCTGGCCCGCGAGCTCCGTCGCCTCGGTGCGCGCGCCGGCCTGGCGCTCAAGCCGGCGACGCCCGTCGAGCCCTACCTGGACCTGCTGTCCGAGATCGACATGATCCTCGTGATGACGGTCGAGCCCGGCTTCGGCGGCCAGTCCTTCATCGAGGGCACCCTGCCCAAGATCCAGCGTGCGCGCCGGGCGATCGGCGAGGCCGACCTCGACGTGTGGCTCCAGGTGGACGGCGGGATCTCGCGCGCGACCATCGACCGCGCCGCCGAGGCCGGTGCCAACGTGTTCGTCGCCGGCTCGGCCGTCTACGGCGCCGACGACATCCCCGCCGAGATCGACACCCTGCGCCGGATGGCCTCGGCCCACCAGCACTGAGCGGTCCGGCTCGTCCTAGACCGCGATCTCGAAGATCGTCTCGAGCCCGTCCTCCTCGTCCCACTGCTCGCCGGTGACGACGAGGCCGTGCGCCTCGGCCAGCGACCGCGAGGCGACGTTGTCGGGCCGGATCGTCGCCCGCACGGTGCGCACGCCCTGCTCTCGGCGGGCGACGTCGAGCAGGATCCGTAGCGCAGCGCGGGCGTGGCCGCGGCGCTGCGCCTCGGGGGCGACCTCGTATCCCACCTCCACGGTGCCGTCCTGCGGGGCGCCGTGGAACCCTGCTCTCCCAACGACCTCGCCGGACGGGGCGACGAGCAGGCGGGTGACCCAGGCCGCGTCGGCTGGGTGCTGCGCGACCTGACGGCTGCGGCGGTCCCAGACCGACCTGCTGCGCGGGCCGACGACGAACGGCGTCAACCGTGGGTCGTCCCCGAGCAGGCGTTGCCCAGCAGCGAGGTCCCCCTCCGCGAGCGCACCGAGGGCCGGCACAGGGACTCTGACGATGCGGGTGCCGACGGCACCGGGGACGTCAGCCGTCCAGACGGCGGCGCGGTGCGGCTCGTGGTCGGTGGTGCTGTGCGTGGAGTCGTCAGGCATGTGGTCATGGTGCACCGTGCCGCACAGCCCTGGCCAGCAGATTGCGCCGGCGGCAGACGGCCCAGACAGTGCTCACCTGCTCGTGGCATAGTGGTCCTCAGCAAGTACACGTGCTCTGGGGTCGGTGAAAATCCGAGCCGGCGGTGATAGTCCGCGACCCGCGTCTCGACGCGGTTGATCTGGTGCAACTCCAGGACCGACGGTCAAAGTCCGGATGGGAAGAGTCTCGTGGCGGTGCGCTGAGGTCTGACGACGGCTGTCGTGGACCCTGGTGCACCGTGGCTCGCGTGCACCCTCACGGGTGCGCGCTCGTCGGTGCCCCGGAGCGCGTCCGCACCGACGACAGGCAGGGACAGGCACTCCGTGGACGCACCACTCACGCTCGACGAGGCGATGGCGCACGCCCTCGACCTCGCGCGCCGCGGCCCGGCGCACGGCCCGAACCCGCAGGTCGGCTGCGTGATCCTCGCCGCGGACACTGCTGACGCGACCCGGACAGCAGGGACCCCAGGTGCCACCAGCGCCGGAGGCGCAGAGGCCTCGCGCCCCCGCAGGGTCCTGGCCGTCGGCTGGCACCGCGGTGCTGGCACGCCCCACGCCGAGGCCGACGCGCTCGCGCGGGCCTCGGCGTCCGGCGTGGACGTCCGTGGGGCGACCGCCGTCGTCACCCTCGAGCCCTGCAACCACACGGGCCGGACCGGCCCCTGCGCGCAGGCGCTCCTCGACGCGGGCGTCGCCGAGGTCGTGGTGAGCGTGGGCGACCCGAACCCGGTGGCCTCGGGCGGGATGGGGCACCTGCGCTCGCACGGTGTCGCGGTCCGCACCGGCCTGCTGGCCGACGAGGGCGAGGAGCTGCTGCGCGTCTGGCTCACCTCGGTCCGCGCCGGGCGCCCCTTCGTGACCCTCAAGACGGCGACCAGCCTCGACGGGTGCGTCGCCGCGGCCGACGGGTCGAGCCGGTGGATCACCGGCCCGCAGTCCCGCGCTCACGCCCATACGGTCCGCGCCACCGTCGACGCGATCCTCGTCGGCACGGGCACGCTTCTCGCCGACGACCCCACGCTCACCGCCCGGCCTCCGGTTCCCGAGGGAGAGGTCGGGGACGGCGTCCCGGAGCCAGCGGTCCACCAGCCCCTCCGCGTGGTCGTCGGCGAGCGCGCGGTCGCCGACGACGCGCGCGTCCGGGGCGGCGACGGCAGGTTCGTCCACCTCGCCACGCACGACGTCCACGAGGTCCTCGCGCGGCTGGCGGCCCTCGAGGTCCGGCACGTGCTCGTCGAGGGCGGCCCGACCGTCGCCACGGCATTCGTCACGGCCGGTGTGGTCGACGAGATCCACTCGTACGTCGCCCCGGTGCTCGTCGGCGACGGTCGCCGTGCCGTCGGGGCGCTCGGCGGGCAGAGCATCGACGACGCGGTCCGCTGGTCGACGAGCACCGTCGAGCGCCTCGGCGAGGACGTCCTGCTCGTCGCCCGCGCGGTCCGACCGCCGCCCTGACCCTGCCGCCCCAGCGCGCACCAGCCCGTCCGCAGCAGCCTCGTACACAGCAGTCCGCACCACCCACCAGGAGAATCAGATGTTCACAGGAATCGTCGAGGAGCTCGGGACCGTCACGGCCCTGGAGCTCCCGGACGCGTCGCGCAGCGACGCCGTCCTCACCGTCTCGGGCCCGCTCGTCGTCTCTGACGCCGCGCTCGGTGACTCGATCGCGGTCGACGGCGTGTGTCTGACGGTCACGTCGCTCCCAGGAGGTGGCTTCACGGCCGACGTCATGCCCGAGTCGCTCAGCCGCACGGCCCTGGCGTCCCTCGCGGTGGGCCGTCGGGTGAACCTCGAGCGCGCGATGCGTGCTGACGCCCGCCTGGGCGGCCACATCGTCCAGGGGCACGTCGACGGCGTCGGCACGCTCGTGAGCCGGACGCCGGGGGAGCGGTGGGACGACCTCGTCTTCGAGACCTCGCCCGAGGTCGCCCGGTACGTCGCCGAGAAGGGCTCGATCACCGTGAGCGGTGTGTCGCTCACGGTCACGGGCGTCACGGCGACGACCTTCGGCGTCTCCCTCATCCCGACCACGCTCGAGGCCACGACGCTCGGCGGGCTCGAGGTCGGAGACCCCGTGAACCTCGAGGTCGACGTCATCGCCAAGTACGTCGAGCGCCTGCTCGGGGCCCGCGCATGAGCCCGCAGGCGAGCCCGCGTCTCGCGACCGTCGAGGAGGCGCTCGACGAGCTGCGCGCCGGCCGACCCGTGCTCGTCTCGGACTCCCCGGACCGGGAGAACGAGGCCGACGTGGTGTTCGCCGCGTCGACGGTGAGCACCGAGTGGGTGGCGTGGACCATCAGGCACTCCTCGGGCTACCTCTGCGCCCCGATGCCGGCCTCGCGCGCCGACGCCCTCGAGCTCCCGCTCATGGTCCCGCAGTCCCAGGACCCGCGCCGCACGGCGTACACGGTCACCGTCGACGCCTCGACCGGCGTGACGACCGGCATCTCTGCCGCGGACCGGCACCGGACGCTCGGCGTCCTCGCGGACCCGGGCTCGGGGTCGGTCGACCTCATCCGTCCGGGCCACGTGCTCCCGCTGCGGGCCGTCGCCGGCGGCGTGCTGCACCGGGCGGGCCACACCGAGGCTGCTGTCGACCTCGTGCGCCTGGCGGGCCTCGGTGAGGTGGGCGGGATCGCCGAGCTCGTCAACGACGACGGCACCATGATGCGCATGCCCCAGTTCTCGGCTCTCGCCGAGCGCGAGGGCCTCGCGCTGCTGACCATCGAGGACCTCATCGCGTGGCGTCGAGAGCACGACCCCGTGGTCGAGGCAGAGCCGCTGCCTCTCGCGGGGGAGCGTGTGCACGCGACCTCCGTGGCGGAGCTCCCGACGGCCCACGGCGACTTCCGGGTGCACGGGTACCGCGACCTGCGGACCGGTGCCGAGCACGTCGCGCTGGTGCCGGTGGGCGTCGAGCACCCCGAGGAGGTGCCGGTGGTGCGCGTGCACTCCGAGTGCCTCACCGGGGACGCCTTCGGCTCGCTGCGCTGCGACTGCGGCCCGCAGCTCGAGGCGTCGATGGAGATCGTCGCCCGCGAGGGGGGTGCCGTGGTGTACCTGCGCGGCCACGAGGGCCGTGGCATCGGGCTGCTCGCCAAGATCGCGGCCTACGAGCTCCAGGACGCCGGGCGGGACACCGTCCAGGCGAACCTCGACCTCGGGTGGCCCGCCGACCGCCGCGAGTACGGGGGAGCGGCGGCCATCCTGGTCGACCTCGGCCTGCAGCGGGTCCGGCTGCTCACCAACAACCCCGCGAAGTCCACGGGGCTCGCCGCCCACGGCGTCGAGGTGACCGAGACGGTCCGCATCGAGGTGGGGCACTCCCAGCACAACGAGCGCTACCTGCGGACCAAGAAGGAGCTCATGGGTCACGTCCTCGACACCGTCGTGGTCTCCGCGAGCGACCTCGGCACCCAGTCGCACGGCGCCCAGCCGCACGGCACGCAGCCCCCGGTCCAGGCCCCTGGACCGTCCACGACAGCCCAGCAGACCACCCCAGCACAGCAGACGGAGGACGCACGATGAGCGGCGCAGGAGCCCCCAGCATCACGGTCGACGGGACGGGCCTGCGGGTCGTCGTCGTGGCCGCCCAGTGGCACACCCAGATCATGGACGGGCTGCTCGAGGGCGCCCGTCGCGCCCTCGTCGCGGCGAACGTCACCCACGTCAAGGAGATCCGGGTCCCCGGGTCCTTCGAGCTGCCCGTCGCGGCAGCCCGGGCGGCCGAGGCCGGGTACGACGCGGTGATCGCCCTCGGCGTCGTGGTCCGCGGCGGCACGCCGCACTTCGACTACGTGTGCCAGGCCACGACGCTCGGCCTCACCGACGTCACGGTGCGCACCGGGGTCCCGGTCGGCTTCGGTGTGCTCACGGTCGACGACGAGCAGCAGGCCCTCGACCGGGCCGGTCTGCCGGGGAGCCGCGAGGACAAGGGAGCCGAGGCCGTGGAGGCCGCGGTCGCCACGGTCCTCGCGCTGCGCTCGCTCTGAGGTCCCGGGGCCGGTCGGTGTCCGGCGGGTGGTCACCCGTCGGACACCGGTCGGTGCGCAGCGCCCGTGGCGACTAAGGTGGACGCCGTGAAGACGTTCGAAGAGCTGTTCGTAGAGCTCACCGCCAAGTCAGTTGACCGACCCGCCGGTTCCGGCACCGTGGCTCAGCTGGACGCCGGGGTCCATGCCATCGGCAAGAAGATCGTCGAGGAGGCGGCCGAGGTCTGGATGGCCGCCGAGTACCAGAGCGACGCAGAGACGGCCGAGGAGATCTCCCAGCTGCTCTACCACCTCCAGGTGCTCATGGTCTCCAAGGGCCTGACCCTCGACGACGTGTACTCCTACCTCTGACGAACCGCCCTCTTCTCACGAACGCGAGACCTCCTGTGCTGCGTATTGCCGTCCCCAACAAGGGATCCCTGTCCGAGCCCGCCTCCGAGATGCTCCGCGAGGCCGGCTACCGCCAGCGCCGCGACACCCGCGAGCTGGTCCTCGCCGACCCGGACAACGACGTCGAGTTCTTCTTCCTCCGCCCGCGCGACGTCGCCGTGTACGTCGGTGCCGGGACGGTCGACGCCGGGATCACCGGCCGCGACCTCATGCTCGACTCCGCCGCGGACGCCGAGGAGCACCTGCCGCTCGGCTTCGCCCGCTCCACCTTCCGCTTCGCCGCCCCGACCGGTGAGATCACCGACATCGCCCAGATCGAGGGCCGCCGGGTCGCGACGTCGTACTCGGTCCTGGTGGGCCAGTACCTCGCCGAGCACGGCATCACCCCCACGGCGATCGTCCACCTCGACGGTGCCGTGGAGAGCTCGGTGCGCCTCGGCGTCGCCGAGGTCATCGCCGACGTCGTCGAGACCGGCACCACGTTGCGTGCCGCCGGGCTCGAGATCTTCGGCGAGCCGATCCTGCGGTCCGAGGCCGTGCTGATCCGCCGCAAGGGCGTCGAGGCACCGGCCGGGCTCGACACGCTCACCCGCCGGCTCCAGGGAGTGCTCACCGCGCACGAGTACGTCCTCATGGACTACGACGTGCCGCAGTCCCTGGTCGACGCAGCCGTGGCCATCACGCCCGGGCTCGAGTCGCCGACCGTCTCCCCGCTGCACGACCGCGACTGGGCCGCCGTGCGCGCCATGGTCCGCCGATCCGAGACCAACCAGGTGATGGACGCCCTGTACGACGTGGGCGCCCGCGCGATCCTGGTGACCTCGATCCACGCCTGCAGGCTCTGATCGCGCTCAGCCCCGCTGGCAGCGTCCGCAGCCGTCTCTGAACCCTCGACGAGGAGGACCGGGTGAACGACGACCTCTACGCGCCGTTCTCGCCGCGCTTCGTCCGCTACGTGGCCTGGGCCGCGATCGCGGTCGTCGCCGTCGGAGGCCTGGTCGTCGCCTGGGTCGCACCGGGGACGGACGGCCGGGGCTACGCCTGGGTCGACGTCCTCGGCACGGCGCTGCTGCTCGGCGCCGGGTGCGCGTTCCTGTGGCGGCAGGCGAGCGTGTCGGCGCGCGTCGACACGCGGGGCGTCACCGTCCGCAACCTGCTGCGCGTCAAGACCTTCGACTGGTCCGAGGTGGTCGCCGTGACCTTCGGCTCCGGCGACCCCTGGGTCATGCTCGAGCTCGCCGACGGCACCACCTGGCCCGTCATGGCCGTCCAGCGCGCCGACGGCGGGTACGCGGCGCGCGAGGCAGCCCGGCTGGCCTCCCTCGTGGTGCTGCACGGCGAGGGCCACGAGCGGCTCCGCTGAGCGCACCTCCCACCAGCCTGGTGACGCCGCACCAGGCGCGCACCGCACCACGGTCGTCCACCGGCACAGCAGCGCAGACGACACGAGCCGCCTCCCTGGTCAGGGAGGCGGCTCGTGTCATGAGCGGCGCTGCTGCGACCGGTCAGCCCCGTGGGGGACCGGTCGCTGCGTCAGCAGGCGTCAGTAGCGTGCTTCGGTGCGCGGCTTGCGGTCGAAGCGCTCCTCGCGACGACCGGCAGGTGCACCGCCGGCACGCGGGGTGCGGGTCGGCGCGGGGCCGTCGTCGAGCTTGATGCGCAGCGCCTTGCCGGCGACGCGTGCCCGCGAGATCTTGTCGATCGTCTCGGAGTCGAGCGGTGCGCTGATGTCGACGAGCGAGAAGGACGGGAAGATGTCGATCTTGCCGAGGTCCTTGCCCGAGAGGCCACCCTCGTTGGTGAGGGCGCCGACGATGCCGCTCGGCTGGGCGCCGTGCGTGTGGCCGACCGAGAGGCGGTAGCGGGTCCCGGTCGACTCGCGGCGGACGCCTCGTGACGGGCGGTCGTTGTCGCGACGCTCGCGGGGGGCGCGGTCGTCGTCACGACGCTTGCGGGCGTCGCGGGCCTCGGCGCGCTGCGCCTCGAAGGCTGCCTCTTCCTCACGGGCCTGGGGGCCGTCGTCACCGACGGCGAGGGCTGCGAGGATCGCGGCGAGCTCGGCCGGGTCGGTGCCGTGCGTGTCGAGGTGGGTGCGGACGAGGTCCGTGTACATCGACAGGCGACCGGCGTCACGACGGGCGTCGACGCGTCCGAGGAGCGTGGCGACCTTGTGGGCCGAGACGTCGGCGGGCGACGGGATCTCGATCTCGACGAGCTGCTGGCGGATGGTGCGCTCGATCTGCTTGAGGCGTCCGCGCTCGTTCGGGGTGACGAAGGACAGTGCGACACCGGTGCGCCCGGCACGGCCGGTGCGGCCGATGCGGTGGACGTAGGCCTCGGGCTCGCCCGGGATGTCGAAGTTCACGACGAGACCGATGCGGTCGACGTCGAGGCCACGGGCGGCCACGTCGGTCGCGACGAGGACGTCGAGGGCGCCGGCGCGCAGGCGCTCGACGATCTTCTCGCGGTCCTTCTGCGCGACGTCACCGGAGATGGTCGCGGCCGAGATGCCACGCTCGATGAGCGCAGAGCCGACCTCTTCTGCGGCGCCACGGGTGCGGCAGAAGACGATCGCGGCGTCGGCGTCGGAGGTGGCGAGCACGCGGGTCAGCGAGCCGACCTTGTGGCGGAACGGCACCACGGCGTACTGCTGGGTGACCGAGGTGACGGTCGAGGACTGGCGCGACACGGCGATCTCGACCGGCTGGCGCATGTGGTGCTGCGCGACGCGGCGGATCTGCGGGGGCATGGTCGCGGAGAACAGGGCGACCTGACGCTCGGTCGGCGCGGCGCCGAAGATCTTCTCGACGTCCTCGGCGAAGCCCATGCGGAGCATCTCGTCGGCCTCGTCGAGGACGAGGAAGCGGATGTCGCCGAGCTTGAGGGTGCCGCGCTCGAGGTGGTCGATCACGCGGCCGGGGGTGCCGACGACGATCTGCGCACCGCGGGAGAGGGCGCGGGCCTGGGGCGGGTAGGGGGAGCCACCGTAGACGGGGACGACCTCGATGCCCGGGAGGTGCTTGGCGAAGGTCTCGATGGCCTCGGCGACCTGCATGGCGAGCTCGCGGGTCGGGGCCAGGACGAGGGCCTGGGTGCGGCGGAGCTCGGGGTCGACGGCGGCGAGCATCGGGAGGCCGAAGGCCGCGGTCTTGCCGGTACCGGTCTGCGCGACGCCGGTGATGTCGTTGCCGGCGAGGAGGGCGGGGATCGCCTTCTCCTGGATGGTCGACGGGACGGTGAAGCCCAGGTCGAGCACGGCGGAGAGGAGCTCGGCCGGCAGGCCCAGGTCCGCGAAGGTGATGGCCTCGGCGACGGGCGAGGTGGCGACCGTGTTCTCGGTGGGGGTGTTCTGGGCGCGCTCGGGCGCAGTGGTGTCAAGAGACGTCATGAAGGGATACAACCGTTCAGTGGTGTGGGGGAAGCGGAGGTCAGCTCGACCTGTCGATCTGGAGTCGCAATCCCGAAACACACACACTGGGCCGTCACCGGCCACTGACACACGCACACGCGGGACCCGCGACACACTCCGAGGGATGTCTCCACAATACGCCTGTGCTGGGTGCCGAGGCCAGCGACCTGCGCGGTGACCTCGACCACAAGGGTCGGGAGGGCGTCGTCACACCATAGGATGTCGGCAAGCAGCACGACGCACGGTGAGGGGCAGGCAGCGGTGGCCGAGGTGAACGAGCAGCAGGTGAGCACCCGGGTGCTCACCGTCCCCAACCTCATCAGCCTGCTGCGCCTGGCGCTGGTCCCCGTCTTCGCGGTCCTCATCATCACCGAGCGTGACGTCGCCGCGCTGCTCGTGCTGGCTTTCTCGGGGTTCACCGACTGGCTCGACGGCGTCGCGGCCCGCCGCATGAACCAGGTGTCGAAGCTCGGCCAGGTCCTCGACCCCGCCGCCGACCGCCTGTTCATCCTCGTGACCCTGGTGACGCTCGCCTGGCGCGACGTGGTCCCGCTCTGGCTCGTGGTCCTCATCCTGTCGCGCGACGTGCTCATGGCCCTGCTGGTGCCGACGCTCAACCGCCTCGGGTACGGCCCGCTGCCGGTGAACTTCCTCGGCAAGGCCGCCACCTTCGCGCTGCTCTACGCCTTCCCGCTCCTGCTCCTCGCGGAGATGTCCGGGGCCGTCGGGGCTGTCGCGCACGCGTCCGGGTGGGCCTTCGCCTGGTGGGGCGTCGGCCTGTACTGGGCCTCGGGTGCGCTCTACGTCGCCCAGACGCGCGACCTCGTCCGCGAGCACCGGGCCGCCGCCCACGAGGACCGCGCCGCCCACGAGCACCCCGCCGGGCACGAGCCCGCTACCTCTCCGTCGGCCTCTGCCCCGACCCTCTCCTCCGACGACGCGCGGGCCCCGCAGTGACGCCGGGCCACCACGTCGACGAGCCCACCCTGAGGTCCAGGCCGCCGGTCGACGCGTCGATGACGCTCCTCAACGAGGTGATGCACCGTCCCCTCGACGCCGGGTACGCCGAGGCAGCGGCCCGCAAGGAGCGAGGGGAGGCCCCGCGTCGCACCGTGACGGGCGTCGTCGCCCTCCTGGTGCTCGCCGTGGTGCTCGGCCTGGTCACCGTGAGCGCCGCCCGCCAGCTCCGCGCGCCCCAGCCCGGTGTGGTCGCCGCCCGCGAGCTCCTCGTCGACGAGATCGTCAGCCGGCGTGCGCAGCTCGCCGAGCGGACGCAGACCAACGCCGACCTCCAGGCGTCGATCGACGGTCTGCGCGACGAGGCGCTGGCCTCCACCGACCCCGACTCCGTCGCCCAGCTCACCGAGGACGGGCTGTCCAACGGCACGATCGCGGCGCGCGGCCCCGGGATCGTCGTCAAGGTCGAGAACGGCCCGCGCGCCGACGAGGAGCCGGCGGCGCTCGTGCAGGACTCCGACCTGCAGATGCTCGTCAACGCCCTGTGGGCCTCCGGCGCCGAGGCGATCGCGGTCAACGACCAGCGGCTGACCTCGACGACCGCGATCCGCAGCGCTGGCAGCGCGATCCTCGTCGACCTCGTCGGGGTGAGCGCGCCCTACGAGGTCGTGGCCATCGGCGGGAAGAACGACCTGGAGACCGGGCTCGCACGGTCCTCTGCCGCGCGGCAGCTGAGCGCCCTGGGGTCGCAGTACGGGATCAAGACGAGCGTGTCGACGCGTGACGAGATGACCGTCCCCGCCGGGCCGACCCGTGTCCTGTTCTCCGCGGGACCGGTCGGCAAGGATAATGGCGAGGGTTGAGGTGCTGGTGATGACTACTGGGTGGGAGCGTGACACGTGATTCCGGTCTTCGGTCTGCTGATCGGAGTGGTGGCCGGGCTGCTCCTGGAGCCCACCGTCCCCGTCTACCTCCAGCCGTACCTGCCGATCGCCGTCGTGGCGGCGCTCGACGCGCTCTTCGGAGGTCTGCGCGCGCTCCTGGACGGGATGTTCGACGACAAGGTGTTCCTCGTGTCGTTCCTCTCGAACGTCGTCGTGGCGGCCCTGATCGTGTTCCTCGGTGACCAGCTGGGCGTGGGGACGCAGCTGTCGACCGGCGTCGTCGTCGTGCTCGGCATCCGGATCTTCTCGAACGCGGCGGCGATCCGCCGCCACCTGTTCAAGGCATGAGCAGCGTGCCCCGCACCCCCGACGAGCCCCGTGACCAGCCGTCCGACGACCAGGTGACGGGCGACCAGGTGACGGGCGACGAGCCCCAGGGAGAGGGCACCCAGATCGTGGACCCACAGGTCGACGAGGCGCCGGCGACCCCAGAGGAGCCCGCCGCCCGGCCGCCGTCGATCCCGGTCGGCTCTGCCGCGCCGAGGCCGCGCTCCGAGACCCACCCGGACACCGACGAGATCGAGGTCGTCCTCCCGCTGAGCGTCGTGCGCGTCGTCCCGGGGGTGCCGTCCGGGTCCGACGGCTCGGCGCGCCCGACCGGGTCCCGTCCCGCCCCCGGCGAGCGCCCCGACACCGGACGCCCTGCACGCGCCCCGCGCCCCGCGCCGTCCAGCCGGCCGGGACCACCTGCGCGCCCCTCGGCCACCGGAGGAGTCCAGCCTGGCGTCAGCGCAGCGACCGACGGCACCGGGTCGAAGACCACCGGACCCCAGGGCACGGGCACCGACGGCTCCGCGACGACCGCCGCTGCCACCGGCACGACCTCCTCCACGCCGCCCCGGACGCCCGAGGAGGCCCGCCGTGCGGCGCGCGCCGCGATGAGCCCGGGCCAGCGCTTCCGCTCGGCCTTCCGGCCGCGGATGACGCGTGCCCAGGGGCTCGCGGCCGTGCTGTGCGCCGTCCTCGGCTTCGCGCTCGTGGTCCAGCTCCAGCAGAACCAGCAGGACGAGTTCTCCGGGCTCCGCCAGTCCGACCTCGTCCGCATCCTCGACGACGTGAGCAAGCGCTCCGACAGCCTCGAGCGCGAGGCGACGTCCCTGCGCGAGTCGGAGTTCGAGCTGCGCTCGGGCAGCGACTCCCAGCAGGCTGCCCTCGAGCTCGCCGAGAAGAACGCGGAGATCCAGGGCATCCTCTCCGGGCGCCTGCCGGCCGAGGGGCCGGGGCTCGAGCTGCAGATCGTGCAGGGGGACAGCCCGATCTCTGCGGCGCGGCTGTTCAACGTGCTCGAGGAGCTCCGCAACGCCGGCGCCGAGGCGATCGACGTCAACGGCATCCGGATGGTCACGTCCAGCCACTTCGAGGACACCGGGACGGGGGTGTCCATCGACGGCATCGTGGTGTCCCCGCCCTACCGGTGGACGGTCATCGGCGACCCGCAGACCCTCGAGCCCGCGATGGCGATCCCCGGCGGCGCGGTGGCCTCGATCACCACGAGCGGGGGCCGGACGACCATCGAGCAGAAGGAGCTCGTCCAGATCCGCTCGGTCCGCGACCCGTCCGAACCGCGCTTCGCGACACCGGCGACCGACCAGTGACCTGCGCACGAGGATTCCTCGTGCGCAGCCGGTGCGCAGGACCAGGGAAACGGCCCTCGGCCGCTCAGGTGGTTTCGCCACCAGTGCTGAGCATCTAAGGTTGTGCAGATCAGATGCCTGCCGGGGGCGGCGGGCCAGCAGTCCAGAGAGCCCGCGGGAGCCCGTGGGACCACGCGATCAGGAGGCGACATGAGTAGCAGCACTGAAGTCCCCGGGGACCAGCCGGACCAGGCGCGTGCTGCTGCCCTGCACGCTCTCGGCGACACCACCATCAGCTTCGGCAGCATCGGTCAGGACGACGTCGCGACGGCGCCGGGCCTCACCGCGGAGGAGCAGGCGGCCGTGGCCGCACTGCCGCGCACCTCGGCGCTCCTGGTGATGCGTCGCGGTCAGAGCGGCGGCTCGCGGTTCCTCCTCGACGCGGACCGCACCGTCGCGGGCCGCAGCGAGTCGTCGGACATCTTCCTCGACGACGTGACGGTCTCGCGCAAGCACGCCGAGTTCATCCGTGAGCTCGACGACTTCAAGGTCCGCGACATCGGCTCGCTCAACGGGACCTACGTCAACCGGACCCGGATCGACTCGACGCTGCTCAAGGCGGGGGACGAGGTCCAGATCGGCAAGTACCGGATGCTCTTCTACCCGAGCCCGCGCCAGCACGAGGCGCCGGTGGACGGACCGGTCGCCGGGTGAGCGCAGCGCGCTCCTCCCCGGACGCCGCGTCCGGCACGCCCGAGGGCGAGCCGGACGCCGTCACGGACACCTGGCCGCACGGCATCTCGCGCGACGCGACGATGCGGATCTCGGACGTGCTCGCGAGCCTGCGCCTGGAGTTCCCGGCGATCAGCCACTCCAAGCTGCGGTTCCTCGAGGAGCAGGGCCTGGTCGAGCCGGTCCGGACCGCGTCCGGGTACCGCAAGTACAGCCCGGCGGACGTCGAGCGCCTGCGGTTCGTGCTCATCGAGCAGCGTGACCGCTACCTCCCGCTCAAGGTCATCAAGGACAAGCTCAGCGCCCTCGACGACGGTGTGGCGAGCAGCGACCGGCCGCTCATCCCGCGCCTGGTGGCCCGGGGCGGCGAGACCGCGTCGTCAGGACGCGGACCGTCGACGTCGGACCTGCTCGCCGCCGAGTGCGGCGTCCCCGTCGCGCTCGTCGAGGAGCTCGTGAACGCCGGGGTGCTGCGGCCCGACCCGACCGGACGCTTCGACGCGTTCGCGCGCGACGTCGTCGAGCTGGCCGCCCAGCTCGGGGTCTACGGCATCGAGGCCCGTCACCTGCGGACGCTCCGCTCGGCCGCCGACAGGCACGTGACGCTCGTGGACCAGGTGGTCTCGCCGCTGCGCGGGCAGCAGTCTCCTGCCGCCCGCGGCCAGGCGCAGGCGACGGCGTCGGAGCTCGGCGAGCTCATGGCTCGCCTGCACACCGTGTGGGTGCGGCAGGGCATCGACGACCTCCCGCGCTGACGTCGGACGACACGCCAGAAGTCGAGCGTCGACGGTCGTTGACCCGGTGACCCGGGAGCCCTAGCGTGAGCATGGTCATCCACACCCCGGGTGCGCGGCGGACACGTCCCGCCGACGACATCTGGGAGGCCCGTCGCACGACGGAGCAGCACCGGCGCAAGACGTCGGGGAGCAGCTCCGGGCGCGGGTCCGCTGGAGGCATCGAGACGGAGGCAGCTGTGAGCGGAACCGGTCGTGACGGTGTTCCTGGTGGGACGCCTGCTACCCGACGCACGCAGGGCCTCCTGTTCGACGAGGACCTGCCGGACCTCGACGAGTCCATCGGCTACCGCGGGCCCACGGCCTGCCGTGCCGCCGGCATCACCTACCGTCAGCTCGACTACTGGGCACGGACCGGCCTGGTCGAGCCCACGGTCCGCCCGGCGACCGGCTCGGGCACGCACCGTCTCTACAGCTTCCGGGACGTCCTCGTCCTCAAGGTCGTCAAGCGCCTCCTCGACACCGGCGTCTCGCTCCAGCAGATCCGCACCGCGGTGATGCACCTGCGCGAGCGCGGCGTCGACGACCTCGCCCAGATCACGCTCATGAGCGACGGCGCCTCGGTCTACGAGTGCACGTCGGCCGACGAGGTCATCGACCTCGTCCAGGGCGGGCAGGGAGTCTTCGGCATCGCCGTCGGACGTGTCTGGCGCGAGGTCGAGGGCACCCTCGCCACGCTGCCCACCGAGCGTCTCGACGCCGGACCTGCGGTCGCCGACGAGCTGTCGGCCCGCCGTCAGGCACGCACCGCCGGCTGAGGCGCCTCCTCAGACCTTCAGGTCTCGGACATCGCGCGCACCGCCCGCGCGAGCAGGGCGTCGAAGCCCTCGGCGAGCTCGGTGGCCGACGCCCCGGGCCAGTCGTGGATCGCCCGACCGGCTCCCTGCGCCTGCTGCATCGCCGCACGCTCGGGGATCACGGGGGAGAGGATCAGCGGACCGAACATGCCCTCGAGCTCCTGCTGACGGTAGGTCTGCTCGGAGGAGCGTGCCCGGACCCGGTTGACGACCACGCCGAGCGGCTGCAGCGCGGGTGCCGGTCCACGGCGGAGCGTGTCGATCGCCTGGAAGGCCCTCGCGGCCGCCGTGACCGAGAAGAGCCCGGGCTCGGTGACCACCAGGGCACGGGAGCAGGCGGTGAGGCCCTGGCGGGTGAGGCCGCCGAGCGACGGCGGGCAGTCGACGAGCACGAGGTCGTACTCGTCGAGGGTGCTGAGCGCCGTCGAGAGGTTGTGCAGGCGGTGCTCGTAGGTAGGACCGTCGTGCCGGACGGAGTCCGCGGAGCCCATGAGGACCTCGAGGAGGTCGGGGTCCCAGGACGACGCGGCGATCGCGGAGTCCACGACGTACCGGGCCGGGTTGTCGAGGACCGCGGCGACGTCCTGCGCGGCAGCGCCGGTGGCGCCGAGCGCGAGCGTCGTGTCCGCCTGGGGGTCGAGGTCGACGACGAGGGTTCGCATCCCCGCGGTCATGGCGGCAGAGGCGAGACCCAGGGTGACGGACGTCTTGCCGACGCCGCCCTTCAGACTGCAGACTCCGAGCACTGGCACGGGGGCAACTGTAGCGTTTCGCCAGGCTCGGACGAAAGGCCCTCTCACGACCTGGCAGGCCTGCCACCAGGCACGATCACCGTGCCGGCGGTCCGCGGTCCGGAAGCGGCCCACCGCGGGCAGCGGTCCGTGGGAGGATCGGCCCAGCCGTCCAGGCTCTCGACCCCGACCGATGGGATGTGCGCGTGTTCGCCAAGGTGCTGGTTGCCAACCGAGCAGAGATCGCTGTGCGCGCCTTCCGCGCGGCCTACGAGATGGGCGCGCGGACCGTCGCCGTCTTCCCGCAGGAGGACCGCAACTCCGAGCACCGGCTCAAGGCCGACGAGTCATACCTCATCGGCGAGGAGGGGCACCCCGTGCGCGCCTACCTCGACATCGACGAGATCATCCGTGTGGCCAAGGGCGCAGGGGCGGACGCGGTCTACCCGGGCTACGGCTTCCTGTCCGAGAACCCGGACCTGGCCCGCGCCTGCGTCGAGGCCGACCTGACCTTCATCGGGCCGCCGGCCGAGGTGCTCGAGCTCGCGGGCAACAAGGTCCGGGCGCTCAAGGCCGCTCGCGAGGCCGGCATCCCGGTCCTCGAGTCGAGCGAGCCGTCGGCCGACCTCGACGAGCTGGTCGAGGCCGCGGACCGCATCGGCTTCCCGATCTTCGCGAAGGCCGTGGCCGGTGGTGGTGGCCGCGGCATGCGCCGGGTCGACCGCCGCGAGGACCTGCGGGAGGCGCTGCAGGCCGCGATGCGCGAGGCGGACAGCGCCTTCGGCGACCCGACCATGTTCCTCGAGCAGGCCGTCCTGCGGCCGCGGCACATCGAGGTGCAGATCCTCGCCGACGGCAGCGGTGAGGTGGTCCACCTCTTCGAGCGCGACTGCTCGGTCCAGCGTCGGCACCAGAAGGTCATCGAGATCGCCCCGGCGCCGAACCTCGACCCCGCGATCCGCGACGCGCTGTGCGCCGACGCGGTGAGGTTCGCCCGCGCCATCGGCTACCAGAACGCCGGGACCGTCGAGTTCCTGGTCGACACGGTGGGGGAGCGCGCCGGGCAGCACGTGTTCATCGAGATGAACCCCCGCATCCAGGTCGAGCACACGGTGACCGAGGAGGTCACCGACATCGACCTCGTCTCCTCGCAGATGCGGATCGCCGCGGGGGAGACCCTCGCCGACCTCGGCATCCGGCAGGAGGACGTCCGGGTCAACGGCGCGGCGCTGCAGACGCGCATCACGACCGAGGACCCGGCCAACGGGTTCCGTCCCGACACGGGCCGCATCGTGGCCTACCGGTCACCGGGTGGCGCGGGCGTGCGGCTGGACGGCGCCACCGCCACGGCGGGCTCAGAGATCACCGGCCACTTCGACTCGATGCTCGTCAAGCTCACCTGCCGCGGCCGTGACTACCCGACGGCGGTGCGTCGTGCCCGGCGTGCACTGGCAGAGTTCCGCATCCGCGGTATCCGCACCAACATCCCCTTCTTGCAGGCTGTCCTCGCCGACGAGGCCTTCGTGGCCGGTGACGTGTCGACGTCGTTCATCGACGAGCGCCCCGAGCTGCTCTCCGCGCGGGAGAGCGCGGACCGCGGGACCCGGCTGCTGACCTTCCTGGGCGACGTGGTCGTCAACCAGCCGCACGGTCCCGGGACGGGAGCGATCGAGCCGCGGCACAAGCTGCCGACCGTCGACGTCGCCGCCCCGGCACGTCCGGGGAGCAGGCAGCGGCTGCTCGAGGTGGGTCCGGAGGCCTTCGCGCGGGAGCTGCGCGAGCAGACCGCGGTGGCCGTCACCGACACGACCTTCCGTGACGCGCACCAGTCGTTGCTGGCGACGCGGGTGCGCACCCACGACCTCGAGGTGGTCGCGCCGTACGTCGCGCGGCTGACTCCTGAGCTGCTCTCGGTCGAGGCCTGGGGCGGTGCGACCTACGACGTCGCGCTGCGGTTCCTCGGCGAGGACCCGTGGGTCCGGCTGGCCAAGCTGCGGGCGGCGCTGCCCAACGTCGCGATCCAGATGCTGCTGCGCGGGCGCAACACCGTGGGCTACACGCCGTACCCGACCGAGGTCACCGAGGCCTTCGTCCGGGAGGCCACCGCGACGGGCGTCGACATCTTCCGGATCTTCGACGCGCTCAACGACGTGGAGCAGATGGCGCCCGCGATCGCCGCGGTCCGAGCGACTGGGACTGCTGTCGCGGAGGTGGCGCTCTGCTACACCGGCAACCTGCTGGATCCCGCCGAGGACCTCTACACGCTGGACTACTACCTCGGGCTGGCGGACCGCATCGTCGCGGCCGGGGCGCACGTCCTGGCGATCAAGGACATGGCGGGCCTGCTGCGTCCGGCCGCCGCGAAGGTCTTGGTGACCGCGCTGCGCGAGCGCTTCGACCTGCCGGTCCACCTGCACACGCACGACACGACCGGTGGTCAGATGGCCACGCTGCTCGCAGCGGTCGAGGCCGGGGTGGACGCGGTCGACGTGGCCAGCGCCGCGATGGCCGGGACCACGAGCCAGCCGTCGATGTCGGCCCTCGTGGCCGGGCTCGAGCACACCCCTCGGGACACCGGTCTGTCGCTCGCCGCGGTCTGCGACCTGGAGCCGTACTGGGAGGCCGTCCGCCGCCTCTACGCGCCGTTCGAGTCTGGCCTGGCCGGGCCGACGGGGCGCGTCTACACGCACGAGATCCCCGGGGGCCAGCTGTCCAACCTGCGCCAGCAGGCGATCGCGCTCGGCCTGGGGGACAGGTTCGAGCAGATCGAGTCGACCTACGCGGCCGCCGACCGGATCCTCGGGCGCCTGGTCAAGGTCACCCCGTCGTCGAAGGTCGTGGGCGACCTCGCGCTGCAGCTCGTGGCGCGCGGAGCGGACCCGGCGGACTTCGCCGAGAACCCGCAGGACTACGACATCCCCGACTCGGTCGTCGCGTTCCTCGGCGGAGAGCTCGGTGACCCGCCCGGCGGCTGGCCGGAGCCCTTCCGCAGCAAGGCGCTGGCCGGGCGCTCGGTGCGTGCCGGGGTGACGCCGCTGTCCGACGACGACCTCGCCGCGCTGTCCGGAGAGTCCAGGGAGCGCCGGGACAGGCTGAACCACCTGCTGTTCGCCGGTCCTGCCAAGGAGTACGCCGCCACGCGGGCTGCGTACGGCGACGTGTCCGTCCTCGAGACGAGCACCTACCTGCACGGTCTCCAGCGCGGCGAGGAGGTCGAGATCGCCCTGGAGCGCGGCGTGCGCCTGCTCGTCGGGCTCGAGGCCGTGGGCGAGCCTGACCTGCGGGGCATGCGCAGCGTGATGTTCACGCTCAACGGGCAGATCCGCCCGATCTCCGTGCGCGACCGCAGCATCGAGGTCTCCGGGGCCGTGGCCGACAAGGCGGACCCGCAGGTCCCCGGGCAGGTCGCCGCACCGTTCGCGGGGGCAGTGACACCGGTGGTCGCCGAGGGCGAGCGGGTCGAGGCCGGGCAGACCGTCGCGACGGTCGAGGCCATGAAGATGGAGGCCGCGATCACCACCCCGGTCGCAGGCGTGGTGCAGCGGCTCGCGATCGCCGGCGTCCAGCAGCTCGAGGGCGGCGACCTGGTGCTGGTGGTCGGCTGAGGGCGCAGGTCGTGGGTCGTGGTTCGAGGTGCTCTGCCGGCCGGTCCTCGGTGACCGGCCTCCGGGTGCGCGGGGCCTCCACGGTGCCTACCGTGGAGGCCTGGCCCACCGAACGAGGAGATCACCATGAGCACGACCCCCGGACCTGACCCCGTCGACCTCGTCGACGGCGACGCACTCCACGGCTCGCCCGTGCACTCCGACCCCGTGCACCGCGAGCCCGAGGTGGGGGAGCCCGAGGTCACGGAGCCCGCGGCCGACGAGCGCGTCGACGGGCTCGACGACACCGGCGAGGCACGGGCTCACGCCGCGGCCGAGGCGCTGCGTGCCGAGCACCCGGAGTTCGACGAGGTGCCGCTCCTCGAGGACGACGAGACCGTCCCACCGAGGCCCGAGGAAGACGTCGCCGACGCCGACCGGGTCTGAGGCTCACCGCTGAGACCGACCTCCGCACACGCGAGCACCGCACCCCAGCACGAGGAGAGCGACGATGTCTGGAACGCTGACGATCACCCGCACCTTCCCCGCACCGCCTGATGCGGTCTTCGCGGCCTGGACCACCCCGGAGCACTTCGCCGTGTGGTTCGGGACCGATGCCGTCGAGGTCCCGCTCGAGACGCTCGCCATGGACGTGCGTCCCGGTGGGACGTGGTCGGCGGTGATGCACCTGCCCGAGGACGGGCCGCAGATCCACTGGGAGGGCGAGTTCGTCGAGGTCGACTCGCCGCAGCGCCTGGTGATGACCATGACAGACCAGCCCGGGACGGATCCCGGTGCCCCGATCACGGTCGACCTGCTGGCTGTCGACGGCGGCACCGAGATGATCTTCACGCAGGTCGCCGAGGGTTTCTCGGAGGACCAGCTGGCGCAGCTCGGCAAGGGCTGGCGCGGCTTCTTCGACACCATGGAGCGCCTCGTCACCACCTGAGCACCAGGATCACGCTGCCGGCGCCGCCCTCAGGGGAGGTGCCGGCAGCGTGCTGCCACGGTGCTGGGACGTCAGACGGCGTGTCGCCGAGCGGTCAGAGCAGGGCCCTCAGAGCAGCGGGCTCAGCGGGGTGAGCAGCAGCTCGCCGATCTTGGCGACGGGGGAGCGGGCCTCCCACTCGTCGAGGTGGAGCTCGCGGCAGTTGGTGAGGTCGAGCGTGAAGATGTCTTCCATCTGCGCGGCGATGCCCTCGTCGTAGATCGCCATGTTGATCTCGTAGTTGCCGGTGAGGCTGAGCCGGTCGATGTTCGCGGTCCCGATGGTCGTCCAGCGTCCGTCGACCGTGGCGGTCTTGGCGTGGACCATGGCGTTGCGGTACAGCCAGATGGTGACGCCGGCGCGGAGCATCTGCGAGTAGAGCCCACGCGAGAGCCAGTCGGTAAGGACGTGGTTGGAGGCCTCGGGCACGATGAGCCGCACGTCCACCCCACGACGCGCGGCAGCGACGAGCACCTCGAGGAGCTCGCGGTCCGGGATGAAGTAAGCCTGCGTGAGGTAGATGTGGCTCGTGGCGCGGCGGAAGGCCTCGAGGTACAGGTTGCGGATGGGGTAGACGCGGCGCGCCGGGGCGTTGCGGGCGGCCTGGAAGCCGGGGACCCAGGTGATGGTGCCGGGGGAGTCGATCGACGGGTGGTGGCGGCGCCGGTTGAGGTTCCAGAAGTCGATGAAGGCGCTCGAGAGCTCCCACACGGCGGTGCCGGTGACGCGCAGGTGCGTGTCGCGCCACTGCGTCGCGTAGAGGGTGCCGATGTTGTAGCCGCCGACGAACCCGACCTCGTCGTCGACGACGAGGATCTTGCGGTGGTCTCGACCCGTGTGCTTGAGGTCCATGAGGAGGACCTGCGGCCGGAAGAGCGGGTACTCGAGGACGTGGATGCCCTCGGGGAACCTGAAGAAGGACCGGGGGACCACGGCGTTGGCGAAGCCGTCGTACACGACGAAGACCTCGACGCCGCGCTCGGAGGCGGCGATCAGCGCGTCCTTGAACTGGCGGCCGACCTCGTCGCCCTTCCAGATGTACGTCTCGATGAAGATCCGCTCGGTGGCGCCCTCGATGGCCTCGAGCATCGCGGCGTAGAGGTCCTCGCCGAAGGTGTAGATCGTCGTGCCGGTCGTCTCGACCGTGGAGCTCACGGGCTTGGCGTGGGGGAACACCGCCTTGCGCGACTTCTTGCGCTTGGACCAGTGGTCGAGCGCGACGACGCCGCCGGCCACGACGAAGGGGGTGACGGCGGAGAGCACGATGGCTCGCTTGAGCGTCTTCTGCGCAAATCGGATCGCGGTGTGCTCGAGGTCTTCCACAGCACGACCATAGACGGCACCACGGTGTTCGGCCTGGTGACGCGCTGATCTGGCATCATCGAGGGCCGTGGCGCGCCGCCACGAGGGACCGGTCCGAGGGGGACGCACAGTGACGCGAGACCAGCCCGCACCGAGCGTCGGGCCGGAGGGCCCGGAGGTGAGCGCCTTCACGACGTCGACGCACGAGGTGACGGCCCGGGTCTTCGTCCCGCTCGTGGGGGAGCGGGAGAGCAGGTGGCCCTGGGGACCGCTCGTCGCGGAAACGACGGCGCTCTCGGGCTCGCCGGCGCCGGTCCGGCCCCTGTCGTCCACGCAGCGGTGGTCGGACCTGTCGGTCGACCTGCAGGCCCTGGGGCGAGAGGGCCTGGACGTCTCCCGCGCGACACCGGGCCGCACGTTCTGCGTGGCGCTCGCCTCGGTGCTCGCTCGCGGGCAGGACGCGGCAGCGGAGTGCTCGTTCTTCCTCTGGCCGGGCTACGCGGGCGAGACGGACGGTCTCGAGCCGGTCGTCGTCCCGACGGCCCTGGAAGAGCTGAGCCGCCGCGAGGGCGGTCTGGTGCTGCACCGGGCGCCGGTGTCGTGGCTCGGCGACCGGACGGCGGACGACGAGCACCGGAGGCTGCCGGTGTTCGTGTGGCCGGCGGACGGGTCGTTCTTGCTCGCGTGCCCGGTCTACCACGACTCGCTCTACGTCTCGTGCAGCGCGCAGCTCGTCGAGGACCTGCGTGCAGCCGGCTTCGAGGTCGAGGTGATCGCCCGGGACATCGAGGTGCCGGGAGAGGGCGACTGAGTGACGAGCGGGGCTGCTCCACCGCCGTAATGTCATAACGTACATTATCGGCGTTAGACGGAAGTGGCGGAGCGGGGCTCCAGAAGGGGTTCAGCCGCCGTGGTGAGACCCGTGCTCTACAGCCGTGGCGAGCCATCCGCTGAGGATGCCGCTGAGAGCAGCCGGTGTCTCGTGCGGCAGCGCGTGCCCGGCGCCGTCGACGACGGCGAGCGTCACGTGCGCGTACCTGTCGAGCAGGTCGACCGCCGCGGCGTACCCGACGGTCGAGTCCTGACGTCCGGCGACCACGAGCACCGGACCGTCGTACGCGTCGTCTGTCGGCTCGAGCTCCCAGTGCTGCCCGATGCGCTCGGCGGTGACGAGGTCTGCAGCGGCGACGCCGGGTGCGACCGCCTGCTGGTACCGCTCGAGCATCTCGGGCGTCTGGACCACGAAGTAATCCCGGAACTCCGGGTCTCCCAGGTCTTCGTCGGCCACGACCGGTCGGTGCGGCGGGACGTCGCGTGTCCCCGCCAGCAGCGGGCACACGAGGACGAGCCCGTCGACGCGCTCCGGCGCCCGGTCGGCGACGGCCTGCGCGTAGTAAGCGCCTGCAGAGTGCCCAGCGAGGACCAGTCCCCTCTCCCCCGCGACCTCGTCGATCAGCGCGAAAAGGACATCGAGGACGTCCTCGGCGCTGCTGACCGTCTCCGCCGTCCGGGTGAGGCCCGCTCCAGGGAGGTCCGGGTAGATCCTCCGCAACCCGCCGTGAGCCTCGAGAGCAGGCTCGAGGGCGGCGGCGGCCTCGCGGTGGTCGACGCCCGCGCCGTGCAGCACCAGAACCGGCCGACCGCTGCCGTGCTCGACGTAATGCACCCGCGTGCCGCCAGCGTCGATCTCCATACCTCGAGCCTACGACCGGAAGCAGGACGGAAGGGTCGGCCGGGTGAAACAGGCTGTGTCGGCTCGAGCGAGACCCATCGACTGTCGATATGCCAGGCACGAGCACGTCGAGGACCACCAGGGAGACCACCATGACCGCACAGCAGTCTCACGCACGTCCCGAGGCGCCGCCGAGGACCGCAGGGGCGACTGTCGCCGTCGCGGCCGCGACGGTACTCGGGTGGGCGCTGATCCTCGGTGGCATCGTCTCCGCAGGGCTCGCCGCCACGGGCGCGCTGGCTCATCCGGTGCCCGTCTCCCTGGCCGCCGGGGCACCGGCGGTCACCGAGCGCGTCCTCCCTTGCGTCGACGGAGAGATCGTGCCGGGCGACGGGTGCGGGCCGAGTGCCGCGTCGAGCGAGTGGCCGGCAGCACTGCCGCTCCCCGTCCACCGCGCGGGAGGGCTCGATGCCGAGTCCACGGGCCTCTCCCCCGTGATGTCGGTGCTCGCCGCGGCTCCGGTCTGGACCGGCCTGGCTGCGGCAGGGGCCGTCGTGCTGCTCCTCGTCCCGGTGCTGCGCTCGACCGCGACCGGACGCCCGGCGCGTCACGGCACCGCCCGGCCGCTCGGCATCGCCGCGGCGGTCGTCGCCGTGGGGTGGGCGGTCAGCACGGTCGCCCCGCTCCTCGTAGCACCGACGGTCCTGGAGCACCTGGTCGCCGTCGGGGGCGTCGGGGAACCCGAGCCCCACGGCATCCCGACCGGCTGGCTGGAGCCCGCCCTGCACGTCGTGTGGTGGCCGGCCCTCGTGGTCGTGCTCCTGGGTGCGCTCGCCGCGGCCTCTGCGCGCGGTGAACGACTCGCCGCCGACTCTGCAGGGCTCGTGTGAGCAGCGAGGCGGCGCCGCACCGCGTCGTGTGCCGTCTCGACGAGCTGCTCGCGGACCGTGGTCTCACCCTCGTCCAGCTCGCCGCTGCCACGAGGGTGACGGTGGCGAACCTGTCTGTCCTCAAGAATGACCGCGCACGTGCCGTGCGGTTCTCGACGCTCACCGCGGTGTGCGATGCGCTCGGGTGTCAGCCTGGGGATCTTCTCGTGGTCGTGCCGGAGCCGCGAGTGTGAGGCGTAGAGCGCTTCACCGGCTCGCGGCCCGGTCCGGCCTGCCGCTCAGCGGGCGGCTGCCACGCCCTCGTGGCACTCTGTCGCAGGTGACGACGCACAGCGCTCCCCCCGCTGCCACGACCGACCGAGCCCCGTGGGCGGTCGGGTCTCCGGCCCGCCTGCTGGCCGCGCTCCTCGTCTGCGGGTCGGCGGTGCTGCTGTTCGCGGTCCACGAGCGACCGCTCGGCTACGTGCCCCTGGTGCTGGGGATCGCCCTGGGGCTGGCGGTCGACCGGGCCCTGGGCCGCGACCTCGCGCTGATCGGGCTCGGCATGGGCATCATCTCGGCCATCTCGCTCGAGGCGGACCTCAGCGACGGCGGGATGCTGCGCTTCACGGTGGCGCTGTCCCTCGCGGTGCTGGTGCCGTGGTTCCTGTCCCGGAAGGTCTTCGGTCAGCGCTCCATCACCTTCCCGGTCGCGACCGGGCGCCGTTGGACCCGGACCCAGGTCGTCTACCTCGTGGCGGTCGTCGTCATCGGGTATCTCATCCTGCCGCCGTACTTCATCGGGTCCGGGGCGTACCAGAACTGGCCCGACCTCGACGGCAACCAGGACATCGCCCGGCTGTTCGTCGGCGTGAACGCCGTGGGGATCTGGGACGAGCTGTTCTTCATCTGCACGGTCTTCGCGCTGCTCCGGGCGCACTTCGGCCTGTGGACCGCGAACGTGCTGCAGTCCGTGGTGTTCGTGTCGTTCCTCTGGGAGCTCGGCTACCGCGAGTGGGGCCCGGCCCTCACCGTGCCCTTCGCCCTCGTGCAGGGGTGGATCTTCGCCAAGAGCGCGTCCCTCACCTACGTCGTGGCCGTCCACCTGCTCTTCGACCTCGTCGTCTTCGGCGTGCTCGTCCACGCGCACCACCCCGAGCTGCTCGACGTGTTCCTCACCTCGCCGCGCTGACCTGGGCCCAGCCCTCGCGCTGTCACCGCCCCGAGCAGGCACCAGGTCGACGACACGACAGGCCGCTCGACGCGTCAGCCGCCAGGGCACCCACCCTCGCCGCTGCGGCAGGTCGGCTGGTCGGTGGCGGGAGTCGCCGGCTGCTCCGGCAGGTCGACCTGCCAGACGTCGAGAGCAGCTCCGACCACGAGCACCGCGCCGACACCGGCCACGAGGACCACGACGCCGACGACGACGGCCAGACGGTCCCGTGCGGCGACCGCTACCGCGGTACCGAGGGTGGCCAGGAGGAGCCCTCCGGCCGCCTGACCCGGGAGCTCCCGCGTCGCCTCGCCGGACGACCGCAGCGGCTGTCCGTAGAGGTCACCGGTGATCAGCACGTTCGACACGAAGAGCCCTGCGACCCGGAAGCCGCCGATGGCGATCGCCACGACCGCGAGGACCAGGGCCACGTCTCTCACCCGTCCCGGCGTCGCCAACCGCCTCGTCGAGGCACGGCGACGCGACGTGCGCACGCTGCCGTCCTGGGCGTCCTGGGCGTCCTGGGCGTCCTGGGCGTCCTGGGCGTCGCCCTCGATCTTCGCCATCCACTCCCCCTCGCGCGGTGGCCCCTCCCTCATGTGCCCTGCACGTACTCCGCGAGGTGCTCCCCCGTGAGCGTCGAGCGCTGCGCGACGAGGTCGGCCGGGGTGCCCTGGAACACGACCTTGCCGCCGTCGTGCCCGGCGCCCGGACCGAGGTCGATGATCCAGTCGGCGTGCGCCATGACGGCCTGGTGGTGCTCCACCACGATCACGGACCTCCCGGAGTCGACGAGGCGGTCGAGCAGCCCGAGGAGCTGCTCGACGTCGGCCAGGTGCAGGCCGGTGGTGGGCTCGTCGAGGACGTACACGTCGCCCTTCTCCGCCATGTGCGTCGCCAGCTTGAGGCGCTGGCGCTCGCCGCCGGACAGCGTGGTCAGCGGCTGCCCGAGGCGTAGGTAGCCCAGGCCCACGTCGACCAGCCGCACGAGGACGGCGTGCGCCGCGGGGGTGCGGGCGTCGCCCGCACCGAAGAACTCCTCGGCCTCGGCGACGGACATGGCGAGCACCTCGCTGATGTCGCGCCCACCGAGGTGGTACTCGAGGACCGACGCCTGGAACCGCTTGCCCTCGCACACCTCGCAGGGCGACGAGACGCTCGCCATGACACCGAGGTCGGTGTAGATCACCCCGTTGCCGTTGCACACCGGGCAGGCGCCCTCGGAGTTCGCGCTGAACAGCGCCGGCTTGACCCCGTTGGCCTTGGCGAAGGCCTTGCGGATCGGCTCCAGCAGACCCGTGTACGTCGCCGGGTTGCTGCGGCGCGACCCGCGGATCGTCGCCTGGTCGATCGAGACGACCCCCGCACCGTGCGGGATCGACCCGTGCACCAGCGAGCTCTTCCCCGACCCGGCGACACCGGTCACCACGACGAGCACGCCGAGCGGGATGTCCACGTCGACACCCGTGAGGTTGTTGGCGGTCGCGCCCCGGATCTCGATCGCCCCCCGGTGCGGACGGACCGAGTCCTTCACCCGCGACCTGTCGTCGAGGTGGCGCCCGGTGAGCGTGCCGCTCGACCGGAGACCCTCGACGGTGCCCTCGTAGCAGATCTCCCCGCCCGCGGTCCCGGCGCCGGGACCGATGTCGACGACGTGGTCGGCGATCGTGATCATCTCCGGCTTGTGCTCGACGACGAGCACCGTGTTGCCCTTGTCGCGCAGCTGCAGCAGCAGCCGGTTCATGCGCTGGATGTCGTGCGGGTGCAGCCCGATGGTGGGCTCGTCGAACACGTACGTCACGTCGGTCAGGGAGGAGCCGAGGTGGCGGATCATCTTGGTGCGCTGCGCCTCTCCCCCGGACAGCGTCCCCGCCGGCCGGTCGAGTGACAGGTACCCGAGACCGATCTCGACGAAGGAGTCCAGCGTGTCGCGCAGCGCGTCGAGCAGCGGCGTCATCGACGGCTCCTCGAGGCCCGTGACCCAGGTCGCGAGGTCGCTGATCTGCATCGAGCACGCCTCGGCGATGTTCAGCCCGTGCACCCGCGAGGACCGGGCACCCTCGTTGAGACGCGTGCCCTGGCAGTCCGGGCAGGTGGTGAAGGTGACCGCCCGGTCGACGAAGGCCCGGATGTGCGGCTGCATCGCCTCGCGGTCCTTCGACAGGAAGGACTTCTGCACCTTGGGCACCAGGCCCTCGTACGTCATGTTGATGTCGCCGACCTTGACCTTGACCGGCTCCTTGTAGAGGAACGCGTCCCGCTCCTTCGCGGTGTAGTCGCGGATCGCCTTGTCCGGGTCGAGGAACCCCGACCCGGTGAAGATCTTCACGCCCCACCCGTCCGCCGTGTAGCCCGGGATGGTCAGCGCCCCCTCCGAGAGGGACTTCGAGTCGTCGAAGAGCTGCGTGAGGTCGATGTCGTTGACCGTCCCCATGCCCTCGCACCGTGAGCACTGCCCGCCGGTGACCGTGAAGCTGCGCCGCTCCTTGATGGTCCGGCCGGCCTTCTCGGTCGTCACGGCACCCGCACCGCTGATCGAGGCGACGTTGAAGGAGAAGGCCTGCGGCGACCCGACGTACGGCTCACCGAGCCGGCTGAACACGATGCGCAGCATCGCGTTGACGTCCGTCGCCGTGCCCACCGTCGACCGCGAGTTCGCGCCCATGCGCTCCTGGTCGACGATGATCGCCGTGGTGAGCCCCTCCAGCAGGTCGACGTCCGGCCGCGCCTGGCTCGGCATGAACCCCTGCAGGAACGCGCTGTAGGTCTCGTTGATCATCCGCTGCGACTCGGCCGCGATGGTCGCGAACACCAGAGAGCTCTTGCCCGAGCCCGACACCCCCGTGAACACCGAGAGGCGTCGCTTGGGCAGGTCCAGGCTCACGTCCTGGAGGTTGTTCTCCCGCGCGCCCCGCACCCGGATGAGGTCGTGCGTGTCGGCAGCGTGCAGCCCTGTGCTGGCGCCCGTGGTCCTGGTGCTCATGGTCGTCCCGTCTGTCGTGCGTCCGGCGCGCTCGCGGACGCGCTCCGGACGGGCGGTACCTGCGAGAGGTATGGCTGATTCTGAGGCAGAGCCGTTCTCCGGCACAAGGCCACGCGCGCGGGCGCGAACCGCAGTGCGGTACCTCGCCCGTCAGCCGTCGGTGCGGCAGATCGCGTCGATCGCCCGCACGGTCACGGCCGGGTCGTGCTCCTCGGTGTCGAGGGCGCTGTGGATGGTGAGCCCCTCGATGAGGGCGTCGAGCCGTCGGGCCACCTCGGGCGTGAAGTGCCGCTCGAGCGCGGCGCGGCTGCGGGCCATCCAGGCGCGGGTGATGGAGCGGTAGCCGGCCTGGCGGGCGGCGAGGGTGTAGAGCTCGTGGGTCAGCACGAGCTCGCGCTGCGACTGCACCAGGTCGTCGAGGATGAGGGTCGCCACCGCCTGCTTGGCCTCGTCGAAGGTCGTCGCCGCGACCAGGCGCGCCTCGAAGCGGTCGGCCACCGACTCGGAGAACCGGGTGAACGCCTCGTGCAGCAGCTCGTCCATGTCGGTGAAGTGGTAGGTCATCGACCCGAGGGGGACGTCGGCCCGCGCCGCGATGCGCCGTGCCGAGATGCCGGCGACCCCGAGCTCGGCGACCGCCTCGACCGTGACGTCGATGATGCGGTCGCGTCTCGTCGGGTCGAATCGCCTGGGCATCCGCCCATCCTCTCAGACCTCGGACCACCGCCCGGGCCACCCGGGCCTCAGCAGTACGATCGTACGCATGCACACCACCCCCGTCGCCGGGCGCCAGCCCTTCGCCCCGGCGCTGCGCACGCGCCGCACGGCCATCTTCGTCTTCATGCTCGTGGTCGGCGTGTCCATGGCCTCGTGGGTGGTCCGCACCCCGGCGGTCCGGGACCTCCTCGACGCGTCGACGGGGCAGATGGGCCTCGTCCTCTTCGGGCTCTCCGTCGGGTCGATGACCGGTGTCCTCTCGTCTGCGTCGGTGGTCCGCGCGCACGGGGCACGGCTGACCATCGCGATCGGCGGGACGAGCCTCGTCACGGGCCTCGCCCTGGTGGGCGTCGCCTCGAGCCTGGGCCTGACGGCTGGCGTCTTCGTCGGCCTCGCCCTGGTGGGCGGAGGCGTCGGGATGTCGGAGATCGCGATCAACATCGAGGGTGCCGCGGTCGAGAACGCCTCTGGACGGTCCGTGCTGCCCATGCTCCACGGCTGCTACAGCCTCGGCACGGTCCTCGGCGCGAGCCTGGGGATCGCACTGACCGCGATGTCCTTCCCGGTCGTCTGGCACCTCGTGGCCGTCGCCGTCGCCGGGACGGCCGCCGCACTCTGGGCGGTGCCCCAGATCCCCGCCGAGACCGGCCTCGCGCGCAAGGGCAGCGCCACGTCCTCCACCTGGCGCGAGCAGCTCTCGGTGTGGAAGCAGAGCCGCATCCTCATGCTCGGGCTCATCGTGCTCGCCCTGGCCCTCGCGGAGGGGTCGGCCAGCGACTGGCTCCCCCTGCTCATGGTCGACGGGCACGGCATGTCCGAGACCCTCGGGTCGGTGATCTTCACGGGCTTCGCGGCTGCCATGACCATCGGGCGCTTCTCCGGAGAGCCGCTCCTCGCGCGCTTCGGCAACGTCGCCGTCCTGCGGGTCAGCGCCCTCGTCTCGGCCGCCGGGATCGCCCTGGTCGTCTTCGCCGACAACGTGGTGGTCGCCGGCTGCGCCGTCATCCTCTGGGGCCTCGGGGCCGCGCTCGGGTTCCCGGTCACCCTCTCGGCCGCCGGGGACAGCGACGACCCGACCTCGTCGGTCGCGGCGGTCGCGACCGCCGGATACGTCGCCTTCCTCGTCGGCCCGCCGCTGCTCGGGTTCCTCGGCGAGCACTACGGCCTGCGCGGCGCCATGGTCGTGGTGCTCGTGGTCGTGGCCCTCGCGTCGCTGCTCACCTCGGCAGCCCGCCCGCGCGCCGAGCGCGCCTCCTCCCCCGCGACCTCGGGCGACACGCCCTCGGCCTGACGCCACCTCGGGCTGGTGCCGCTCTGCCCGGCAGCCCTCTTCCCGAGCGCCACGGTCTCTCGCTAGCATCCTCTGGGCACCGGCCTGCCGGCGCCTGACCAGCACCTTCACCCTCATCAGCACCGACATGGAAGCAGGACCTGCATCGTGGCACTCCACCTCCCTGGCCTCCCCGCCCTCTCGTGGGCCCCGCTCGAGGGCGACGCCCTTTACGACGACGCGACCGGGACCCTGGTCCTCACGGCCGCCGCTGGCGTGGACTGGAGCAACGACCCGACGGGCGGTCCGCAGCAGCACCGTGCCGCGGCGCTCGGCTTCGAGCCCTCGGGGGACCTCACGCTGTCCGCGCGCGTCCGTGTCGACGGACCGCGCTCGACCTTCGACGCGGGCGCGCTGTGCGTGTGGGGAGACCAAGACCACTGGGCCAAGCTCTGCTTCGAGCGGTCCCCCCAGGGTGACGTCATGGTGGTCAGCGTCGTCACCGACGGGTTCTCCGACGACTGCAACTCGACGCTCGTGGCGGGCGACGAGGTCTACCTGCGGCTGAGCCGGGTCGGCGAGGCGTGGGCCTTCCACTCGTCGCTCGACGGGATCACCTGGGACTTCGTCCGGGTGTTCCGTCTCGCGGTCCCGGCCGGGGCGACGGTGGGCTTCCTGTCGCAGGCGCCGATGGGCGAGACGTGCGTGTCCCGCTTCGACCAGATCACCTGGCGCGAGGAGACCCTGGGCGACCTGCGCGACGGCCGCTGACCGCTGCTGCTGAGCGCTGGCGCCCCTCAGCGCCGCCTGGTGCGGGTCTTCGACGGCGACCAGGCGGCGTCCGCGTCCTGCAGGTACCGGCCGAGGGTGCCGAGCGCGCCCGGGACGAGGGCGTAGTAGGACCACACGCTGCGCTTCTCACGGGTCAGCAGGCCGGCCTCCACCAAGATCTTCAGGTGGTGCGAGACGGTCGGCTGGGTGAGGTCCAGCGGCTCGGTGAGGTCGACGACGGTCGCCTCGCCGCCCTCGTGAGCGGCGACCAGGGAGAGCAGCCTGAGCCGGGTGGGGTCGGAGAGGGCCTTGAAGGACCGGGCCAGGGCGGACTCGCCGCTGCTTTCGGTCATGGGTCGGGCATCTCCTGTCGGTCGTGCAGGGCCGTGCGGGCTTCGGTCGTGCTGGCTACGGTCGTGCTGGTGGGGCGCTCAATCCTACGCAGCGCCGGGCCTGCGGAGGCCCGCGGACGGGCGGCACGCCGCGACCGAGGACTGTGACGCGGACGACCCCGGTCCGGGGTGCGGCGCGGAGCGGCTGCACGGTACAGTGGTTCGGTTCTGAGACCTGCGTGCCGATCTGCGGGAGAGGCCGGCACAGCCGACCACGTCCACGCGCCGTGCGCACCTGAGCATCAGGCCCCGCACGCCGACCTGGGCGTCGTCCTGGTCTCGACCCGCCGCCCCGGCACCTGTTCCGGCCGGGCGGTTCACGAGACCTTCACGCGAAGCAGGAACATCTCGACCACAGGACCCGTTCTACACATCAGGACACGACCGACGGACGCACACCGTGGCTCTTCGCCGCTCGTCCGGCACCGCAGATCATTTGGAGGACACATGGCAGACCGCTCGCTGCGCGGCATGAGCATCGGCGCCAAGAGCATGGAGTCGGACGAGGGCGTCGACTTCGCCCCCCGCTTCCAGGCCCACTACGACTGCCCCAACGGCCACACCATCATCCTCCCGTTCTCGACCGAGGCTGAGGTCCCGGTCGTCTGGGAGTGCCGTTGCGGCGAGGAGGCGCTGCTCCGCGACGCCGACAAGCCCGAGGCGAAGTCCGGCAAGCCGCCGCGCACGCACTGGGACATGCTCCTCGAGCGTCGCACCATGAAGGAGCTCGAAGACCTGCTCGACGAGCGCCTCACGCTGCTCCGTGCCGGAAAGCTGCGCCGCAGCGCCTGACCGGCCCCTGACGCACGACGAAGGCCGCAGCACCTCCACGGTGCTGCGGCCTTCGTCGTCCTCCCGCTGCGCCGCGGGCGGGCATGATTGTCCTATGACCACGCTCGAGCGACTGACCTCAGACCTGACCACCTCCATGAAGGCCCGTGACACCTTCACCACCGGCACCCTGCGCCAGATCATCGGTGCTGTGCGCACCGCGGAGAAGTCCGGCTCGGTCGCCCGCGACTTCTCGGACGACGAGGTGCAGAAGGTGCTCGCCTCCGAGGTGAAGAAGCGTCGCGAGAGCGCGCAGATCTTCGCCGACGCCGGTGCGGACGACCGCGCGGCGAACGAGACGGCCGAGGCCGACCTCATCGAGACCTACCTGCCGGCGACCCTGTCGCCCGAGCAGGTGGACGCGCTCGTGGCCGACGCGATCGCCTCGACCGGTGCCACCGGCCCCAAGGACATGGGCACCGTGATGAAGGCCGTCAACGCTGCCGCGGCAGGGCTCGGCCGTGTCGACGGCAAGGTGCTCTCGCAGGTCGTCCGGGCGGCGCTCGTCGGCTGACGACCGCAGCTCCGCGCTCGGGCCCTGGGGCCCGTGCGAGTCCCGACGGCGCCCTGCTCAGCGAGCGGGGCGCCGTCCGCGCTGCAGGAGCGAGCGGAGCTGCTGGGCGCGGTGCCGGGCGCCCCAGACGGTGACCTTGCGCAGCGCCTCCTGGACGATGCCGCGGCTCATCTTGGACTCCCCCGCCGTGCGCTCGACGAAGGTGATGGGGACCTCGACGATCTGCCCGCCGCCCTGCGCGACCCGCCACGACATGTCGACCTGGAAGCAGTAGCCCTGCGACTCCACGCCGGCGAGGTCGAGGTCGCGCAGCGTCTGCGCGCGGTACGCGCGGAACCCGCCGGTCGCGTCGCCGAGGCGCAGCCCGAGGGCGAGGCGGACGTAGGTGTTGCCGCCGCGCGAGAGCAGCTCGCGGTGCCGTGGCCAGTTGACCACGGACCCACCGGGGACCCAGCGCGAGCCGAGCACGAGGGCGGGGTGCGGCCGGGCGGCTGACGCGGCGAGCAGCCGGGGCAGGTCCTCGCAGCGGTGGGAGCCGTCGGCGTCCATCTCGCACAGGACGTCGTAGTCGCGCTCCAGGCCCCAGCGGAAGCCGGCGATGTACGCGGTCCCCAGGCCCTGCTTGCCGGTGCGGTGCAGCACGTGCACCCCGGGGTGCGCCTGGGCGAGGGCGTCGGCGAGCTCGCCGGTGCCGTCGGGGCTCGCGTCGTCGACCACGAGCACGTCGACGTCCGGCGTGTGCGCCCGCAGCCCGTCGACGAGCGTCGTGAGCGTGAGGGCCTCGTTGTACGTGGGGACGACCACGAGGACGCGGTCTGCCTGCGGATCCATCCTGCTCCCTGCTCGCCGTACGGCTGTCGTGCGGTCTCCGGAGGCGCCCGGTAGACCCGTGCGCGGTGCACGCACCCCCAGACATTAGCGTCGCGGGCGCCACCAGACCTGCCGGCGGCACCTCGACCTGCACCGTGACCTGCGAGGTGACCTGCAGATCGCCTGCCAGGACCTGTCTCTACCTCTTCGGAGCGGAGCGCCTCGTGGACGGGTCGGCGCCGGTGCGTGCGCGGCGACGCTGCACGCCGGTGGCGGCCGCCGCACCGAGGAGCAGCAGGGCGCCGGCGAGGGTGACCCACGGGACGTAGGCCCCGACGGCCACGGCGGGGGTCGTCGAGGTGCGCAGGGCGACGTCCTCGATCATCTGCTCGTGCGTGAACAGCCCGGTCCTGGACACGATCGTCCCGTTGGGGGCGATGACCGCGCTCACGCCGACGGTCGAGATCTGGACGGTGGTCCGTCCGGTCTCCATGGCGCGCAGCTGGGACATGGCGAGCTGCTGGGTCGACTCTGCCGTCGGCCCGAAGCTCGCGTTGTTGGTCTGGATCACGAGCATCTCGGCGCCGGCGGCGACGGAGTCGCGGACCAGCCCGTCGTAGGCGACCTCGAAGCAGATGACGTCGCCGATGGTCACGGTGCGGCCCAGGCGGTCGGAGTCGAGGGCGATGGTGCCGACCTCGGTCCCGGCGATCATGTCGTTGGTGACGAGGTCGACGGCCGACGAGAAGGGCCGGACGAGCTCGCGGATCGGGATGTACTCGGCGAAGGGCGCCGGGTGCTGCTTGGCGTAGCGGTCGACGACGCCGACACCGGGCTCCCAGAGCAGGCCGACGTTGTAGCGTCCTCCGGTCTCGGGGAACTCCTGCGCGCCGACGAGGATCGGGGCGCCGACGGCCTGTGCGGCGCCGTCGATGTCGGTCGCGGCCTGGGCGTCGACCTGCGGGTCGTAGTCGCTGCCGTTCTCGGGCCACAGGACGATGTCGAGGTCGCCCTGGTCGACGCTGTCGAGGAGGCTGTACGTCCCGTCGACGTGGTTGGTGAGCACCTCGCGCCGGTTCTCGAAGGCGTCGAGGCCGGGTTTGGACACGTTGCCCTGCACGGCTCCGACGGCGAGCGTGCCGGACTCTGCCTGGGTGGCGAGCGGGACCGCGAGGCCCACGGCCAGCACCGCCACGGCGGTCAGGGCGGACACGCCGAGCGGCAGCAGGTCGAGGCGCAGCAGAGCGAGGACGGCGATCGCCAGCAGCACCCCGGTCACCACGACGGCGAAGGACACCAGCGGGGCGCCCGCGAGCCACGCGAGGCGTCCGACGGCAGACTCGGCCTGGGAGAACGCGAGCCGTCCCCACGGGAAGCCACCGAAGGGCGCGACGGAGCGTGCGGCCTCGCCTGCCACGAACAGCGTCGCGAAGGACAGCACCTGCACCGTGGCGTGGTCACGGACGACCGGCACCCGGCGGACCCACGTCCACGCGAGCATCACGGCACCGACGAACAGCGCCTCCATGACGCTCAGGGCGACCCACGGGACGTCGCCCACCGCGTACTGCGCCCAGAGGATGTGACGCAAGAAGAACGTCAGCCCCCAGACGAAGCCGAGGAGCGCGTTCCACCACGGCGCGTCCCGTCCGCCCGCGAGGAACAGCATCGCGACGCCGACCGGGGCGAGGACCCAGATGCCGACGTCCGGGAAGGCGAGGTCGGTGACGACGCCGCCGACCGCGGCGAGCACGAGGGCGAGCAGCCGAGGCACGGGCCGGGCAGTGTGGGCGCTCGGGGCAGTGTGGGCGGCGAGGTCGCTGGGTACAGGTCGGGCGGGCACCCGTGCAGGGTACGTCACCGACATGGGAGGAGCCTCGCGCGAGGTGGCGGGCGGTCCGCGCGTCCTTCGGGCCGACGTCGAGGACGTCGTTTTCTACTGGACGCGCGGACCTCCACGTACCGGACAGAGAGCTTCCGGTTCGGTGCCCGCAGAGTGAGGCTGTGGACCCCTGGACGCCGGAGCGCCGCGCTCTCGCACCAGGCGAACCTACCTGGCCGGGCCCGCGCGCTGTCAAGGCTTCGCACACAGATTCTCCACCGACGGACCGACGGGTCGCCTCAGGTGCACCAGGTGTCACACGGGCCTCGCCCGTCCCGCCCCGCAGCTCCTCGGGAGGGCGGCCGCGGATCACCGTGGACGTCGGTCGGGCTCAGCCGAGCGCGTCGTAGACCGGCCGTCCGGCACGCAGCGTCATGACGCACTCGGGGTACGTCTCGGGGTCGGTGAGGTCGGGCAGCAGCGGTGTCCCCGACCGCGCGTCGGTGCTCCACGACGACAGCCCGGAGGCCTCCGACTGGACGGTCACCTGCTCGGCCCGCCACACGGCGAGGTGCGCGGGCGCCCCGACGCGGATCTCCCCGGCACCGGTGTGGTCCATCCCGGCGAGGCGCCACCCGCCACGGGTCGAGGCGCGGAAGGCAGCACGGGCGGAGATCCGCTGGTCGGCCGTGTGGTGGAACACCGCACCGCGGACCGCAGCCCAGGGTGCGAGCGCGGTGACGGGCGCGTCCGAGCCGAAGGCGGTCGGGATCCCGGCCGAGGCGATCGCGGCGAGGCGGTGCATCTGGGTGGCCCGCTCCCCCAGCCGCGCCTCGTAGAGGCCGCCAGGTGCTCCCCAGGCGGCGTCGAAGCCCGGCTGCATGCTCAGGCCCACGCCGAGCGGTACGAGCGCCTGCAGGGCCGCGTCGTCGAGCATGAGGGCGTGCTCGAGCCGGTGCCCGAGCCTGCGCATCGCGCTCCGCGACGTCTCGGCGGCCGCGACGAGCCCGGCGACCGCGGTGTCCATGGCCAGGTCGCCGATGACGTGGAACCCGGCCTGCAGCCCTGCCTCGGTCACGGCGAGCACGTGGTCGCGGACCTGGTCGGCGTCGAGGGACAGCGATCCCGAGGTCCCCGGGGCATCAGAGTAGGGCGCCCGCAGCGCGGCCGTGCGCGCCCCGATCGACCCGTCGACGTTGAGGTCGCCCGCGAGCCCGCGGAGCCCCGGGATCTGGTCGGCGATCTCGCGCGCCTCGTCGGCGGTGCGGACCAGCTCCCCGCGGTACCCCACCACGAGGGGCAGCCCGGAGTCGTCGGAGGCGGTGAGCGCGATGAGGGAGGCCAGACCTTCACGGGTGTCGATGCCGGGCGCGGAGGCCTCGTGCACGCTCACCACGCCGTTCGCCGCGGCGGCCTGCAAGGCCGAGAGGACGAGGCGGTCCCGTGCCTCCGGGGTCAGGGTGCGGGCGAGAGCCCGGGCGGCGAGGTGCGCCTCCCCCGTGACGAAGCCGTCCTCGCGCCACCCGGGCAGGGACCGCAGGCCGGCGAGGTCGGCGAGGCGGCTGGACACGACCGCGCAGTGCAGGTCGGCACGCGCGGCGTAGACGGCCGCGCCGCCTGTCGCGGCGTCGAGCTCGTGGGCGGTCGGGCGTCGCGCGTCGTCCCACACGCTCTCGTCCCACCCGTGGGCCAGGAGCGGGCCGTCCTCCGCCCGGAGCGTCCTGCTGCGCGCGGCGACGGCGTCGATCGTCGCGGCACGCGACCCCAGCCCGTCGAGGTCCAGCCCTGCGCGGGCGAGCGCCTCCTCGAGGACGTGCACGTGCGCGTCGACGAAGCCGGGGGCCACCAGTGCCCCGTCGAGCTCGACGACACGGTCCGCCCGGGCGGCGAGACCGTCGGCCGTGTCGTTCGCGCCGATCCAGGTCACCACCCCGTCGTCGACCAGGACAGCCTCGGCGAAGGGGTCTGCCGGAGAGTGGATGATGCCGCCACGGAGCACGATGGAAGTCACGACGAACCACCCTAGGCCACGACGTGCCCTCAGCCCACCAGGGGCGAGCAGCGCACCCGGCTACACGCTCGAGTACGCCACCACGCCCCGGCGCAGCGCGTCGATCGCCTTGTCCGCGGTGACCCGGACGTGGTCCTGCGGCGAGGCCTTGGTGAGCTGCCCGAGGACGTCGATCACCTGCTTGCACCACCGAACGAAGTCTCCCGCAGCGAGGTCGGTGCCCTTGAGCACCACGTCGAGGCTGCGCCCCGACGCCCAGCGGTGCATCGCCTCGACCAGCCCCATGTCGAGCGGACCCGTCGCCTCGAGCCGGTGCGCGTCCTCGAGGTCGTCGAGAGCCGACCAGATCCGCACCGTCTCGTCGAGCGCGCGGGCCAGCCGCCCGTCCGGACCACCCGGCACGTGCGGCTCCTCCTCACGGTCGTCCCGGCGCGCCGAGTACACGACTGTCGACACCGCCGCCGCCAGGCCCGCGGGGTCGAGGTCGTCCCAGACCCCGCGACGCAGGCACTCGGCCAGCAGCAGGTCGCTCTCCGCGTACAGCCGCTTGAGGCTCTCCCCCGCACGGGTCACCACGAGCGCGCCGTGCTCGTCCCGCTCGAGGTACTCCAGCGTCCGCAGCACGTCGCAGATGCGGTCGAACACCTTCGCGATCGACCCCGTGCGTCCCTCGATGCGACGCATCAGCGCCTTGTGCTCCTTGTCGAGGGACTCCCACCGCAGCGCCCACCGCGCGTGCGTCTCGCGGTCGGGGCACGAGTGGCAGGGGTGCGCCCGCAGGGCCGCCTGGATCCGCGCCACCTCCGCGTCGTCGCCCGCGCCACGACGCGTCGAGCCGGAACGCTTGGGCACGCGCCCGTCAGCGGTGTCCGCGAACGCGCCCAGCCTGGTGTTCATCGACGACACGAGGTCCCGTCGTGAGCCGGGGTTGCGGGCGTTGAAGGTCTTGGGGATCCGCACCTCACCCACCACCCGAAGCCCCTGCGGGACGTCGGCCACGGTCAGCCTCTTCACCTGGCGGTCGGTGCTGAGGATCGTCGGGCGCGGCCCGTCGAAGCCGCCGTCCGACCCCGGGTCGAGCACGAGCGCGTACCCGGCCCGGCGCCCCGACGGGATCTCGACGAGGTCACCACGGCGCAGCGACTCGAGCGCCCGCACGACCTCGCTGCGGCGCTCGTTCGTCGCACGCTTCGACAGCTCGGCCTCGCGCGCCGACAGCGCCTTGCGCAGCCGCATGTACTCGCGGAAGTCGCCCTGCTCGCAGAGCATCGCCTCGGCGTAGCCGTCGAGCGCCTCCGAGCTCGCCGCCGCCTGCTTGGCCAGGCCCACCACGCCGCGGTCTGCCTGGAACTGCGCGAAGGACGTCTCGAGGATCTCGCGGGCGCGCTCGCGGCCCACCTGGGACACGAGGTTGACGGCCATGTTGTAGGTGGGCGCGAAGCTGGACTTCAGGGGGTAGAGGCGCTTGGAGGCGAGGCCGGCGAGGACCACCGGGTCGAGGCCGGGGTGGTCGACGACCACGGCGTGCCCCTCGACGTCGATGCCGCGACGTCCGGCGCGCCCGGTGAGCTGGGTGTACTCCCCCGGCGTGAGGTCGACGTGCGACGAGCCGTCCCACTTGACGAGCTTCTCGAGGACGACGGAGCGCGCGGGCATGTTGATGCCGAGGGCCAGGGTCTCGGTCGCGAAGACGATCTTGACGAGACCGGCGCTGAAGAGCTCCTCGACGGTCTCCTTGAACAGCGGGAGCATGCCGGCGTGGTGCGCGGCGATGCCGCGGGTCAGGGCGTCGAGCCAGCCCCAGTAGCCCAGGACGGCGAGGTCCTCGGAGGGGATGTTTGCGCAGCGCGCCTCGACGATCCCGCGGATGGTGAGCTCCTGCTCCGGGGTGGTCAGCCGCAGCCCCGAGCCGACGCACTGCGCGACGGCTCCCTCGCACCCGGCGCGGGAGAAGATGAAGTAGATGGCGGGCAGCAGGCGGGCCTGCTCGAGCTCGTCGACGACGGTGAACCGTGCGGGGCCGCGGCGGCCGGTCGTCCCGGCCGAGCCCCGTGCGCTGTCCCGGCTGCGTCCGCCGGGGCCGCCCTGGCCGCGGGCGCTGCGGTAGCCGCGACCGCGGCCCCCGCCGCCGCGGAAGGAGTCGCCCTGGCGCATGAGGGCCAGCAGGTCGGGGTTGATGGGCGGGTTGGGCCCCGGGGCGGTGGGGTCGACGGTGTGCGCGTAGAGGTCGAAGAGCCCGCCGGGAGCGGCCCCCCGTCGTGCGGCAGCCACGTGCTGGGTGAGCGGCACGGGTCGGTGCTCGCTGACGACGACGGTCGTGTCGCCGCGGACCATCTCGAGCCAGTCGCCGAACTCCTCGGCGTTGGAGACCGTCGCGGACAGCGACACGAGCTGCACGTCGGCGGCGAGGTGGATGATGACCTCTTCCCAGACGGAGCCGCGGAACCTGTCGGCGAGGTAGTGGACCTCGTCCATGACCACGAAGCCGAGGTTGTCGAGGGTGGGCGACGCGGCGTAGAGCATGTTCCGCAGGACCTCGGTGGTCATGACGACGACGGGGGCCTCGCCGTTGATGGTCGTGTCGCCGGTGAGCAGCCCGACGTGCTCGGCGCCGTACCGGGCGACGAGGTCGGCGTACTTCTGGTTGCTCAGGGCCTTGATCGGCGTGGTGTAGAACGCCTTGCGCCCGCCGGTCACCGCGAGGTGGATGGCGAACTCGCCGACGATGGTCTTGCCTGCTCCGGTCGGGGCGGCCACGAGCACGCCGTGCCCGCGCTCGAGCGCGGCGCAGGCCTCGAGCTGGAAGTCGTCGAGGTCGAAGTCGAGGGTCTGGCGGAACGCGGAGACCTGCTGGGAGTCGAGCTCGGCGCGCTGGCGGTACTGCTGGTAGCGCTCGGCGGGGCTCGGGCCGGTGCGGGTGGTGCTGGCGGCGGCCGGGGTGGCCGGGGCCGACCTGCGGCGTCGGGAGGGAGGTGCCATACCTCCAGCCTAGAGCGAGCCGGTGACCCCTGCGGTGCGGGCGGGCTGCGCCGGCCCGGCGAGCACGTGCAGCGCCCCCGGGTACACCTCGACGCGGAGCGGGACGGGCCCCACCACCTCGCCGTCGGCGAAGGCCACGGGCGGGACGCGCCCGTCGCCGCTGGCGGTCACCACGACGCTGCGGGTGCGCAGCACGTGCACCGCCGGGTGGCTCAGGTGCGTCCCGCGGTACAGCCGCGGGAAGAGCCGCAGGATCCCCCGCCGGGACAGCTCGGTGGCGTAGACGACGTCGAGGTGCCCGTCGTCGACCTGCGCGTCGGGGGCGATGCTCAGCCCGCCCCCGAACTGCGACGAGCTCGCGACCGCGACCAGCGTGCCGCGGAAGGTCCGGGTGCCGTCGTCGGTGGTGAGGGTGTACCCGTAGGGCGTGAAGCCGGCGAGGCAGGCGAGGACGGCGCGCACGTAGCGCCCGTGGCCGGCGGGCCAGCGGTAGGTGTTGGCCCGCGCGTTGACGTCGGCGTCGAGGCCGAGGGACAGGACCCCGGCGTACCAGCGGCCACCCCAGCCCCCCTCGGTGTCCGGGGCGAGGCCGGGTGGGGCGGTCGCCGTCCCTGCGGCCGTCCCTGCGGCCGCCCGTGCGCCGCTCGTGGTGCCCGGGACGTGCGGGCCGACGTGCACGGCGTCCACCCGGCGGGGCGGGTGGTCGAGGGCGGCGACGACCTGCCGGACGGAGGCCTCGACGTCGTGGACGGGCAGACCGAGGACGTGGGCGTAGTCGTTGCCCGACCCTGCGGCGACGATCGCCAGGGGCGTCGGCGTCCCGACGGTGGCGTTGACGCCGAGGTGCACCATCCCGTCGCCACCGACGACCACGAGGGCGGCGAGCCCGTCGAGGGCGGCGGGGCGTGCGCGCGCCACGGCGTCGGCCACGGACGCACCGGTGAGGTCGACGACGTCGACCCCTGCACGGGCCAGGAGCTCGGCGGTGCGCCGGCCTGCCTCCCCGCCGCGGCCGTGCCCGGCGGTGGGGTTGACCACGAGACCGACGGTCCGTCGCGCGGGGGCCTCGGCGGGTGCGTGCTGTGCTGCCGTGCGGGCGCGGTCACCGGGGCTGGAGGGCGCTCCGGTGACCGGCCCGCGCGTGGCGGGGGTCTCGGTCATCGTGGTGCGTCAGACGTCGTACGCGTCGATCTCGGCGTCGAGCGCGGCGGTCCGCCTGTCGACGGCGCGGTCGCGCAGGATGCACACCCCGAGGGCCGCGAAGTACAGCAGGACGATCGGCAGCGCCACGAGGATCATGGTGAGCGCGTCGGGCGTCGGGGTCATGATCGCGGCGAAGGTGAAGGCGATGACGATCGCCCACCGCCACCCCTTGGCCCAGGACTCGGACCGGACGAGCCCGGCGAAGGTGAGCACGACCATGACGACGGGCAGCACGAAGGCGAGCCCGAAGGCGATGAGGAGGCGCATGACGAAGCTGAGGTACGTCTGCGCGTCCTGGAAGTTCGTCGCCCCCTCCGGCAGGAAGTCCGTGAGGATCTTCACCGCGTGCGGCAGGATCGCCCAGGCCATGAACGCACCGGCCAGGAACAACGGGATGGCAGACCCGAGGAACCCGACCGTGTAGCGCTTCTCCTTGCTGGTGAGCCCCGGGGTGATGAAGGACCACAGCTGGAACAGCCACCAGGGGCTGGTGAGGAACAGGCCGATGAAGAACGAGATCTTGATCTTCATGTCGAGCGCCGTCGCCATGCCGCCGAAGTTGATGTTGACCGGCTGGTTCAGCCGGGCAGCGGCGTCGAGGAGAGGTTGCTGCAGCAGGTTGAAGACGGGGTTGTACAGGAACCAGCCGCCCACGGCACCGATGACGATGCCGAGGGCGGCGAGGAACAGGCGCCGGCGGAGCTCGAGGAGGTGGCCGCGCAAGGGCATCTTGCCCTTGGCGGCCAGCTTCTCGGCGCGCTCCTCAGACCGGCGCGAGCCCTGCGCCACGCTCACGCCTGCGGCGGGGTGGTGCTCCCGGACGGTGTCCGTGGCGGCGTGGCGGTGACGTCGACCGGGGAGACCGGCGGCGTCGCGGCGCCCTGCTCAGGGGTGACGACCTGGACGGTCGGCGCGGCCTTCGGCGCGTCGTCGTCGTCGGTGAGCTCCTTCATCTCCTTCTTGAAGATCTTCAGGGACTGGCCGACGCTCTTGGCCAGGTCGGGAAGACGCTTCGCCCCGAAGAGGAGAAGGATGACGACGAGAAGGATGAGCAGGTGCGTGGGCTTCAACGCTCCCATGAGTGCCTCCTGTTGCGGGTGGGTAGAACCATCGTAGATCCGGTGACGCAAGCGAAGGGTACCTGCCCGAGGTTGCTGCCTGGTGCAGGCGCTTCTCCGTCGAAGCGCTTCCCTCCATCCTGCCCTACCGACGGTCTCGGCTCAACGGTCTGAGAGCGTGGGTCCGGCGGCTGTCGACGGTCGGTGACCGGCGCCGCGCAGCGCCGTCCAGGGGCCCCAGAGCCCCGCAGAGTCCTTCACAGGTCGATGTGGCGCCACTGCTCGTACCGGTCGGCGTCGGCCTCGTAGCGCGCGCGTCGGCGGCTGCGGCGTGCGGTCCGGCGGCTCGCGACCAGCTCGGCGAGGTCGTGCCGTGCGGCGCTGTCGGCGAAGACGTCGACGGGGCGCGGCTCCGGACCCACCGGCACGCCCTCGAGGGCGTCGATCTTCTCGGCGAGCCGGTCGAGGGACCCGAGGGCCTCCCCCGCGGCACGCGTGGTGCTCTTGACCCGGCGCCACAGCGACCGGCCGAGCAGCACCGCCCCGGCGAGGGCGGCGAGCACGAGGACGAACCAGATCCAGAACCACATGCCGACCACCCTAGGCCCCGGCGCCCGCGGGCGCCGGGAGCGACGGCGGGCCGGCAGCCTGCTCGTCGTCGAGGAGGCCGAGGCTCTCGTACTCCGCCAGGGCCAGGCGTGCCGCGACCGCGACGTCCTCGCGGACCTCCTCGGGGCCGACCGAGAGGATGCGCGAGGCGTTGCGCAGCAGGAACAGCCGCAGCCACGCCGGGTTGGCGACCCGCAGCGTCACCGCGAAGCGGGTCTCGTCGATGTTGGTGACGGACTCGACCGGCACCTGCTCGGCGATCCACCGTGCCTGGGCCGACAGCACGAGCTCGACGACGCTGTCGCCCGCCGGCCGGTAGGCGCGGGAGGCGGCAGCCGGGCTGGCCGTGCGGGTCGCCGGCTCGTCGACGACCTCGGCGGCGAGGATGCGGTCGGTGCGGAAGGTGCGCTCCCCCTGGGCGTCGAGGCACCAGGCGTGCAGGTATGTGACGTCGTCGGAGGGGACGAGGCGGAAGGGCTCGACGACCCGTCGGGTCGTGACGTCGGAACCGTCCACGTAGTCGATGAGCAGGCGGCGTCCCGTGGTCGTGGCCGACCGGATGGCCGCCAGCACCTCCCGGGACGCGTCGACGGTCACCCGGACGTCGAGGGCCGACGCGGCGTCCCCGGTGGCGACGGTCAGCTTGGTGAGCGCGGACTCGACCACGCCGGCCTGCTCGTCGTCCCCCGAGGCCGACACGGCCTCGTGCAGCGCGCGCAGGGCAGCGATGAGCGCGATGCCCTCGCGCGTCCCCAGCCGCAGCGGGCGCGTCATGCCGCGGGCCTCGGTGAGGTGCACGACCCCGCGGTCGTAGGAGTCCGCGTCGAAGTCGATGAGGTCGTCCGGCCAGTAGCCGGGCGTCCCCGACACCCAGAGGGTGTCGACGTCGGCGAGGATCTGCTTGGCCGTCACGCCGAAGTGCCGGGCGAGCTCGTCGACGGGCACGGGCCCGGACGCCTCGAGGAAGGACACGAGCCCTACGAGGCGCACGAAGCGGTCGGTCGCACGTTCAGCCACGGTGGGTCCCCTCGGTCGTCTGTGCAGCGTGTGCGGTCTGTGCAGCCTGTGCGCTCGGTGGAGCAGGTGCGCCTGCCAGCGACGACGCCGCCCGCAGGCGCTCGACGACCGCGGCCCGCAGGTCGGGCGGGTCGAGCACCACGACCGCGTCACCGTACCCGGCGACCTCGTCCGCGACGGTCTGCACCGAGGTGAAGTCCACCACGACCACGTCGCGTCCCGCAGGGACGGTGGTCGTGCTGCTGTCGGCCCGCGTCTCGCCCTCGCCCGCAGCCCGCCCGCGGGCACGCAGCGCCCCGGCGCGCTCCGGACGGATCGCGAGGACCGCGGGACGCACCGGTGCCTGCCGGCGCAGCCCGATGAGCGCGTCGGCGTCGAGACCCTCCGGGATCTCGAAGGCGCCCGCAGGCCCGGACGCCCGCACCTGGCCCTCGACCCGGGTGAGCTTGAAGGCACGCGCCGCCCGGCGGTCCTGGTCGTGACCCAGCAGGTACCACCCGCCGTCACGGACCACGACCCGCCACGGCTCGACGGTCCGCTGCAGCACCTGCCCGGTGCTCGCCGCACGGTAGGTGAAGGTCACCGCACGACGCTCGACCACCGCGTCGAGCAACGTCTCGTACGCGTCGGACACCGACCGCACCTGCGGGGCCAGCCCCGCCGTCACGTCCGCGCCGTCCCCCAGCTCGGCCGGCTCCCCCGCCGAGCGCAGCTTGGTGAGCGCGCGCGAGGTGTCCACGGCCACCGCGCTGTCCTGCCAGAACTGCGCCGCGAGCGACAGCACGCCCAGCTCTGCCGGCGTGAGGTCGACCTCCTCGAGCGCGTAGGCGTCCTTGTCGATCCGGTACCCCGCGTCCTGGGCGTGACCGCCTGCGTCGACGGTGACGATCGGCACCCCCAGGGCGCGCAACGAGTCCTTGTCGCGCTCGAACATCCGTTCGAAGGCCTCGGTGGTCGCCGCGTCGTCGTAGCCCGCGACCGAGCCACGGATCTCCTCCTTCGACATGCGCAGCGGCGTGTTCATCAGCGCGATGACGAGGTTGAGGAGTCTGGCGGCAGGTGGGGTGTTCGCAGGCACGCCCCTACGCTAGCGCCCACCGAGGTCGAGTAGCGTCTGGGGCGTGATGACATGGCGCGGCGCACGCATCCTCTCGACCGGGACCGCCTGGGACGGCGCACTCGAGCTCACCGTCCAGACCGACCCCGTCGACAGCGACGTCCCCGGCGCCGGTCCGCAGCACACCCAGAGCACCCTGCGCGCCCTCGCCTACCCCGCCCTCGTCGGTCCCACCACCGTCGGCGACCACGTCCTCCTCAACACCACCGCCCTCGACCGCGGCCTCGGCACCGGGGGGTACGCCCTCGTCGTCGCCGTCCTCCCCCGCGACGGCCAGCCCGTCGCGGCCTCCCCCCGCACCGACGGGCCCGGCCACCTCGTCAAGGCCCGCTACACCCCGCACCAGACGATGGTGCTCGGCGTCGACGAGCAGGAGTCCCCCCACCACAGCACCCTCCAGGACGCCGACGACCTCGGCGGCATGCCCGTCGTCGTCGCCGACCTCCACTCCGCCCTGCCCGCGATCGTCGCCGGCGCACGCCACCACGCCCAGACCCACGGCCGCCGCACGCCCCGCATCGTCTACGTCATGACCGACGGCGGCGCCCTCCCCGCCTGGTTCTCCCGCACCGTCGCCCGGCTGCGCGACACCGGGTGGACCGCCGCCACCATCACCGTCGGCCAGGCCTACGGCGGCGACCACGAGGCCGTCACCGTCCACACCGGCCTCCTCGCCGCCCACCACGTCCTCGACGCCGACCTCGCCGTCGTCACCCAGGGCCCCGGCAACCTCGGCACCGGCACCCGCTGGGGCTTCTCCGGAGTCGCCGCCGGAGAGGCCGTCAACGCCGCCGCCACCCTCGGCGGCCGACCCGTCGCCTCCCTCCGCGTCTCCGGCGCCGACGCCCGCGAACGCCACCAGGGGATCTCCCACCACTCCCTCACCGCCTACGGCCGCGTCGCCCTCCTCCCCGCCGACGTCCCCGTCCCCCGCCTCGACCAGGTCGCCGACCGGTTCGACGCCGCCGGCCACGACCCGCTCGCCCTCGACGCCCGCATCCAGCAGCAGGCCCCACGCCTCGCCGCAGGACCCGCCCGGCACACCCTCGTCGAGGCCCCAGCCACCCCCGACCTCGCCGACGCCCTCGCGCTCTCGCCCGTCCGCCTCTCCACCATGGGCCGCGGGCTCGACCAGGACCCCGCAGCCTTCCTGGCAGCCGCCGTCGCAGGCCAGCACGCCGCGTCGCTCCTCACCTGACCCGCCGACCCCCGCTAAGGTGGGCGCCACGATGACGTCACCTCCTCAGCAGAGCCACGCCAGCGGCCAGACCAGCGGGAGCACTGTGCCCGCACCGGGCCCACGACGATCTCGTCGCTCCGGCGGACCGCGCTGGCGCGCCACCACCGTCGCCGTCGCCCTCGCCACAGCCCTGCTCCTCCTGGTCGTCGCCAGCGCAGCGCTCAGCGGCCCCTGGCAGGTGACCGAGCCCGACCCGGTCCCGGTCACCACCGCGCCCGTCGAGCCCACCACCGCGCCCACGCTCGAGCCCCTGCCGACCGAGGAGCCCGTCGAGGAACGGGAGCCCGAGGGAGACGGCACCAGCACCATCCTCGCCATCGTCCTCGGCGTCGCCCTCCTCGCCGCCCTCATCGTCTTCGCCCGCAAGGTCATCACCCGCAGGCTTCTCCCCTGGCTCGCCGCACGCACCCTCCCCGAGCCCGTCGTCGGCGACGCCGCGACCACCGTCGTCGCCGTCGTGCCCGTCGCCGAGCTCGAGGAGGCCGCGGCGCTCGCGGCCACCCGGCTGCGCAGCTCGGCCGACCCCACGGACGACGTCGTCGCGGCGTGGGTGGCGCTCGAGTCCGCCGCGGAGGCGAGCGGCACCGAGCGGACCCCCGCGCAGACCCCGACCGAGTTCACGGTCGAGGTCCTCGGGACCACGCCGGCCAGCCCCGACGCCGTCCAGACCCTCCTGCGCCTCTACCACCGCGCGCGGTTCACCGACCACCGGATCACCCCCGAGCAGGGCGCGACGGCGGCCGAGGCCCTCGAGCGCCTCGTCGTCGACCTGCGGTCCGCCACTCCCTCCAGCACGGCCTCCAGCACGGACCAGACCTCGACCCAGGGTGGTGCCCGATGATCCGGTTCTGGGTCTACGTCGCCATCCAGGCGGTCGTCGCCGCCGTCCTGCACCTCGCGATCGGCACGGACCTCGCGCACACCCTCATGGCGCTGGTCGCGTCGGTCGCCGTGACGGTCATGGTCGTCGGCCAGCAGGACCCGCGCCAGCCGCGCTGGCCGCGGCACGAGTCCCGCGCCAAGCAGGGCGCGCGCGACGACGTCTCGGACCTCTCCTGGAGCTTCATGTCCCGCGACGACGCGGTCACCCCGCGTGCCGTCGCCGCCGTCCGCTCGGCCACCGCGTCCCGGCTCCGGCTGCTCGGCGTCGACCTCGACGACCCGCAGCAGACGGAGACCTCCCGCGGGCTGCTGGGCGACGAAGCCTACGACTTCGTGGAGTCTCGCACCGACCACCCCACCGTCCACCAGCTCGCCCGCACGATCGACCGGCTCGCGGACCTCGACCCCGCCGGCCCCACCCCCCAGACCCACCCGACGAGGAGCACCCGATGACCTCCGCCCCTGCCCCCGCACCCCTCCAGGTCGCCGAGATCTCCGAGCTCTCCTCACGGGTGCTCGCCGAGGTCGGGACCGTGGTCGTCGGCATGGAGAAGCCGCTGCGCACCGCCCTCGCCGCGGTGCTCGCCGGGGGCCACGTGCTCTTCGAGGACGTCCCCGGGCTCGGCAAGACGCTCGCCGCCCGCAGCCTCGCCTCGGCGCTCGGGCTCGACTTCGCCCGCCTGCAGTGCACCCCGGACCTGCTCCCGGCAGACATCACCGGGTCGACCGTCTACGACCCCGCGACGCGCGAGTTCCTGTTCCGGCCCGGTCCGGTCTTCACCGGCCTGTTCCTCGCCGACGAGATCAACCGCACCGCACCCAAGACGCAGTCGGCGCTGCTCGAGGCCATGGCCGAGCGGCAGGTGACGATCGACGGCACCACGTACCCGCTCACGCTGCCCTTCCACGTGATGGCGACGTCCAACCCGGTCGAGTACGAGGGCACCTACCCCCTCCCGGAGGCCCAGCTCGACCGGTTCATGGTCCGCCTCGCGGTCGGCTACCCGGACCGGGAGGCGGAGTTCGACGTGCTGCGCCGCCGGCTCGACCGGCGCCAGGAGTTCAGCTCGGTCGACGCGGTGGTGTCGCCCGAGATCCTGCTGGCGATGCAGTCCGGGGTCGAGGACGTCGCGCTCGACCCCGACGTGATCCGCTACTGCGTCGACCTCGCAGCAGCCACCCGCAGCGTCCCCGACCTCGAGGTGGGGGCGTCGCCGCGCGGGTCGCAGACCCTCATGCTGGTCGCGCGCGCCCTGGCGGTCATCGACGGACGTGACTACGTCCTCCCGGAGGACGTCAAGGAGGTCGCGGTCTCCGTGCTCGCGCACCGCCTCACCCTGAGCCCTGCGGCCTGGGCCGCGGGAGTCAGCACCGAGACCCTCGTCATCAGCCTGCTCGACCAGGTCCCCGGGCCGGCGACCGTCGGGTCGGACGGCCGCGAGGTCGGGCGGGCATGACACGGGGGTCCTCGGTCGCCGAGCGCTCCCGGGCCGCGCGGGCCGCCGCCCGGTGGTCGGCCGCCCCGGCGGTCCGGTGGGAGCGCGACGGCGTGGTCGTCGTCAGCGCGCTCGTCGGCGTCGTGCTGCTCTGCGCAGGCCTCGCAGCCGGACGGCCCCAGGCGGTCGCCATCGCGGTCCCGCTCGTGCTCTCTGCCGCCTGGGCGGCCGCGAACCGGCCCTCGGGACCGTTCACGGTCTCGACCGGCAGCGGGAGCACCACGGTCCGTGACCGGGAGCTCGCCGTCGCGCTGACCCTCACGGTCCCCCACGGCGTGGACCTCGTGCGGGTGCGGGCGGAGAGCCCCGGCAACGACCCGGTCGACGCGCTCGTCAGCGTCCCGGACGGCACCAGGACCCTCGACCTCACGACGCCGTCGGTGCGGACCGGCCCCCGCGAGCTGTTCACGGTCGACGCCGTGCCGGTGGCGGCCGAGGGCGGCTGGTTCCTCGACCCCCTGCACCTCGAGCCCGACCACGTGCTGGTGCTGCCGCTCGTGCGGCGTCTCGACGTGGTGCCCGTCGCCTCGCAGCTGCGCGGCCTGACCGGGCCGCACAGCTCGCGCCGCCCGGGCGACGGGTCGCAGCTGCGTGACATCGCCCTGTTCCGCGCGGGCGACTCGGTGCGCCGGGTCGACTGGCGGACCACCGCGCGACGCTCTCCCGACGTCTCCGAGCTCTACGTCCGTCGCACCTTCGCCGCGTCCGAGGCGTCGGTGGTGCTCGTGCTCGACTCGCGCGACGACGTCGGCCCTGAGGTCTCCACCTGGGGCGGGTACCGCGAGACCGCGCCCGACGTCCAGACCTCGCTCGACATCGCGCGCGAGGCTGCGGCGACCGTCGGGACGGCTGTCGTCGACGGCGGGGACAGGCTCGGCTTCGAGGACCTCGGGCGGCTGCACACCCCCGTCCCGCTCTCCGGGGGCAAGCGCCACCTGCAACGCGTGGTCCACGCCCTCGCCCTGGCCCGTCCGGCCGGCGCCCCGAAGCACCGGGAACGCCCACCCCAGCTCCCGACGGGCGCGATGGTCTACCTGTTCTCGACTTTCCTCGACGACTCGCCCTCGCGGACCGCCCTCGCGTGGCGTGCCCTCGGGCACCGCGTGGTGGCTGTCGACACGCTCCCCCAGGAGGTCCTGCGCGGCCTCGACCGGCACGAGCTGCTGGCCTGGCGTCTCAACGACATCGTCCGTCGCGACCGGCTGCACGAGCTCTCGCGCGCCGGCGTCACGGTGCTGCGGTGGGCGACGGGTGAGCCCGCGGTCGCGCTGCGTGCCGAGGCCCGTGCGCTGCGAGGCCACTCGTGACCGCCCCGGTGCAGAGCCGGCGGCCGGCGTGGCTCCCCGCGGCCCTGCGGTCGCGCCGTGACGACCGCGTGGGTGCACGCATCGACGTGGGTCGATCCATCCCCGGGTGGGCGGTGCACGTCGCGCTGGCTGTCGCGATGGTCACGGGCCTCGGCGTCGCGACCCTCGGCTCGGAGATCTCGCCGGCGCTGATCGCGATCGCCGCCGCAGGTCTCGTCGGAGGCGCTGTGGCCAACCTCGCCCGGCCGGGCTACGGCGTGGGAGGCACGGCGCTCGCCCTGATCCTGCTGCCGTACGTGTTCGGCTCTCCCGCCGGCTACACCTGGCGCTCACCGGTGCTGATCGTCCTGGTGCACGCCGTCGTGCGGCTCAGCTGGCTCGCCACGCTCGCCGGCCGGAAGACCCGCGTCGACGTCACCGTCCTCGTCCAGGAGGGTCGCCGCTCGGCGGTCTTCAACCTCGCGGGTCAGGTCGTGGCGCTGCTCGCCGGGGGGCTGACCGCGGCCGCCGACGCGGCGCCGTCGATCACCTGGCCGTGGTTCGCCGTCCCGGGCGGGATCGCTGCGCTCCTGCTGGCCCTCCTGCTGCGCCACGGGCTCCCGACCGGCCACGACGCACCGCGGACCAGGACGTAACTTCTGCGAGGAGAGCAGACCAGGTGCACGATGGAGGCAGGTGGTTCACCACCCTTCCGATCACCTCTGGAGGACTGCGACATCATGGCACGCAAGAACCTGCCCAAGTACACCGTCCCCTCGCTCACCCCCGAGCAGGGACAGGAGGTCGCCCGGATCCTGCAGCTGCGGCTCACCGCGCTCAACGATCTCGCGCTGACCCTCAAGCACATCCACTGGAACGTCGTGGGCCCGCACTTCATCGCGGTCCACGAGATGCTCGACCCGCAGGTCGACGCCGTGCGTCTCATGGTCGACGCGACCGCGGAGCGCATCGCGACGCTCGGTGTCGCACCGCGCGGCACGCCCGGCGTCATCGTCTCCGAGCGCTCGTGGGACGACTACTCCCTCGGCCGCGCCACGACCATCGCGCACCTCGGTGCGCTGGACGAGGTGTACCAGGGCGTCATCACCGACCACCGCAAGGCGGCGACCGACGTCGAGGAGCTCGACGACGTCACCAACGACCTGCTCATCGGTCACCTGCACGAGCTCGAGCTGTTCCACTGGTTCGTACGTGCCCACCTCGAGTCCACCGGTGGCAGCCTGAGCACCGCGGGCGAGTCGTCCGAGGTCGGCGCAGCCGACAAGGCCGAGGAGCACGCCAAGAAGGCGTCCTGACCCTCGAGGCATGACACGTCCGGACCGGCGCACGCCGCCCGGACGGACGACTGACGACGAAGGCTCCGACCGCGACGGTCGGGGCCTTCGTCGTACCTGCTCCTCCCCTGCCCCGCGTAGGCTCGTCCGGTGGACCCGTCACCCGCCCTCGAGCTCCCTGCCGACCTCCCGGTGGGGCTGACGCTCCCCTCGACGGTCGACGGGACGACGGTCCACGAGATCGTCGTGAAGAGGTCGCGCTTCATCACCCGCGTGGCGCACGTGGCCAGCGTCGAGGCCGCCGACGAGGTCGTGGCCGCCGTCCGCAAGGAGTACTGGGACGCACGGCACAGCTGCGTGGCTCTCGTGGTGGGGCAGCGCGCCGACCGGCAGCGGTCCTCCGACGACGGCGAGCCGTCCGGGACCGCCGGTGTGCCGATGCTGGAGGTGCTGCGCCAACGAGGGCTCACCGATGTCGTCGCCGTGGTCACCCGGTACTTCGGCGGTGTGCTGCTCGGTGCCGGCGGCCTGGTCCGTGCCTACTCGACGTCGGTGAGCGAGGCCCTCGACCGTGCCGTCGTGGTCAGCCGGGAGCCGCGCGTCGAGGTGGCGGTCGAGACCGACCACGTGTCGGCCGGGCGTCTGGAGAACGTGGTGCGCGAGTGGTGCCACGTGCACCGTGCGATCGTCGACCCGCCGGCCTACGGGGCCGCCGTGGTCCTCACCGTGCGGCTGCGCCCGCGCGACCTGAGGTCCTTCGAGCAGCTGGTCGCCGCCGAGACCTCAGGGACGGCGCTGCCCGAGGTCCGCGGCTGGCACGTCACCGACATCCCTGCGCTCCCCTGACCCGGCACGGGCCACCAGGACAGCCCGACCTAGGTCACCACGACCAGCCGCGCGCGCAGAGCTCGAGCTCCTGGCGCATGCGCTCGTCCTCGTCGACCACCCAGGTGTCGGAGACCGTCGCGCCCGGGCGGTGCGAGCCGGAGAGCTCGGTGAGCCCGACGAGGGTGCAGGCCTGGCGCAGGACGGTGTCGTAGGCGTACTGGGTGGCGCGGAGATGGTGCGCACGGGCGAGGGTGCTCTGGTCCTGCTCGATGCGCTGGATCTGCGTGGCGAGGGTCGACAGCCGGAACTGCAGGGTGAGCATCTCGAAGGGGTCCGTCTCGACCGGCGGCCTGCGCAGGGTCGGCAGGCGGTGTGTCGTCAGGCGGTGCGTTGGGAGGCGGCGCGTCGGGAGGCGCAGCGTGGTCCTGGCCAGCGCGGCCCGCTGGCGCCGGGCGCGGCGGGTGCGGCGCACGAGCCACCATGCCGTGGGCACGACGACGGCGCACGTCGCCAGAAGCACGATCCACACCATGGTCCCGCCCTCGTCGATGAGGAGGAGTCCAGCGTAGGTCGCGCCGCGGCCCGGCGCTACGGGTGCTCGTCAGCGCCCGCGGACGGGGTGCCAGCGCGGGCCGTAGCGCTGGGTGAGCCGTGCTGTCGGGAGGTCGGCGAGCACGCCGGTGCTCGACCGCACGTGGTCGTGCACGCGCCAGGCGGTGGCGTCGTCGTCGGCGGTGAAGCGGACGGTGATCCGAGCCTCCCCCGAGACGACGCCGACGTCGTAGGCCTCGACCGTCACGAGCTCGCGGGCGGCGTCGGCTGCGGCCGGGAGCACGTCGGGTGGCCGGACCCCGGGGGCGAGCGCTCCGACGGTGAGGACCACGCGGTAGGACGGCATCAGACGATCGTAGGTGCGTCGTCGGGGGCGGTGCTCCACGCACGACGGAGCTGCTCGAAGCGCGTCGGCAGCGGGGGCCTGACCCCGGCGTAGCGAGCGTTGGTCCGCTGGACGTACCTGCGCCAGGAGAGGACGAGGCCCTGCCGCGTGATGGGCAGCCCGGCCGCGACGGTGACGCCGTTGTCGTGCGTGTGGTGCACGGTCAGCAGCAGTGCCCTCGGCACGGAGCCCTCGAGGTCGACGCACAGCTGCTCGCGGACCACGAGCCAGCGGCGCACGACGACCAGCGCGCTGTCGTCGAGCAGGTGCTCGTGCTCGCTGCGGTGCTTGCCGTGGTGGACCACCAGGCTCCCCCGCTCGAGGTCGAGGGAGTCGACCGTGCAGCGCAGCAGGTCCGAGTACCGGGCGTCGGTGCACCGGGTGAGGCCGACGATCACCGCGAGACGGACGCTCTCCGGCTTGGCACCCTCGACGGTCGCCGCGGACGCGAGGTCGCGCCAGACCGCCTCGGCTTCGCCGAGGGTGACGGGAGGTCGCGGGTATCTGGTCTGTGCTGGTGTGTCAGGTGAGCTCACAGGATCAAGTCTCCATGGTGGCTGAAAGACGCTTGGCACACTATTTCTATCAGGAAGTGCACGTCGAAGACCGCGGGATGAGACGTATCGAGAAAGTGCAGACCGTTCGTGGGGACCCGTGCTTGACTGCACCCACGCCTGTCCCCTCGTCGTGAACGCAGGACTCCATGGACCCGTTCGTCAGCAGCGTCCCAGGACGCGCCGTGCTGCTCCTGGTGCTGCTCGGCCTCGTCTCCATCGCCTGGTGGGTCCGCACCCGACGCTCTGGGACCGTCCGTGCGCCCCGGGCCTCCGCTCCCCCGCCTCCCGACCAGCCCCTGCTGGCGGTGCTGTCCACGCGGGGTGTCGCGCTCGGGGACAGGGCCACCTTCGTGCAGCTCTCCTCGGAGGTCTGCACCCCGTGCCGACGGACCGCCGCGGTCCTGTCCGACATCGCAGCGGTCGAGCCCGGGGTGACGCACGTCGAGCTCGACGCTGCGGAGCACATGGAGCTGGCACGACACCTCCGGGTGCTGCGCACCCCGACCGTCCTGCTGCTCGACCCCGCCGGCCACGAGTCGGGCCGCAGCTCCGGTGCGATGAGCCCGGCGCAGGCGCGAGCGGCACTCACGGCGCTGTCCACCGCCAGCGACCGCTCGGCTCGACCCCACGCACCCACCACCGACCAGCCCACCGACGAGACGAGACGATCATGACCGGAACCGCCACCCCCGGGTCCTCCGCCACCTCCCCCGCGGGCATCGATCCTCGAGGACCCCGGTTCGGCGCGGCGCTGACGGCGGTGCTGCTGGCGGTCGTCGTCCTGCTGGGGACCTCGACGGCCGCCTTCGTGCTGCTCGGACTCGCGGTGGTGCTCTTCGCGGTCGGCGTCGCACGCGGGACGCAGGGCACCGTCCAGGGCGCGATCTTCCGGCGGTGGGTCCGCCCGCGCCTGGCGCCGCCCGCCGAGCTCGAGGACCCTCGCCCTCCCCGCTTCGCCCAGGGTGTCGGTCTCGCGGTGACGCTCGTCGGCCTCGTGCTGGGGCTGCTCGGTGTCGCGGCCGCCGTCCCGGTGGCCGCAGCCGTCGCCCTCGTGGCTGCCTTCCTCAACGCGGCCTTCGACCTCTGCCTCGGTTGCGAGCTGTACCTTCTGCTCCAGCGCCTGCGTCCGGGCCGCCCTGCACCCAGCGTGGGCTGAGCGACCAGGCCAGTCGACGGCTCCTCGTACTTCACGTGCTTGGCACACTTTTTTTAGGCGTCGTGGTGACCCAGGACACGGAATCCCTCGAGGAATATCCACACCCCGGCGGTAGTTGAGGCGTAAAGTACATGCAAACGCATACACCTCGAGGAGCTGGGCACCATGATGCAGTTCGGGATCTTCACCGTCGGCGACGTCACCCCTGACCCGACCACAGGCCGCACCCCCACGGAGAACGAGCGGATCAAGGCGACGATCGCCATCGCCCGCAAGGCCGAGGAGGTCGGGCTGGACGTCTTCGCGACCGGCGAGCACCACAACCCGCCCTTCGTGCCGTCCTCCCCCACCACCACCCTGGCCTTCATCGCCGCGCAGACCGAGCGCATCCTGCTCTCGACCTCCACGACGCTCATCACCACGAACGACCCGGTGAAGATCGCCGAGGACTACGCGACGCTCCAGCACCTGGCCGACGGCCGCACGGACCTCATGATGGGCCGCGGCAACACCGGGCCCGTCTACCCGTGGTTCGGCAAGGACATCCGGCAGGGCATCAACCTCGCGATCGAGAACTACGCGCTGCTGCACCGCCTGTGGCGCGAGGACGTCGTCGACTGGGAAGGGAAGTTCCGCACCCCGCTGCAGGGCTTCACGGCCACGCCGCGCCCCCTCGACGGGGTCCCGCCCTTCGTGTGGCACGGCTCGATCCGCACCCCGGAGATCGCCGAGCAGGCCGCCTACTACGGCGACGGGTACTTCCACAACAACATCTTCTGGCCCATCGAGCACACGCAGCAGATGGTCGCGCTGTACCGCCAGCGCTTCGAGCACTACGGCCACGGCACGGCCGACCAGGCGATCGTCGGGCTCGGCGGCCAGGTGTTCATGCGCAAGAACTCCCAGGACGCGCGCCGCGAGTTCCGCCCGTACTTCGACAACGCCCCGGTCTACGGACACGGCCCGTCGATGGAGGACTTCACGGCCCAGACGCCGCTCACCGTCGGCAGCCCGCAGGAGGTCATCGACCGCTACGCCGCCATGCGCGACCACGTGGGCGACTACCAGCGCCAGCTGTTCCTCATGGACCACGCCGGTCTCCCGCTCAAGACCGTCCTCGAGCAGCTCGACATCCTCGGCGAGGAGGTCGTCCCCGTGCTGCGCAAGGAGCTCGCGGTCGGCCGCCCCGCGCACGTCCCCGACGCGCCCACCCACGCGGCACTGGTCGCCAGGGCCGGCGGGGCCCACGACGCCACCGTCTACGCCCCGGCCGACGACGTCACCGGCGCCTCGCCTGTCGGCGCACGGTGACCACCGTGACGACGGCGAGCACCGAGACGCCGGCGAGCACCGTCACCACGGCAGGCGACGCGGGGACGGTGACGAGCCCGCAGGCTCTGGCCGTCCCCGCGGAGACCTCCGACCGCCTCGCCGCGGCCTCGTGGGAGGCGCTGTTCCGGGCCCAGGTGGCCCTCATGCGGCGCTTCACCGCGGACGACATCTGGCACCCGGTGAGCGTCCGCGAGTACGACGTCCTCTTCACGCTGAGCACCTCCGACCCGGCGGGGCTGCGGCTCAACGAGCTCAACCGCGAGGTCCTCGTCACCCAGCCCTCGCTCAGCCGGATGGTCGAGCGTCTCGAGGCCAAGGGCTACCTCACCCGCTGCGCGGCCCAGGAGGACCGTCGGGGCACGCTCATCCGCCTCACCGAGGCGGGCGCAGCACTGCAGAAGGAGATCGGGCGCCGGCACGTGCGGAGCATCCGCAAGTACCTGGAACCCGCCCTCGACGCGCAGCAGCTCACCACCCTGCTCGAGCTCTGCACCACGCTCCGCCTCGCACAGGCTGACATCCCCGACTGAGCAGCAGCCCGCTCACGACGGCGCGCACGGCACCACCCACGACACCACCTGCTCCACCGTCCTCCCGAGGAGACACCATGACCTCCAGCACCACCACCCGTTCGCTCGTCGCCCTGTCGGCCGGCCTCAGCCAGCCGTCGTCGACCCGGCTGCTCGCCGACCGGCTCGTCGCCGGCACCGTGAGCGCCCTCGCCGATCGTGGCATCACCGCCGAGGTCCGCACCGTGGACCTGCGCGACCTCGCGCACGACATCACCGACAACCTGCTCACCGGGTTCCCGTCGCCGCGCCTCAAGGAGGTCGTCGACGCCGTGGAGCACGCGGACGGCGTCGTCGCCGTGACACCGATCTTCTCGGCGTCGTACTCGGGCCTGTTCAAGAGCTTCGTCGACATCGTCGACTCCAAGGCCCTCGTCGGGACCCCCGTCCTCATCGGCGCGACCGCCGGGTCCGCCCGGCACTCCCTCGCGCTCGAGCACGCGCTCCGGCCGCTCTTCGCCTACCTGCGGGCCGTCGTCGCGCCCACCTCGGTGTTCGCGGCGTCCGAGGACTGGGGCTCGGGTGACGCCCAGACCGGTGAGCTGGCCTCCAGGATCACCCGCGCAGCAGGAGAGCTCGCGACCCTCGTCGCGGCCCGTGAGCCGTCGTCGTCGGTCCCCGACCTGCTCGCCGGGCTCGTGCCCTTCGAGCAGCAGCTCGCCGGCGGCGTCTGAGCCCTGAGGACACGACCCCCGCGGACGCGGTGCCGAACCGTACGGACGTGGTGTCAGACCTCGATCAGGGGTGACGCACGGAACGTCCCGCGGTGGTCCGGAGACGTTCGCGACGAGCGTAAACTGGTTCCTGAGGCGAGGTCCGACGACGCACCAGGTCCTCCACCTCTCCTCACTCTTCCTGGCAGGGACCCCCGCGTGACTGTGAACATCTGGCTCAACCGCACCTACGCGACCAACTACTGGTTCCTGCAGATGCTCCGCTCCAACCCCGACGGCACGCCCGTCCGGCTGTTCGCGACGCACACCGACGAGACGTCCCCGGTCCTCCAGGCCGCCGACGTGACCGAGATCGAGCCGGCCCTGACGGGCGACGCGTACGTCGACTGGGCGCTCGCCTTCTGCCAGGCGCACGCGATCGACGTGCTGCTCCCCGGCAAGGAGATGCTCGCGATCGCGACCCGGGCCGTCGAGTTCGCCGCGCTCGGGGTGCACGTGCTCGCCTCGCCTGCGCCCTCGATCGCGCTGCTCGACGACAAGGACGCCACCTACGCGTCAGCCTCTGCCCTCGGGGTCCCGGTGCCGCCGTGGCGGACCGCCCAGGGCGCCGACGCCTTCGTCGACGCCGTCGCCTCGCTGCGCTCCGAGCTCGAGGCGGACGAGGTGGTCTGCTTCAAGCCGCTGCAGGGCGTTGGCGCCGAGGGCTTCCGGGTGCTCGACGACTCCGCGACGACGCTCGACGACCTGCTCGCCGCACCGTCGCACCGGGTCCGCACGGACGAGGTGGCCTTCGCCCTCGAACGGGCTGCCGACACGGGCCGCGACCTGCCGACCTTCATGGTCCTGCCGTACATGGCCTCGCCCGAGATCAGCGTCGACTGCCTCTCGACCACCTTCGGCGAGACGCTCGCCGCGCTCCCCCGGGCCAAGGCGGGTCGCAAGCGCACCTTCCTCGACGACGAGCCGCGCGCCGTCGAGATCGCGCACCGCATGGTCGACTCGTACCAGCTCGCGTACCTCACCAACACCCAGCTGCGCTGGTGGCGCGGTGAGCTCGCGCTCCTCGAGGTGAACACGCGCCCGTCGGGCGGTCTGTACGCCGCGTCGCTCACCGGCCTCAACCTGCCGTGGGCGGCCGTGACCCTCGCCCTGGAGGGCACGAGCCCCGTGCTCGAGCCGCAGCTCGGGCACTCCTTCGTGTCGGTCGACACGGTGGTCTCGCTGCCGGCCCCGGTCGAGCACGCACCGGCCCACCTCGCGCCGTCACCGGCAGCCGAGCCCGTCGGCGCAGGCACCACGCTCCTCGCCGACGCCGTCTGAGCAGTCCGACCCGAGGCGTCAGGCGGTCGGCCTCGCGCCCACCGCACCGCCTGCACCGACAGCCCGCACAGCCCCGTGCAGCGCCTCGAGCCCACGGTCGACCGCCTCCGGGGTCGCCTGGCGCCCGGTGTGGTTGATGCGGACCAGGCGCCCCGCGAGGGCCCCTGGGCCTGCCATGACGAGCCCTCCCCCGGCGGCGACCGCCGCCCGGCTGAAGGCATGACCGTCGACCCCGTCGGGGACGGCGACCGTCGTCACCACGGAGGCGTACCCGAGCGGCCCCCGCTGCCAGGTCCGCAGCCCGAGCGCGCCAAGGCCGGCCCGGGCGCGTGCAGCAGCAGCCTCGTGCCGTGCGATCACGGCCTCGAGCCCCTCGGCCTCCACGCGGTCGAGCGCCGCTCCGAGCGCACGCGTCTCGAGCACCGACGGCGTGCCGGGGACGACCGTCCGGTCGCTCCGCAGCCAGCCGTCGCGCCAGTCGAGCAGCGACAGCGACGACGTCCGGAGCGCTGACGGGTTCGACCCGGCCAGCGCCCAGGCGCGGTCCGACACCGTCGCAGCGCTGACGCCTGCGGGACCGGCGAGGGCCTTCTGCGGCCCGATCACGCAGACGTCGGTGCCCCAGACGGACGGCTCGACGGGCTCGGCCCCGACCGACGCGACCGCGTCGACGACGGTCACGACGCCGCGCTCGCGCGCGGCCCGCACGATCTCCGCGACCGGGTTGGACCCACCGGTCGCGGCCTCGGCGTGGGCGAGGGCCAGGATCTCGGTGCCGGGGTGCGCGTCCAGGGCGGCGACGACCTGATCGACCGTCGCGACGGAGTCGAGCGCGCTCGTGACGTCGACGACCTCCGCCCCGGCCCGCCGCATCCAGTCGCCGAAGATCACGCCGTAGGGTCCCGTGGCGACGTTGACCGCACGGCGTCCCGGTGCCGCCAGGGCGGTCGCGACGGCCTCGAGCGCGAGGATCGCCTCGGCCTGGAACAGCACGACGGTGTCGTCGGTCCCGAGCAGCGCAGCGACCTGCTGCTCGATGCGCGCCAGGGTCGCAGCCTCGAGCGGGGGCGGGTCGAGCAGCGTCGACGGGTCGAAGGTCGTCACAGGGAGTCCTCGTCAGGTGGGATCGGGAGGGTGGCTGCTTCAGCAGGAGAGCCGACTGCGCCAGCAGGGGTACCAGCGGCACCACCCTTGCGCAGCCGCGGCGCGGCGGCGAGCAGCGCCCGGCTGTAGGGGTGCTGGGGTCCGCGGAAGAAGTCGTCGGCCGGTGACTGCTCGACGACGAGCCCGTCGCGCATCACGGCCACCGTGTCGCAGAGCCTGCGGACGACGGCGAGGTCGTGGGTGATGAGGACGACGGTCAGGCCGAGCCGCTCGCGCAGGTCGTCGACGAGGTCGAGGACGGTGCGCTGCACGGAGACGTCGAGGGCCGACGTGGGCTCGTCGGCGACGAGGACGCGCGGCTCGAGGGCGAGGGCGCGGGCGATCGCCACCCGTTGCCGCTGCCCGCCGGAGAGCTGGCGGGGGCGGGCGTCGAGCGCCTGCGCCGGGAGCCGGACGAGGTCGAGCAGCTCGAGGCTGCGCGCCCGGACCTGGCTCTTGGGCACCACCCGGTGCACGGTGAGCAGCTCGCGCAGCACCTGCCCGACCGTCATGCGCGGGTTGAGCGAGGCGTAGGGGTCCTGGTAGACGACCTGGACCGCGCGGCGCTGGGCCACGGTGCGCGAGGTCCCCGGGAGCACCTGGCCGTCGAGGAGCACCTCGCCCGACGCCGGTGCGAGCTCGCCGGCGATCGCCCGGGCGACCGTGGTCTTGCCCGACCCGGACTCGCCGACGATCCCGAGCACTCCCCCGGGCGGGACCTGGAGGCTGACCCCGTGCACCACCTGCGTCGACCCGTACGCGACCCTCAGGTCATGGACCTCGAGCAGGGCCGTGGGCTGCACAGGGGCGTGCTCGCCGTCTGTGCCGTCCGCCGCGACTCCCTCGTGACTCATCCTGCCTCCACCTCGGGGATCTCGAGGACGGCGTCGAGCAGCGTCCGGGTGTAGGGGTGCTCCGGTGCCGACACGACCCGCTCCGTCGGCCCGGACTCGACGATCCGCCCGGCCTGCATGACGTTGACGGTGCTGCACACCTGGCTCACGACGGCGAGGTCGTGGCTGACGAACACGACGGTGAGCCCGCGGTCGGTCCGCAGGCGCTCGACGAGCGCGAGCACCTGCGCCTGGACCGTGACGTCGAGGGCCGTGGTCGGCTCGTCGCACAGCAGGACGTCGGGCTCGGCGGCGAGCGCCACGGCGAGCACCACGCGCTGGCGCTGCCCGCCCGAGAGCTCGTGCGGGTAGGAGCCCAGGCGAGCCTCGGGGTCGGGTATCCCGACCTCCGTGAACAGCTCGACCGCGCGCTGCCGGGCCGCGGCCCTGGTCATCCCGCGCACGTGGCGGCAGACCTCGACCACCTGGCTGCCGACGGTCACGAGGGGGTCCAGGGCACTCGAGGGGTCCTGGAACACCATGCCGAGCTGGCCGGTGACGCCGACGGTCCCGGAGGTCACCTCGACCCCGCGTGGCAGGAGGCCGATGAGCGACCGCAGCGTGAGACTCTTGCCCGACCCCGACTCGCCGACCAGCCCGACGGCGGCCCCCTGCGGCACGTCGAGGTCGACCCCGTGGACCAGCGTCCCCGTCCGGGACGCGATGGTCAGGCCGCGGACCGTGAGAGCGTGCCCGGGTGCGGCGGAGGTGGTCGTCGCACCTCGCCCGTGCGGGGCCTGCCGGGTCGTAGCCCTGGTGAACAGACTCACTCTGCTCTCCAGACGTCGGCGATCCCGTCGCCGAGGAGCGACAGCCCGATCCCGGTGTAGACGACCAGCGCTCCAGGGAGGACCGACAGCCACCACTGGGTGGCCATGAAGGCCTTGCCGTCGGTGATCATGGTCCCCCAGTCGGGTGTGGGCGGCTGGACGCCGAGCCCGAGGTAGCTGAGCGTGACGACGGCGACGATGACGAAGACGACGTCGTTCATGAGCAGCACAATCGCCTGGGTGAGGGTGTTCGGCAGGATGTGCCGGACGACCACGCGCCCGTGCGAGAGCCCGCCGCCGCGCGCGGCGACCACCCAGGGCGACGACCGGTGCACGGCCGTCGTGTTGCGCAGGACGCGGGCGTAGGTCACCCAGCCGACGAGGGCGAGCGCGACGTAGATGCCGCGCTCCCCGGCGCCGACCGCGAAGACCACGGCGACCACGATGACGTAGAAGGGGAAGGCCACGACGGTGTCGACCACCCGTGCCACGACCCAGTCGAACCGCCCGCCCACGTACCCAGCGACCGTCCCCAGGAGCACCCCGGTGACGAAGGGGACGATCACCGCGAGGCCGGCGATCCGGAGGTCGGTGCGCGCACCGTAGAGCAGGCGCGAGTAGAGGTCGCGGCCGAGCTGGTCGGTCCCGAGCCAGTGCGCCGACGACGGCCCCTGCAGCCCGTTGAGCAGGTCTTGCGCGGCGGGGTCGTGGGTCGCGAGCAGCGGCGCGAAGACCGCGGCGAGGACGATCGAGGCGGTGATCAGCGCTCCGGCGACGAAGGCCGGGGTCCGCAGCGCCCGCCGCCACGTCGGCTCGGCCGGCCTGGCGACGCGCTCGTGGCCCCCTGTCTCGCCGGTGCCGGTCTCCCCGGTGCCGGAGGCCTCCACGGGCACGACGCCCGGGCGGTCGGCGGGGGGCTCGGCCGCGGCCGCGACGAGGTCGGCGCTCATGCGAGGACCCGGGTGCGCGGGTCGAGCCGGTTCACCACGAGGTCGGTGAGGACGGTGACGAGCACCACGAGCACGGCGCAGAACAGGGCGACGCCCTGGACCACCGGGAAGTCGCGGCTGCCGATCGAGTCGAACATCAGGGCGCCGAGCCCGTTGATCGCGAAGACGCGCTCGACCACGAGGGTGCCTCCGATCATGTAGGCGATGTTGAGACCGAAGAGCGTGACGGTCGGCAGGGCTGCGTTGCGCAGCACGTGGGCCAGCACCCGGTGGCGCGGGAGGCCGGCGGCGGTGAGCGTGGCGACGAAGTCGGCGTCGAGCACCTCGAGCAGCTGGGCGCGCAGCGTGCGGACCAGCACGGGGGTGAGCGACACGGCGACGGCGGCGGCCGGGAGCACGAGGCTGCGCAGCCCCTGGTCGCCGCCGCCCGCGGGCAGCCACCCGAGGTTCACCGCGAAGACGAGGATGAGCAGCAGGCCGACCCAGAAGGTCGGCATGGCGAGCCCGACGGCCGGCACCACGCGGACCACGTGGTCGACCAGCCGGTCCTTGTGCAGCGCCGCGAGGAGGGCGAGCGGGACCACGAGCAGGACCGTGAGGACGACGGACAGGGCGACGATCTCGAGGGTGACCCCCACCCGGTCGACGATCAGGTCGCGTGTCGGGACGCCGTAGAGGAGCGAGGTCCCCGAGTCCCCGTGCACGACGACGCTCACCACGAAGCTCCACAGCTGGGCGAGGAGGGGCCGGTCGAGGCCGAGCTCGGCCTCGAGGTCGGCCACGGCCTGGTCGGTCGCCTGGTCACCGAGGATCGCTGCGGCCGGTCCGCCGGGGACCAGCCGCAGCAGGAAGAAGGTGGCCAGGACCACCCCGACGACCACGGGCACGACCGTGAGGGCGGTGCGCCGCAGCCACCGGAGCGAGCCCCGGGTCATCTACTGCTCGAGCCAGGTGTCCTGGAGGCGCACGCTGCCGTTGGGCAGGACGGTCAGGCCCTGCACGGTCGCGGCCGAGGCCTTGATGTTCGACGGGTACGACAGCGGGATGAACGGCGCGTCGTCGGCGATGAGCTGCTGGATCTGCGAGAACACCTCGGTGCGCTCGTCACCGTCGGGCAGGGTGCGCCCCTCGGTGATGAGCGCGGTGACCTCAGGGTTCTCGTAGTGCGTCCAGTACCCGTTGGTGCCGCCCTCCGGGTCGGCCTGGAAGGTGACGATGCCGTTGGGGTCGGCCGCGTCGCTCGTGGCGCCGTTGAGCATGAAGGAGTAGTCGAAGGCACGGAACCGCTCGCGGAAGGCCGCGAGGTCGATCGACTCGATCTCGACGGTGATCCCGATCTCGGCGAGCTGCGCCTGGATGATCTGCGCCTCCTGGGCGCGGAGGTCGTTGCCGCTGGCCACGAGGAGCTTGGTGGAGAAGCCGTCCGGGTAGGCGGAGTCGGCGATCGCGGCCTTGGCCGCGTCGACGTCGTAGTCGAGGGTGGTGATGTCACCGTCGTAGCCGGGGATGGAGGGCGGCAGCACCGAGCCGGCGACCTCGGCGGTGCCGAAGCTCGTGGCCTGGACGATGCCCTCACGGTCGAGGGCGTAGGAGACGGCGCGGCGGACGTCGCGGTCCTGGAAGTGCTCGTCGAGGGTGTTGAAGAACAGCTCCTCGACCTGCCACCCGGGGGTGATGCTCACGGCGAGCGAGGTGTTCGACTGGAGGGTCGCGACGTTGGCGCTCGACACGGAGTCGATGACGTCGACCTGTCCGGCCTGCAGCTGGGCGATCAGCTGGTTGTCGTCCTGGACGAGGCGGTAGACGACCTCGTCGAGGTACGGCTTGCCGTCCTGCCAGTAGCCGTCGTTCGCGGTGAACGAGATGTCGCCGCCCTCGGTCCACTCGTCCACGACGAAGGGGCCCGTGCCGACGGGGTTCTTGAAGAAGGTCGCCTCGTCGACCCCGCCGAGGTCTGCGGGCAGGATCCCGTTGGAGAACCCGGCGAGCTCCGCGGCGAAGGGCGTGTACGGGGCGCTGAGCGTGATGACGACCGTGTCCTCGCCCTGCGCCTCGACCGAGGTGATCGGCGCGCCGAGGGGCAGGGGGCCACCGATCTCGAGGTGGCGCTCGAGGGAGAACACCACGTCGGCCGGGGTGAGCGGCGAGCCGTCGGAGAAGGTCACGCCGTCGCGCAGGGTGAAGGTCCACACGAGGCCGTCGTCGCTCGCCGAGTACTCGCTCGCGAGCCACGGCTCGATCTCGCCCTCGGCGTCGAAGGCCAGGAGCGGCTCGAAGACCTTGTCGATCGCGAAGGCGTTGTTGGCGGTGATCTCGCGGTGCAGGTCGAGCGACGTGGGCGACTGCGTCCGGGCGAAGACGAGGGTGCCGCCCGGCTGGGGCTCGCCGGCGGCCTCGGTGGTCGAGGTGCCTGTCGAGGGGCTGGTGGTCGGCCCGGCGGTGTCAGGGGACGAGGAGCACGAGCAGAGCGCGACGGCCAGGGCGGCAGACAGGGCGACGGCGGAGGCGGTCCGCGTCGTCGTGCTCTGGGGCGTGGTCCGGGTGCGCGTGAGGTTCACGTCTGTTCTTCCTGTCCTGAGGGCCGAGGGGCTCGGCGGCTCCCGCGCGAGGAGTCCGCCCGAGAGGGGCAGGCTACGCGGGTTACTCGTCCTACGATTCCACGGATCGGACGCCGTGGACAGCATCGTCCCACATCGCGGGAACTGCGGTGTCGCGCGGTCGGGCTGCCCCTCACACCACCGCGGAACCCGCGAGGAACACCTGGACCACAGTCCCCGGATCACGCAGCACCGCCGTGTCCGACGGGTCGCGCGACAGCAGCACCGCGTCGAAGCGCTGCCCGGGCTCGATCACGCCTGTCCCGTCCCCGAGCAGCCTCGCACCGGCCTGCGTGGCTGCCACGAGCGCACCGGCGCCACCGAGACCGGCGCGCGCGAGGTGGTTGACCTCGACGAGGTTGCGCCCGTGCTGCTCGGTCGTGCCGAAGTCGCTGCCGAGCGCGAGCACCATCCCGGCCTCGAGCGCACGTCCCACCGCACGCGGGTGCGCCTCGACCACGCGCTCGGCGCGGCCACGGACCCGCTCCGGCAGCTCGCCGCGGCGGGCCATCTCGGCGACCTCGCTGTAGATCGCGAGCGTGGGGACCAGCACCACCCCCTGCTCGGCCCCGGCGGCCGCCTGGCGCTCGGTGAGGAACATCCCGTGCTCGACCGAGGCGACGCCGGCCGTGATCGCGTGCGTCAGCGCGTCCCCGCCCCAGGCGTGGACCATGACGCGCACCCCGAGCCCGGCAGCCTCGTCGACCACCGCGCGCAGGTCGCGCTCGTCGAAGGGCGACTCGTCCTCCGACCCGTCCGGGGCCATCACGCCGCCCGTCGCCACGACCTTGATCCAGTCGGCACCTGCGTCGACGAGCCCACGGACACGAGCCCGCAGCCCCTCGGGGTCACGGGCGAGCTCGTCCGTCACGGTCGCCACGGCGGTCTGGACGCGTGGCCCGCGCAGCCCGCCCGACGCGACACCTTCCCGCACCGCAGCCTCCGCACCACCCGCGTCGCGCACCGAGGTCACGCCCGCCCGCAGCGTCGCCGCGAGCCCCGGAGCCACCTGCTCGAGCCGGGCCCGCGCGCGCTCCGCCGGGTCCACCGATCCCGAGGCGTCGTCGTCGACCGGCAGGAAGGTGGTCCACCCGAGGTGCGTGTGACAGTCCACGACGCCCGGCACCAACCACAGCCCGCTCGCGTCGAGGGTGCTCGTCACCTGGCCACCCGAGGCAGCGCTGCTCGGGCTCGGCGCCGGCCCCTGCTCCAGGTTCTGCACCAGCCCCTGCGGGCTCCTGTCGACCGATGCCACCACCCCGTCGACCACGGTCACCGTCGCCGGGGAGAACCCGCCCGCGGCGTCCATCACCTGCGCCCCGTGGACCACGAGGGTCGGCCCGTCGGCGTCGAGCGGTCGTCGGTCCTGCTCACGGGGGCTCATGGGTCCAGGACAGTACCAGCGCCGGTGCGTGCCCGGGCGGGTGTTCTAGGGTGACCCAGGGGCGCGACGCCCTCGTGCTCGTGGGACTGCCCGCGGGCTGCTCGCGGGACGCGGAGGTAGGACCTGATGGAACCGATGGTGCTGGTCCTGGGCGCGGTGGCGCTCATCGTGGCGTGCGCGGTGTTCTCGCGACGGACCGGGATCGCGTCGCCGCTGATCCTGCTGCTCGTGGGTATCGCGATCAGCTACACGCCGATCGTCCCGGACTTCGAGGTCGACCCGGAGTGGATCCTCGCCGGGGTCCTGCCGCCGCTGCTCTACTCGGCGGCGGTCAACGTCCCGGTCATGGATCTGCGGCGCAACCTCAAGCCCATCGCCGGCCTGTCGGTCACCCTGGTGCTCATCACGTCGGTCGCGACCGGGTACGTCATCTACTGGCTCATCCCCGACCTCAACCTCGCGGCGTCGATCGCGCTCGGCGCGGTCATCAGCCCGACCGACGCCGTCGCGGCGACGTCGATCGGCAAGCGCCTGGGCCTGCCCTCCCGGCTGGTCACCGTCCTCGAGGGCGAGAGCCTCGTCAACGACGCGTCGGCCCTCGTGCTCCTGCGCTCGGCCGTGGCCGCGACCGCCGGCTCGGTCAGCCTGCTGGCCGTCGCCGGCGACTTCCTCTACGCGGTCGCTGCAGCCGTCGCAGTCGGGCTGGTCATCGGCTGGGTGTCGGTCACGGTCCGCGCGCGCCTCAACGACCCGGTCCTCACCACGACCGTCTCGTTCATCGTGCCGTTCCTCGCCTTCATCCCGGCCGAGGAGATCGGTGCCTCGGGCGTCCTCGCGGTCGTCGTCGCCGGGCTCGTCACCGGGCACCGCGGCGCCCGCCAGCTCGCCGCGACCGAGCGCATCAGCGAGCACACCAACTGGATGACGGTGCAGTTCGTCCTGGAGCACGGGGTGTTCCTGCTCATGGGCCTCGAGATCCGCGGCCTGGTGCAGGAGGCGTCCAACGAGGGCGGCGGGCTCGACCAGGCCGTCCTCATCGGGCTGCTGCTCACCGTCATGGTGGTGGTGCTGCGCTTCGCTTTCGTCATCCCGCAGATGGCGCTCATCCGCCGGGACGAGCGCCGCCAGCTCGGGCGGCAGGAGTTCCTCGACCAGGCACGTGCCAAGATCGAGGCCTACGCGCCGCAGGACGACCGGATGGCGCGCCGCAAGACACGGGCGCAGCGGGGCATCGCCCAGCGGTCGGCGGACCTCGCCTTCGTCGAGAAGCAGGGCCTGTCCCTCAAGGGCAGCGTGATCATCGGCTGGGCCGGGATGCGCGGCGTGGTCACGCTGGCCGCGGCGCAGTCGCTCCCCTCCGACATCCCGAACCGTGCGCTGCTCATCCTCGTGGCGTTCACGGTCGCGGTGGTCACGCTCCTCGGGCTCGGCGGGTCGCTGCCGCTGGTCATCCGGCTCAGCAAGATCCAGGGCGACGACCGCGACGTGCACCGCACCGAGGTGCGGTCCCTGCTGCAGCAGGCCAACGACGCGGCGCTGGCCGTGCTCGACGACCCCGAGGGCATCTCCATCGACGGCGTCGAGATCTCCCCCGAAGTGGTCGAGCACGTCCGGAAGAACCACTCGAGGGTGGGTGAGGTGGCCAGCAAGAAGCCCGACCCCCGCCGAGCCAACGCCCGGACGCAGCAGATCGTCCTCGAGCGCCGCATGCTCGAGGCGGCGCGCAACGAGCTCCTCGACGCCCGCGCGATCGGCGCCCACAGCTCCAAGGCGATCCAGAAGGCGCAGAGCGTGTTCGACGTCGAGGAGTACCGGCTCGACCGGATGAGCCGCAAGGCCTAGCGGGAGTTCCTCGGGAGGTTGTGGACTGCGTGGCGCACGAGCGTCGGCTCTCCGCACCTCGTGCCCTGAGACGGCCGCCTACGTGGAGGCGACCTCCCCGAGACCCAGCACGTCCAGGGCTCCCTGCGCGTGGGCACGCGCCTGCTCCGCGGAGGGTGCCGGGGTCAGGCCGAGCAGCCTGCGCCGGTGCGCCTCGCCGAGCAGCAGCCCGAAGAGGCTCTCGGCCGTCGCGGTACCGACCGGGGCCCCGCCCGGCGACAGAGCCCCGTCCGTCGACGTGCCGCGCGCCCGGAGCGCGTCCGCGAGCGCGGCGACGTACCGTTCCGGTCCCGTCGCGTAGAAGGTGGCGGCGAGGTCGGGGAAGCCTGGGGCCTCGGCGATCACCAGGCGGTGCAGGCCGGTGCCGTGGTCGGAGTGCAGGGTGTCGACGATGCGGGTGCAGAGGTCGAGGAGCGTGGTGCTGGGGGTCTGATCTGCGTCGTGCCCTGTCTGGTTCACCGGTGCGCCCTGGGCGATGACGTCGCGGTGGAGCTGGTCGACGACGGCGGTGAAGACGGCTGCCTTGTCGCCGACGTAGGTGTAGACGGTGCGCTTGGTGACCTGTGCGGCGGTGGCGATCTGGTCGAGCGTGGTGGCGGAGTACCCGTGCGCGAGGAAGGTCGTGGTGGCGGCGCGCAGGATCTCGTCGCGGCGGGCGTCGCGCTCGTGGGCGGCGGGCCGTCCGCGCTTGCGGGCGGTGGCCGGGGTGTCGGTCATGGGTGGGCTCCTGGTGGGCGGGCGGTGTCTGGCATCACCATGACACGGGGGCGTGTCATTTGTGTCGCGACGCACCGCCGACACATAATGACACGGCATCGTTTCATTAACGGGAGGCCCGGTCCCCTGCCGGTCCGTCACCCCGCAGCAGGTCCGACCGAAGGAGCCCCATGACCCGGGCCGCACCACCCCAGCCCAGCGCCGCCGAGCCGGCACCCCCACCCGTGGACGACCAGCTCGACCGCTACCGGCAGATGCTCCTCGTCCGCCGCTTCGAGGAGCGCGCCGCACGCGCCTACACCGAGGCGGAGATCGGCGGCTACTGCCACCTCAACCTCGGTGAGGAGGCCACCGTCGTCGGACTCATGGCGGCGCTCGAGCCGACCGACTACCTCTTCACCAACTACCGCGAGCACGGCTACGCCCTGTGCCGGGGGATCTCCCCCGGTCGGATCATGGCCGAGCTCTACGGCCGCAGGGACGGCGTCTCCGGCGGGTGGGGCGGGTCCATGCACCTCTTCGACGCGCAGTCCCGGCTCCTCGGCGGTTACGGCATCGTCGGAGGACAGCTCCCGCTCGCCACCGGCGCCGCCCTCGCGGTCGACTACAGGTCCGGCACCGAGGTCGTCATGTGCCTCATGGGCGAGGGCACCACGAACATCGGCGCCTTCCACGAGTCGCTCAACATCGCCGCCCTCTGGGGCCTGCCCGTCGTCTACGTGGTCGTCAACAACGGCACCGGGATGGGCACCACCGTCGAGCAGTCCAGCGCGGAGCCGGAGATCTTCCGACGAGCCGCGTCCTACCGGATGGCGTCGGCACGTGTCGACGGCACCGACCCCGTGGCGGTCCAGCACGCGGCGGCCGAGGCGGTGCGGGTCGCCCGCTCTGGGCGCCCCTACCTGCTCGAGGCCACGAGCAGCAGGCTCCGCGGGCACTCGGTCGTGGACCCCGCCGCGTACCGGTCCCCCGAGACGGTCGCGGCCGTCCGGGCGGCCGACCCGGTGAGCCTCCTGGCCGCCTCTCTGGTCGAGCACGGCGTGACCGAGGAGAGCCTCGCAGAGATCGACCGCGAGGTGCTGGGGGTCGTCGCCGAGGCCGTCGCCTTCGCCGAGGCCAGCCCGCACCCCGACCCGTCCACGCTGTTCGACCACACGTACGCGACCCCGGTCCCCCACGACTCCCGACGCCTGCCGGGCGACGCGCTCTACCCCGCCGCTCCGCGCCCGTCGGCGCAGACCGCACCCTCGCAGCCCTCCACCACCCAGCCCTCGACCCCTCAGCCAGGAGCCACCTCATGAGCGTCATGACCTACCGGCAGGCCGTCCACGACACCCTGCGCGCCGAGATGCACCGCGACCCCGACGTCCTGCTGCTCGGCGAGGAGATCGGGGTCTTCGAGGGGTCGTACAAGATCACCGCCGGCCTGCTCGCGGAGTTCGGCGAGAAGCGGGTGAGGGACACCCCGATCGCCGAGGAGGGCTTCACCGGTGCCGCCGTAGGCGCCGCGATGCTCGGGCTGCGCCCGGTCGTCGAGATCATGACCATCAACTTCTCCCTGCTGGCCCTCGACCAGATCGTCAACCACGCCGCGAAGATCTACGGCATGTTCGGCGGCCAGACCTCCGTCCCGATGGTGATCCGCACCCCGGGCGGCGGCGGACAGCAGCTCGGCGCGACGCACTCGCAGAACATCGAGCTGTTCTACGCCTTCGTGCCCGGCATGAAGGTCGTCGCCCCGAGCACACCTGCCGACGCCAAGGCGTTGCTCCTCGCCGCGATCCGCGACGACGACCCCGTCCTGTTCCTGGAGAACCTCGCGCTCTACAACACCCGCGGCGAGGTCCCCGACGACGACACCCCCGCCGAGATCGGACGGGCGGCGGTCACCCGTCAGGGCACCGACCTCACCCTCGTCGGCTACTCGCGCATGGCCACGGTCGCCCTCGCCGTGGCCGAGGAGCTCGCCCGCACCGACGGCATCGACGTCGAGGTGGTCGACCTGCGCAGCCTGCGACCGCTCGACCGCGAGACCGTCGTCGCCTCCGTGCGCAAGACGGGCAGCGCCGTGATCGTCGAGGACGACTGGCTCACCTACGGGATCGGCGCCGAGGTCGCGGCCAGCATCTCGGACGGCGCCTTCGACCACCTCGACGCCCCGGTCCGCCGGGTCGCGATGGCCGAGGTCCCCCTGCCCTACGCAGCGTCCCTCGAGGCAGCGGCCCTGCCGTCGGCCGACGACGTCGCCCGCGCCGTCCGAGAGACGCTCGACGCCGTCGCGCACCGCGCAGTCCCCCACAGCACCGTCCCCCACCACCCCGTCTCCGACGACGCCGTCTCGCTCGATGCCCAGGAGGTCCGCCCGTGATCGAGATCCGCATGCCCCGCCTCTCCGACACCATGGAGGAGGGCACCATCACCTCCTGGGCCGCCGAGGTCGGCAGCCAGGTCACCGCAGGGCAGGTGCTCCTCGAGGTCGAGACGGACAAGGCCGTCATGGAGCAGGAGGCCTTCGAGTCCGGCACCCTCACGCACGTGCTCGTCCCCGCCGGGGGCACCGCGAGGATCGGGGAGGTGATCGCCGTCCTCGACGGACCGGAGGTGCTCGACCGCCAGGAGCAGCCTGCAGGCGCCACCGGACCGACGACCGCCGCGACCCACCTCGCACCGGCACCGGCACCGGGCCCCGGCCCAGCACCCACCGAGCCACGCACGTCGTCGAGCACGACCGCCACACCTGCCTCGCCTCTCGTCCGGCGCCTGGCCCGGGAGCACGGCGTCGACCTCACCCACGTCACCGGGACCGGGCCCGGTGGTCGCGTCGTCCGACGGGACCTCGAGTCCCACCTCAGCAGGGCGGCAGAGGCAGGAGCGCAGACGCACCCCGACCGGACCGGCCCTGCGACGCACCCCGCACCAGCAGACCGTCACACGGCCGACCAGGGCGCCGGGCACCTGGGCACAGCCGGCTCAGGCACCACAGACCTCCGCGGGCCCGTCGAGCACCCTGTAGCCCCCGCGCGACGCGTCACCGCGGAGCGCCTCACGGCGAGCACCTCCACCGTCCCCCAGTTCTCCGTGACCGCCACGGCCGACGTCACCGAGCTCGTCCGGCTCCGCACGCGTCTCTGCGACGGCCTGCGGGACGGCGACCGGGCGACGGTGAGCCTCAACGACCTCGTCGTGCGGGCGAGCGCCCTCGCGCTCCGCGCGCACCCCGAGGTGAACGCCTCGTACGTCGACCGTCCCGGGGGTCCGGTGCTGCAGCTCCACGCACGGGTGAACGTCGGGGTCGCCGTCGCCACCGAGCACGGGCTGGTGGTCCCCGTCGTCCACGACGCCGACCGGCTCGCCGTCTCCGGCGTGCACGAGACCGTGGCGTCGCTCGCCGCGGCCGCGCACGAGCGCCGGCTCAGCGTCGAGCAGATGCAGGGCGGCACCTTCACGGTGTCCAACCTCGGGATGCTCGGGGTCGAGCACTTCCGGGCGATCGTCAACCCGCCCGAGGCGGCGATCCTCGCGGTCGGCGCGGTGCGCCGAGAGGCCGCCGTCCTCGACGGCGAGGTCACGGTGCGCGACGCCATGACGCTGACGGTGTCCGTGGACCACCGGGCTGTCGACGGCGCCGGGGCAGCGCGGTTCCTCCAGACGCTCGTGCGCCTGCTCGAGCACCCCTGGGCCGTCGTGGCCTGAGCGGACCCGTCGGGGACGTCCGCCGGGCCCTCGACGTCCGTCCTCCACGTTCACCAGGCGACCTCTCGGTGACCTCCCGGTGGCCGACGGACGACCCTCAGGTGTCGTCCGGCGGCGCCAGGTGAGCACCAGGCCCCACCCTGGTGAACGGTCGGAGAACAGTCCCCAAAATCCAGCGTTACTGCAGATCAGCGGTGTTCTCGCTCCATAGTCTTGGCGCGTTCACCCCGATCTGACTGGAGTCACGCGATGACCTCCGCGGCACTGGACGCGCCCCCCGCGCTGTCCGCTCCCCCTGTTCCTCCACCCGTGCGCCGGCGCCCTCGCGCCCGCCGGTGGATGTCGTACCTCACGTTCGTCGCCCTCGCCGGGCCGAACGTCGCACTGCTCGTGATCTTCGTCTACAAGCCGCTGCTGCAGAGCTTCCAGTACTCGACGCTCCAGTGGAACATCGGCTCCCCGACCGCACGCAACGTCGGCCTCGGCAACTACGTCGACTGGTTCCAGGACCCGCGGACGCCGGAGATCCTCACCACCACCGCGATCTTCACGGTCGCGACCGTCGGCGGCTCGCTGGTCCTCGGCCTCCTGCTCGCCCTGCTGCTCAACCAGCGCCTCGCCGGGCGCGGCATCGCCCGCACGGTCGCCTTCGCGCCCTACGTGCTCTCGGGCATCGCGGTCGGCATGCTGTGGCTGTTCATCTTCGACCCGCGCTACGGGCTGATGTCCACGGTCCTCGCCTGGATCGGGCTCAACTCGCCCGACTGGTACAACGACGGCCCCTGGGCCCTCGCGATGGTGATCATCGTCTACCTGTGGAAGAACATCGGCTACGTCGCCCTCATCTACCTGGCCGGCCTGCAGGCCGTCCCGCAGGACCTGCGCGACGCCGCCGCCCTCGACGGGGCGTCCTCGCGACGCACGCTCGTCTCGATCGTGCTGCCGCTGCTCGGACCGACCACGTTCTTCCTGTCGGTCACCACGCTGCTCAGCTCGCTGCAGTCCTTCGACATCATCCACGCGATGACCAAGGGCGGCCCGCTCGGCAGCACCACGACCCTCATGTACCAGATCTACCAGGAGAGCTTCGTGTCCGGCCGTGCCGGGTACGCCTCCGCCGTCGCGACGATCCTCTTCGGCATCCTGCTGGTCGTCACCCTCGTCCAGCTGAAGTTCGTCGAGCGGAAGGTGCACTACTGATGAGCCTCGACCTCCCCACCCGCTCGGCGTCCACGCCCCCCGGCCCCACGCCCACCGGCTCCGGGTCGACCACCCCGCCGGCGACCCGCGGCTCCCGGAAGCCTGCCAAGGACCGCGGTGCCCCGCAGGCCCGCACCGGGACCCTGCCGGGCACGGTCGCCTCGTACGTGACCATGGTCGTAGCGGTCGGCGTCATGTCGGTCCCGCTGCTGTGGATGCTGTTCGCGAGCTTCAAGCAGCCGGACGAGATCTACTCCATCCCGCTGCAGTGGCTGCCGGCCAGCTTCGAGCCGGACAACTACGCGCAGGTCGCGGACACGCTGCCCATCGGCCGGCTGTTCCTCAACAGCCTGGGGCTGACGATCGTCGGCTCCGGCCTGAAGATGCTGCTCGGCCTGTGCTGCGCCTACGCGCTGGTGTTCCTGGAGTTCCCGGCCAAGAAGGTCGTGTTCGCCGTCGTGATCTTCGCGCTGCTCATCCCGCAGCAGATCACGATCATCCCGAACTACACGCTCGTGGCCTCGCTCGGGTGGCTCAACACGTACCAGGGGATCCTGGTGCCGGGCCTGGCGAGCGCCTTCGGGACCTTCCTGTTCCGCCAGCACTTCCTCACGCTCCCCGTCTCGATCCTCGAGGCGGCCGCGCTCGACGGCGCCGGTCACTGGCGGCGGCTCTGGGGCTTCGTGCTCCCGATGTCGCTCCCCACGATCGCGGCGGTCGGCCTCGTGTCGATGGTCGCCGAGTGGAACGAGTACCTGTGGCCGTTCCTCGTGGTCGACAACGCCGAGATGATGACGCTCCCGGTCGGGCTGACGCTGCTGCAGAACGTCGACGGTCTCAACAACTGGGGCGTGCTCATGGCCGCCACGGTGCTGGTGACCGCGCCGATCCTCGCGGTGTTCCTCGTCCTGCAGCGCCGCCTCGTGGCGGGCCTGACCGCCGGCGCCGTGACGGGCTGACCAGCCCGCACCCCTGATCCACGGGCCGGACGAACCTGACCGGCCCGTCTCGTACCACCTGACGCACCTCGTCCCACCAGACCTACCTGCCTTGATCTTCTTCACGTCCTCGTAGCACCACACTCAAGGAGCACCTCTCGTGTCGAACTCGACCAACGTCTTCTCCGCCGCGAACGGCTGGACCCCCAGCCGCCGCAGCGTCCTGCAGCTCGGTGGCCTCGGCGCCCTCGGCCTGGCCCTGGCTGCCTGCAGCGGCCCCTCCGTCAGCGAGGGCAGCGCCCGCGCCGACGCCGAGCCCGCGACCGACTGGTCCTCGGTCACCCCGGCCACGGAGATCACCTGGTGGTCCAACCACCCGGGCGCCTCGAAGCCCATCGAGGAAGAGCTCATCAAGCGCTTCAACGCCGTGCACCCCGAGATCGCCGTCAAGCTCGTCACCGCGGGCGCCAACTACGACGAGGTCGCCCAGCGCTTCCAGGCGGCGTCCTCGACGTCGAACCTCCCCGACCTGGTCATCTCGTCGGACGTCTGGTGGTTCCGCTACTTCCTCAACGGCCAGATCATGCCGCTCGACGAGATCTTCTCGCACCTCGAGGTCGAAACCGCAGACTTCAACGCGACGCTGTACTCGGACTACGAGTTCGACTCCAAGCACTGGGCCGCGCCCTACGCCCGCTCCACGCCGCTCTTCTACTACAACAAGACGGTGTGGGCTGCTGCCGGCCTGCCCGACCGCGGACCGAAGACGTGGGCCGAGCTCGAGGAGTGGGCTCCGGCCATCCGCGAGCAGCTGCCCGCCGACGGCGCGCCGCTGGGCCTGGGCACCGGGACCTCGTGGGCCGGCTGGTGGATGGAGAACATCATCTGGGGCCAGGGCGGCGCCTACTCGGACGAGTGGAAGGTCACCCTCGACACCCCGCAGGCCGAGGCGGCCGGCGAGTTCGTCCGCGGCCTGTTCAACGACTCGAAGGTCGCGGGCGTCGGCACCGACACCCAGGCGAACTTCGCCGCGGGCATCTTCGGCTCCTTCGTCGGCTCGACCGGGTCGCTCAAGGGCCTGCTCGACGCTGCCGACTTCGAGCTCGGCACCTCGTTCCTGCCCGACGGCCCGAACGGCTCGGGCGTCCCGACCGGTGGCACCGGCCTCGCGATCCCCGCGTCGCGCTCCCCCGAGCAGCAGCTCGCCGCGGCGATCTTCCTCGCTTTCATCACGGACCCCGACAATACGGCGTACTTCTCGGCGAACACCGGCTACATGCCCGTTCGTACCTCCGCGCAGGAGGGTGAGACGATGACGGAGATCTACGCGAACACCCCGCAGTTCCGCACGGCGATCGACCAGCTCGAGCAGAAGACGCGCACCCAGGACTGGGTCCGCGTGTTCGTGCCCGGCGGTGACCAGATCCTCACCGACGGCATCGAGCAGATGGTGCTCAAGAACACCCCGGCCGCCGAGGCGTGGGCTGCGATCACACCCCGACTGGAGAAGGCGTTCTCCGAGAACGTGGAGCCCTACCTGTGACCACCGCACCCCTCGCCGCACCGCTCGAGGCGCAGCGCAGCACCAGACCCATGGTGATCGCGCACCGCGGCAGCTCGTCCCTCGCCCCGCAGAACACGCTCGCCGCCTTCGAGTCGGCATGGCGCAGCGGGGCGGACAGCATCGAGATCGACATCCAGCTCGACGCCGACGGCGCTCCCGTGGTCATCCACGACGACACCGTCGACGCGACGACCAACGGGTCGGGTGCCGTGGCCGAGATGCACTCGGACGAGCTGCGTCGCCTCGACGCCGGGTCGTGGTTCTCCCCCGCCTACGCGGGTCAGCGGATCCCGACCTTCGACGAGGTGCTCGAGCTGCTCGTCGCCCGCGAGGGCATCGAGCTGCTGCTCGAGCTCAAGGGCGACTGGGACGCTGCCGGGGTGCAGGTCGCGGTCGACGCGATCCGCGCGGCCGGTCTGACCGGCCGCGTCCTGGCGCAGAGCTTCTCGCGGGAGACCGTCGCCGCGCTGCGCGACGTGGCACCCGAGATGCGTCGTGGGCTGCTCGTCTTCGAGGTCGACCACACGCTGCTCGACGTGTGCGCCGAGCTCGGGGTCGTCGCGTGCAACCCGCACGGCGGCCTGCTCCTCGACGACCAGACGCTGCTCCCGCGCCTGCAGGCGGCCGGCGTCCAGGTCATGGTGTGGACGGCCAACGAGCCCGAGCACTGGGCGCTCCTCGTCGAGGCCCGCGTCGACGCGATCATCACCGACCGCCCGGACGCCCTCGTCGGCTGGCTCTCGGCCACCGGCGCGGCGCCGTCACCGCGAGGCTGACGACCCGCGCACGGCAGCGGCGGCCCCGCACCCCCTCGGGGGGTGCGGGGCCGTCCGCGTGCTGCCGGGCTGGTCGTCGACCGGATCCTGGCGGCGTCCGTGGCTCCTGGCGGTCTGCCGTGCGGCGGTACCCACAGGCTCTCCCCTGCGCTGACCTGGGGCGAGAGCTACAGTCGCGTCATGACCATCAGCGTCCGGTCCGTCTCCACCGCCGTCCCTCCCACGGTCATCCAGCAGCCCGACATGCGTGACCTGCTCCTCGCGCAGCCCGGCCGCAGCCGGCTCGCGCGGCGCCTGGTGTCTGCGGCCTTCGACGCCTCCGCGATCGACACCCGCCACACCGTCGTCACCGACCTCTCGCCGACGAGCCCGTCACGGCGGACACCGCGCCCGGACGACGCCCCCGAGCCGTTCTTCGTCGACCCCGCCGACGGCACGGTGCTCTCGCCGACCACCCGCCCGCGCAACGACCGCTACGTCGCCGAGGTGCCCGGCCTGATCCTCGAGGCGGCGCGCGGCGCCCTGGCGGCGTCGGGAGGGCTCGGGACCGGGGACGTGACGCACGTGGTCACCGCGTCGTGCACGGGGTTCTTCGCTCCCGGTCCCGACTACGTCCTGGTTCGCGACCTGGGGCTCCCCGCGACGACCCGGCGGCTGCACGTGGGGTTCATGGGCTGCTACGCGGCGTTCCCGGCGCTGTCAGCAGCCCGGTCGATCTGCGCCGAGGACCCGGGCGCGGTCGTGCTCGTGGTCTGCGTCGAGCTGTGCTCCCTGCACCTCGAGGCCTCGGACGACCCCGACACCATCGTGGCGTCGTCGGTCTTCGCCGACGGCGCGGCGGCCGCCGTGGTCACCGCCCGGCCCGCGCCGGCCGGGCACCTGGTCCTCGACCTGGACACCCTGCGCACCGCGCTGACGCCCGTCGGCGAGCAGGACATGGCGTGGACCATCGGCGACCACGGCTTCGAGATGGTCCTCTCCCGGTACGTCCCCTCGATCATCTCCGAGCACATCCGCGGCGCCCTCGACCCGCTGCTCGCCGAGGTCGGCAGCGACTGCGACCGCGCCGCCGGGGAGATCGGCCGGTGGGCCGTGCACCCCGGTGGTCGGTCGGTCCTCGACAAGGTCCAGGACGCCCTCGGCCTCGACGACGAGCAGATGGCACCGTCCCGAGACGTCCTGCGCGAGCACGGCAACATGTCGAGCGCGACCGTGCTGTTCATCCTCGCCCGGCTCCTCGACGCCGCGGCCGCGGGTGCTCCTGGGCCAGGCGAGCGCGAGACCGTGTGCGCCATGGCCTTCGGCCCCGGGCTCACGGTCGAGTCGGCGCTGCTGACGCTGCGCCGGGCCGACGACCGGGCTGCTGCGTGAGTGCGCAGCACCCGGTGCGCCACGACCTGCTGACCCGCGCCGCCGACCAGGTCGACCGTGTGGCCGGACGCCCGCTCGACCGTGTCGCCCGACGCGTGGTCGGTCACTCGCTCGCCGACCGCGAGACCCAGGCCTCCGAGCTCATGGACGACCCCGACTGCGACGCCGAGGGGCTGCGACGCACCTACCGGCAGTTCGTGGTGGTGAACCGCCTCGTCTCGGGGTGGCGCGGTGTGTACGTCCGTCGTCTGCGGCCGCTCCTGTCGGCCGGACGCACGACGACGCTGCTCGACATCGGGTCCGGTGGTGGCGACGTGCCCCGCGCCCTCGCCCGCTGGGCGGCCACGGACGGCCTGCGGCTCGACATCACGGCCATCGACCCAGACGACCGCGCGACGGCCTACGCGCTCTCGCTCCCACCCGTCCCTGGCGTCACCTTCCGTCCGTGCTTCAGCTCCGACCTGGTCCGCGAGGGCGCACGGTTCGACGTGGTCACCTCCAACCACGTGCTGCACCACCTCGACCCGGACCAGACGGCCGGGCTCCTCGACGACAGCGCGGCCCTCGCCCGGCGCCTCGTGGTGCACGACGACATCGCCCGCAGCCCGCTGGCCGCCCTCGGCTACTGGGTGGGTACCCTCCCGCTGCACCGGCGCGGGCGCCCGGACGCGTCCTTCGTCCGGGACGACGGTCTGCTGTCGATCCGCCGCAGCTACCGACCCGACGAGCTCGCCGCCGTCCTGCCGCAGGGCTGGACCGTCGAGCGCCAGCCCTTCCGCGTCCTCGCGGTCCTCGACCGCACCAGAGGCGATGCCACCGACGCCGGTAGCTCCTCCAGCCCCGTGCCGGAGAGTCCTCGTGCGTGACGTCCTGGTCGTCGGTGGGGGCGCCGCCGGTCTCGCCCTTGCGGCGCGGCTCCTCGAGGCAGGGCTCGACGTCGTCGTGTGGGAGCGGCGTCCCGCCCCGGCCGGCCTGTCCCGGGCGATCGGCATCCACGCCCCGGCTCTCGAGTCCCTCGACCACGAGGTCGCCCAGCAGGTGGTCGACGAGGCGGTGCTGGTGCGGCGCGGCGTCGCCCGCACCCGTGACCGGGTGCTCGGCGTGGTGCCCTTCGACCGCGTCTCCACGCGCTTCCCCTTCGTCGCGACGCTCCCGCAGGCCCGGACCGAGGAGATCCTCCGCGCCCGGGTCGACGCCCTCGACCCGTCGTGCGTGCAGCGCGGCACGACGCTCACCGGCCTCGAGGAGGTGGTCGGAGCGGTCCAGGTGACGGGCGAGGTCCCGCTCACCGGGTGGGCAGCAGACCAGGAGACCCCCGCCGCCGACGACGCCTTCGCGAGCGCCCTGACGCTCACCACCCCGGTGCACGAGACCGCACGTTTCGTCGTGGCGGCCGACGGCGCACGCAGCACCGTCCGCGACCTCCTCGGCGTCCGCGCACCCGTCCGCACCTACCCCGACACCTACGTCATGGGCGACCTCGCCGACACCACCGGCACTAGAACTGGCTCTGGCACCGGCTCCCTCGTCGACGACGGAGCCCGGCGCGACGACGCCGTGGTGCACCTGGAGCGCGAGGGCGTCGTCGAGTCCTTCCCGCTCCCGCAGGGCACGCGACGCTGGGTGGTCCGCACGGACGCGCGGGTCGTGGGCCCGACGGCCGACCAGCTCGTGGCCGTCGTCGAGCACCGCACCGGTGTCCGCCTCGACGCGTCCACCTGCACGATGCTCAGCTCCTTCGAGGTCCGGCGCCGGCTGGCAGCGCAGACCGTGCACGGGCGCAAGGTGCTGCTCGGCGACGCCGCGCACGAGATCAGCCCCATCGGCGGGCAGGGCATGAACCTCGGCTGGCTGGACGCGGCACGACTGGCGCCCCTGCTCGTCGAGGGCGCCCGCTCGGGGACGCTCCCAGCCGAGGCCCTCGAGCGGTACGACGCGACACGCCGCCGCAGGGCGCGCTGGGCCGCACGCCAGGCCGAGGCCAACATGGCCCTCGGCCGCCCCGTGCAGGGCACCACCGCCGCGTTGCGCGACGCCCTGCTCACGGCCGCGCTGCGGACACCCGCCCGACGCGGACTCGCCTCGGTCTACGCCATGCGCCACCTGCGCTGAGGGATCTGCCGCAGCCGGTCACCCGGTCCACCGCACCGCCAGCGCGACCGCGATCACGCCGTGAGCACCGTCCCGGACAGCGCGAGCTGCGCGGCGACGACGAGCGACGCGACGATGATGAGCTGGAACAGCAGCCGCCCCGGCGGCCGCGTCACCACGAGGACGACCCCGGCGGTCGCGACGGCCAGGCAGACGCCGAGCGCGACGAGGGCCAGCGGCCCGGGGGCGTCGCTCGTCCCGGCGAGCACCGGTCCGAGGACCACGAGCAGCGCGGCGACGGCCAGCGCGACGAAGGCCACCACGCCGGAGACCACACGCCCCAGCCGGTGCGGCAGCCCGTCGACGCCCGTCGTGGCGTCGTCCTCGAGGTCTGGGAGCACGTTGGTGAAGTGGATGGCGACACCGAAGACGCCACCGACGGCCAGCGCCCACGGTGCGGCGACGGCCGGGGGCTGGGCGGCGAGGGTGACCACGGCAGGGAGCAGCCCGAAGCTCAGGACGAAGGGTGCCACGGACCACGCGGTGCGCTTGAGCCCGAGGTTGTAGGCCCAGCCGGAGGCCACCAGCACCAGGTGCGCGACCGCGGCCTGCCAGCCCAGCCCGAAGGACGCCGGGACCGTGAGCGCCGCGGTGACCCACGCGGCGGTGCGGACCGTGGTGACCGAGACGTCACCACGGGCGACCGGCTTGTCGCGACGCTCGACGGCCCGGTCGCGCGCGGCGTCGACCCAGTCGTTGGAGAACCCGATCGAGAGCTGCCCGAGGAGGAAGGCCACGCCGAGCAGCACGACGCGTCCGGGCCCGAGCCCGCTGCCTGCCCCGAGGACGACGGCGAGGACGGTGACCGTGGCGGTCGGTCCGGGGTGGCTGGACAGCAGGAGCGAGCGGAGCGTGGCGAGCATGCGCCCACCCTAGGGTCCGTACGCCCTCGTCGCCGGTCGGGTGTCGTGCCTGGCTGCCGGCTCGGCTGCCGGCCCGGATGTCCTGAGTGCCTGACCTCTGGTGCCTCGGGGTGCGCGGGTCTAGTGTCGACGGGACGGACCGGTCGACGACGACGGAGGACCTCATGATCGACAGCGCTCGCGCGTTCAGCGGCTTCGCCACGGACGACGTCCCCGCCACCCGCGCCTTCTACGCCGACGTCCTGGGCCTGCAGGTCGACGAGGAGCACGGCATGCTGCACCTGCGTCTCGGCGACGGTGCCTCGGTCCTGGTCTACCCGAAGGACGAGCACACTCCCGCGTCGTTCACGGTGCTCAACTTCCCGGTCGACGACATCGAGGCCGCGGTCGACGAGCTCGTCAGGCGAGGGGTGACGTTCGTCCGCTACGAGGGCGTCGACGACCGCGGCATCATGCGCGGGTGGGGCCCGGACATCGCGTGGTTCACCGACCCGGCCGGCAACATCCTCTCCGTGATCGGCGAGCCTGCGGGAGACGACTCCTCGCAGGCTGCCGAGGCGCCCTGAGCGTCCGCCCCCAGACGACAGCACGCCCCGCGTCCGGGGAGGGCGCAGGGCGTGCTGTCTGGTGCGGTCCGGGCGAGACCGTCGTGGTCTCCCGGGTGTCGGGCAGGTGTCAGTCGGTCCGACGCTCGTCGCTGCCGATGACGTCCTCGGGAGCCGGTGCGCCCGGGTCGGGCTCGATGGCGATGTCCGCCACCGGTGTCGTGCGGACCTCCTCGGCGCGACCGGCCGGGCCGGCACCGTCGACCGCGGCCCCGGCGGCACGGGCCTTCGCCTGTGCGTCCTGCCCGCGGTGCGTGGTGGCGCGGACCTTCGCGAGGATGTTCGCGAACGGCGACACAGCAGGGCGCTCGAGCGGTGCGTCGACCTCGAGGCCGTAGTAGTCACCGATGTGGCTGAGGAACGCCGCCCGTCGCGCCTTGGCGTAGGCACGGTCCTCGCGGGAGAACGCGATGTACGTCGACCAGCAGATGCCGATCATGATCACCGAGAACGGCAGCGCGATGATGATCGCCGCCGTCTTGAGCGCCTCGAGCCCACCCGAGAGCAGCAGCGCGATGGCGAGCAGCGAGGTGGCGCAGGCGAAGAACACACGGACCCACGCCTTGGGCTCGGTCGCACCACCCGAGGCGAGCATGCCCATGACGAGCGAACCGGAGTCGGCCGACGTGACGAAGAAGATCGCGATGAGGATGATCGCGCCGATGGTCAGGACGGAGCCGCCGGGCAGCTGGTCGAGCAGCGAGAACAGCGCGCCCTCGATGTTGACCTCGCCGCCCTCGGTGAGGGTGCCCGGGTTGTCGAGCTCCATCTTGAGGGCCGTCCCGCCGAGCACGGCGAACCAGAGCGCCGTGATGGTGGTCGGCACGAGGATGACGCCGGTGACGAACTGGCGGACCGTGCGGCCGCGGGAGATGCGCGCGATGAACACGCCGACGAACGGCGCCCACGAGATCCACCAGCCCCAGTAGAAGGTGGTCCAGCTGGCCTGCCAGGCCTCGCCCTCAGCACCGGAGAACGCCGAGACGTTGAGCGCGGCGCCGATGAAGCCCTGGAGGTAGTTGCCGATGGACTGGACGAACTCGCGCAGCAGGAACTGCGTGGGGCCGACGGCGAGCACGATCGTGAGGATCACGGCCGCGAGGATGAGGTTGGCGTTGGACAGCCACTTCATGCCCTTGGCGACGCCGGAGAGGACGGAGAACAGCACGAAGCAGGTGATGACGAGGATGAGGATGACGCTGATGGTGTCGGTGGGCTCGACGATGCCGGCGCTGTCGAGGCCGGCACCGATCTGCAGCACACCGAGCCCGAGGGAGGTCGCGACACCGAAGAGGGTCCCGACGAGGGCGACGACGTCGATCGCGTCGCCCCAGCGGCCCTTCACGCGGCGGCCGAGCAGCGGCTCGAGGGTCCAGCGGATGGAGATGGGGCGACGGCGGCGGTGGATCGCGTAGGCGAGAGCCAGGCCGATCACCACGTAGATGGACCAGGCGTGCACGCCCCAGTGCAGGAACGTCTGCGACATGGCCTGCTGGGCGAGCTGCGCCGGTGTCCCCTCGACGCCGGGGCGCGGGGTGACGAAGTGGCTCAGGGGCTCGCTGACGCCGTAGAACACGAGGCCGATGCCCATGCCTGCGGCGAACAGCAGCGAGAACCACGACAGGAGCGAGAACTCCGGCTCGTCGTCGTCGCGCCCGAGCTTGATGTCGCCGAAGCGGCTGAAGCCCATCCAGAGGCAGAAGACCACGAAGCCCGCGGCGAGGAGCACGTAGTACCAGTTGAAGTTCGCGACGATCGTGCTCTGCACGGAGGCGAAGACCCGCTCGGACGCCTCGGGGGCGACGATGGCCAGGGTGGCGAAGACGAGGACGATGATGGCCGCCGGCCAGAACACCGCCCGGTGGATTCCGTTGCTGCTCTTACCTTCCATGGGAGTGAACCCTAGGGGCTCAGGGGCCGGAGGGCATGCGGAGAAGACGTGAGCATCACCTCACTCGCGACATCTGCGCGCGGCAGCGCAGGTCGACGCGCCTGAGCGCCCCGGAGACCCGCCAGAGGTGCGGACGCCTCGGCACGTCGTCGGGCCCGGCGCTACACTCGGGCGGCCGCGCGCGCACCGCGCCGGCAGACCCGGACGACCAGACCCGGACAGCAGAGGGGGGCGACGTGACCGACGACCGCCCGCTCGACCCGGACCTCGACACGCCAGCAGCCGGCCCGCAGGCGCGGGGGTCACGTCCGGTGCACCTGCGCTGGTCGAGCGTCGGCCTGGTCGCGGCCGGAGGGACGGTCGGCGCCGCGGCCCGCGAGGCCCTCGTGCTCGCCGTCCCGTCGACGGGCTGGTTCGACACCGTGATCTTCTGCATCAACCTGTCCGGTGCGCTCGCCCTCGGTGTGCTCCTCGAGGCGCTGCTCCGTCAGGGCCCCGAGGACGACCGCCGTCGTCGCCTGCGCCTGCTGCTCGGGACCGGTGTGCTGGGCGGCTACACCACGTACAGCACGCTCGCCGTCGAGACGGCCCGCCTGCTCGCCGACGGCGACCACGGCGGAGCGGCCGTCTACTCCCTCGCCACGGTCCTGCTCGGCGCGCTCGCCACCTGGACGGGCATCGCCCTCGCCGCCCGACGACGCAGGCGCGGACGCGGTCAGGGTGCAGCCGCAGGCCCGGGTGCGGACTCATGACCTCCGTGACCCCGCTGCTCTTCGTCCTCGTGGCCCTCGCCGGAGGCGCCGGCGCCGCCGCCCGGTTCGTGGTGGACGGCATCGTCCGTGCCCGGACCCGCGGCGACTACCCGCTCGGCACGATGGTCGTCAACGTCACCGGGTCGCTGCTCCTCGGTGTGCTCACCGGCCTCGGGCTCGGGCACCTGGCCTCCGACCAGGTGGTCCTCGTCGTCGGCACGGGCCTGCTGGGCGGCTACACGACGTTCAGCACGGCGAGCGTCGAGACCGTCCGCCTGCTCCAGGCCGGCCGCTACGCCGCGTCCCTGGTCGCCAGCCTCGGCATGCTCGTCGCGACCGTCGCCGCCGCGGGAGCAGGCCTCTGGCTCGGCCAGCTCGGCGGGTGACGGACGCCGACCGGCACGATCGGGACGTGCTGAGGACGAACCACGACAGCGTCGCCGCAGCTCTTTCTCACCCGCTCCCCCGGGATCTCCACCGCTGACCTCCGTAGACGCTGGCACCGGGCCCGGGCAGGATGTGGCCCATGACACTTCAGGTCCTGTCCCGGGGCGCGAACGCGCCTCTCAGCCCGACCGTGAGCAGGATCCGCGTGGTGGTCGCGTGGGCGGACGACAGCGTCGACGTCGACGCCTCGGCGCTGCTGCTCTCCGACGCCGGGAAGGTGCGCAGCGACGAGGACTTCGTCTTCTACAACCAGCCGGTCGCCGCCGACGGCTCGGTCCAGCACCTCGGCCGCGCTGCCGGTGACTCGGGTGCCGAGGAGCGGCTCTCCCTGGACCTCGAGGAGATCCACCCGTCGGTGCACTGCGTCGCGGTCACCGCGAGCGTCTCCGACGCGACCTTCGGCGACCTCGGCGCGCTGAGGTTCACGGTCGTCGACGAGGCGGGGACGCCGCTCGTCGGCTTCGACATCACCGAGGCCACGTCGGAGACCGCCTTCGTCTTCGGTGAGGTCTACCGGCGTGACGGCGGGTGGAAGGTCCGCGCGGTCGGCCAGGGCTGGGACGACGGGCTCGCGGGGCTGGCCACCGACTTCGGGGTGAGCGTCGCCGACGACCCAGCATCCGACGCGGCTGACGCTGCGGGTGCCGTGGCGCAGGACCCGACCTCGTCGGTGGTCGTCGAGTCGGACCTCGGGGCGACAGAGGAGGACCTCGTCGAGGTCGTCGAGCGTCCGGTCCCGGAGTCGGTCGACACGCTCGTGCCGGAACCCCCGGTCGACCCGCTCACCCCGGGTCAGGCACCCGCACCCGACCGGACGGCCGACCTCTCGTCGGGTGCCGTGCCCCGTCGCGCCGCAGGGGTGCGCACCAAGAAGCAGAAGCCCGTGGTCGCGGCACCGGTCCCCCGACTCGCGGGCGAAGACACCTGGGTCCCCGCCCGCCTCTTCTCCATCTACGGAGTGGGCGCAGGCGAGGAGCAGGAGAAGCGGGCCACCTCGGCACTGCTCGCCACGATGATGGGCGTCCGGCCCTTCGCCCGCGCGGTCAGCGCGCACCTCGGCGCACCGGCGGGTGCCGTCGAGACCTTCCTCGAGGTGCCGTTCGTGCTCGGCGAGCGACGTGTCGTCCCCGACGGGATGATCCGGGTCGCCCGCGGCGGGAAGGTCTGGACGGCGCTGGTCGAGGTCAAGACCGGCACGGGGCAGCTGCGCAAGGAGCAGGTCGAGAGCTACCTCGACGCCGCGCGCGAGAACGGCTACGACGCCGTGGTGACCATCTCGAACGAGATCGCGCCCGGCACCGGCGAGCACCCTGTCACGGTGGACCAGCGCAAGCTGCGCGGGGTGGCGCTCTTCCACCTCTCGTGGGCGGAGGTCCTCCACGAGGCACGCATGGTGCTGACCCACCGTGGTGTCGCCGACTCGATGCAGGCCTGGGTGCTGCACGAGCTCATCCGCTACCTCGAGCACCCGCGCTCGGGGGCCACCGGCTTCGACGACATGGGTGCCGGGTGGGTGACCGTGCGCGAGGCCGTCGCCGCGGGGACGCTGCGCGCCGGTGACCGCAAGGTCCCGACGGTCGCCGACTCGTGGACGCGGCTGGTCCGCCAGCTCTGCCTCCGGCTCACGGCCGAGCTCGGGGTGCCCGTGACTCACGTCCTCCCACGCCGCCTGGCGACAGACCCGGCTGCGAGGACGCAGGCGGCGGTCGAGCAGCTCGCCGCCGACGGCACGCTCCAAGCCACCCTGCGCGTCCCCGGTGCGGCCGGCCCCCTGCTGGTCGTCGCGGACCTGCGCACCAGCCGGGTCCGGATCAGCGCGTCCGTCCCGGCGCCGCGCGAGGGCGGCCCGCAGCGCCGCATCTCATGGATCCTCCGCCAGCTCAAGGACGCCCCGGACGACACGCTCGTCGACGTCCACTACTCGGGTGCTGCCTCCGACACGTGCGAGCGTCTGGGCGACGTCCGTGAGTCGGCCGCCGGGCTGGTCTCCGAGCGGTCCGGTGACGTCGTCTCCTTCGAGCTCACCTCGGTCGCGCCGCTCGGCACGAAGCGTTCCGGCGTCAAGGGTGCCTTCATCCCGTCGGTGATCAGCACGACGGAGACCTTCTACGCGACGGTGCTCCAGCCCGTGCGTGCGTGGGTCGCGCCCGCACCGCGGCTCTCGGGCGAGGGCCTCGGACCGGAGCTCTCCACGACCGCGGAGGAGGCCGAGGGCTGACGCTCGGCGCCGCTCAGCGCGCCGCGAAGGGGTCCTCGGGCCAGGCGTGCTTGGGGTAGCGGCGCCGGAGCTCTGCCCTGACCTGCGGGTACCCGGTGGACCAGAAGGACGCGAGGTCGGCGGTGACCGCGGCGGGGCGTCGGGCCGGTGAAAGCAGGTGGAGCAGCAGGGGCACCCTGCCGCCGGCGAGCCGGGGTGCCTCCTTCCACCCGAAGGCCTCCTGCACCTTGAGCGCGGCGACGGGCTGGTCGCCGGAGTAGTCGACCCGGACGCCTGTGCCGGACGGTGCGGTGACGCGCTCGGGCGCGAGCTCGTCGAGCCGTCCGGCCTCGGGCCAGGGCAGGAGCCGTCGCAGCGCCGAGGTGACGTCGAGCCGCCGGAGGTCGTCGGCGCGGCGCACCCGGTCGAGGTCGGGGCCCAGCCACCGGTCGAGGCCGTCGAGCAGCGCCTGGTCGCTCACGTCGGGCCAGGGTTCGCCGAGGGCTCGGTGCAGGAAGTCCAGCCGGGCGCGCAGCGCGACGGCGGACTCGCGCCAGGGCAGCGCGTCGAGGCCGTCGCGGGCCAGCCCGTCGCGGACGGCGGCGACCACCTGGTCGCGGGGCGGGTCGGTGAGCCGGTCGGAGGTCAGCTCGATGGCGCCGAGCGACGTGGTGCGGCGCGCGACGACGCGGCCATCGGTCCAGGTGACCGTGGCGTCGTCGTGCAGTGCGGAGGACGCGGCGTCGAGGGCGAGGTCCTCGTCGAGCGGGGCGGCCGAGCGGACCGTCGCGTCGCGGCGCCCTGCTCCACGGTCGGCGTCGGCCACCGCGACCCAGTCGTAGCCGGTGAGCGAAGAGCCCGGGGCGAGCGCGGCTCCGGTGCCGGACACCATGAGGTAGGTCGAGCCCTTGGGGCGCCGTCGGGCGACCCGGTCCGGGTGCGCGAGGGCGACGACGAGCCCGACCGTCAGGTCGAGGCTGAGCCCGGCCCGCCGGCCTCCGGCGCTGCCGCGGGTGGCAAGCCCCCGCGCTGGTCCGCTGCGCCGTGCGAGCGCCTCGAGACGGGTCACCTGGCTCTTCCACGTCGGCGCCGGGAGGGTCCCGGCGCGCAGCCCGCGGACGGCCGCGACGAGGTCGCCGCCCGGGGCGCGGACGTCCTCGGAGAGCAACGCGACCACCTCGGCCGCGGCGCGCGGGCCGACGGCGTCGGCTCCGTCGAGGAGGGCGCGGGCCAGGCGCGGGTCGACCGGGACCCCGGCGATCTGCCGTCCTCGGGCCGTGACGGTCCCGTCGGCCTCGACCGCGCCGAGGCTGACGAGCGTCTGGCGGGCCACGGCGCTCGCCGCGGCGGGCGGGGCGTCCATGAGCGCGAGCGCCGTGCCGTCGGGCGAGCCCCAGCAGGAGAGCTCGAGCGCGAAGGACGTGAGGTCGGCGGTGAGGATCTCCGGGACCGGGTGCGCGACGAGCCGGACGTGGTCGGCCTCGCTCCAGCAGCGGTACACCGCTCCCGGCCCTTCACGTCCGGCACGCCCCGCACGCTGCTCGGCCGAGGCCCGGCTGCCCCGGACGGTCACCAGCCCGGACAGCCCCCGGCGGTGGTCGACCCGCGGCTCGCGGGACAGGCCCGCGTCCACGACCGTGCGGACCCCGGGGACGGTGAGCGACGACTCGGCCACCACGGTCGAGACCACCACGCGCCGACGAGGCCCCGCGCTCAGGGCGAGGTCCTGCTGCGCGGCGGGGAGCCGGCCGTGCAGCGGCCGCACGTCGGCCTCGACCCCGGCAAGGCCTCGGGCGACGACGTCGACCTCGCGTGCCCCTGGCACGAACACGAGCACGTCCCCCGGCCGCTCGTCGAGGGCGCGCCGGGTGGTGGCGACCACGTGGTCGAGGAACGCGGGCGTGACACCCCGCTCGTCGAGGGCGGTGACGCGGGCTGGCGGCGGAGCCCAGACCTGCGTCACGGGGTGCAGCGCGCCCGGCACCGTGACGACCGGGGCGGCAGGCCCGTCGCCGCCGACGACAGCCGCGGTGCGCTCTGCCTCGACGGTCGCGGACATGGCGACGAGCACGAGGTCGTCGCGGAGGTTGGCGCGCACGTCGACGAGGAGCGCGAGGGCGAGGTCGGCGTCGAGCTGGCGCTCGTGGCACTCGTCGAGCACCACGGCGGTGACGCCGTCGAGGCCCGGGTCGCGCTGCAGGCGGCGCAGCAGCACACCGGTGGTGACCACCTCCACCCGGGTGCTCGCGCTGGTGGTCGACTCTCCCCGGACCGAGTAGCCGACGGTCTGGCCGAGCGGCTCGCCGAGGAGCTGCGCGAGGCGGCGGGCTGCTGCGCGTGCGGCGACCCGCCGGGGCTGCGTGACGACCACGCGGCCTGCGCCGAGCAGGTCCGCGAGCGCCGGTGGCACGAGCGTGGTCTTGCCGGTCCCGGGTGGTGCCTGGACCACGACGACCCCGCGGTCGCGGACGGCGTCGGCGAGCGCCGGGAGGGCGCTGCGGACGGGGAGGTCGGGTGGGTCGGCGAGGAGTCGGGCGATCGGGTCGGCGGGCACAGGAGCATTGTCTCCCGCTGGGGTCGGTGCGGGGGCGTCGTAGGACCTTCGGCACTGTCGCGGGTGGGGCGGGTGGTGCCAGGCTCGGGAGTCAGGGGGATCGACCAGAGGAGAGCGACGATGCTCACGACCGAGGTGCTCGAGCGGGTGGTGCGGGCTGCGACGCGCGCGCCGAGCGTGCACAACACGCAGCCGTGGACGGTGGAGGTGGGGCTGTCGCGGGGCCGCGGAATGGTGGACGTCAGGGTGGACCCGGCGCGGTCGCTGCGGCACGGCGACCCGCTGTCCCGCGAGGCGACGATCAGCTGCGGTGCGCTGGTGGACCATCTGGTCGTGGCGGCACGGCGCGAGGGTCTCGACGCCGAGGTGACGGTGACCGCCGGTGACGGGGACCTGCGGCTGGCGCGGGTGTCGCTGTCTCCTGGCGACCTTCCGTCGGTCGCCGAGCTGGAGCTGTCGGTCGCGACGGTGCACCGGCGGACGACCCGGATCGCGCTGGACGATCTCGTGGTCGACGACGCTCTGGTGGCACGGCTGGTCCGGATGGTCGCGGACGCGCAGGCGCACCTGGTCGTGCTGCCACCGGGGAGCGCTGCTCGCGGGGTGGTGCTGCGTCAGGTGGCTCGAGCGGAGGCGCTGGCCACCGAGGACCTGGTCGGCCGTGCCGAGGAGGAGGCGTGGACGGGGCGAGCTGCTGCTGCCGACGGTGCTGGTGACGGTGTGCCGGTCGAGGAACCGTGGGCGGGCCACCCCGGTGCTGCTCCGGGTCCCGGGTCGCGCCGCCTCAGCGACCGAGCGGGACCCGGAGACGCCACCGAGCACGGGGCCGTGCTGGCCCTCCTGACCACTCCCGGGGACTCCCCCGACGACTGGCTGAGGGCCGGGCGGGCGCTGAGCAGGCTGCTGCTGGAGGCGACGGTCGCCGGACTCACCGCGTCCTTCGCGACCACGGTCCTGGAGAACCCGACGACGCGCCACGAGGTCGTCCGCTCGCTCGGCCTCGTCGGCGCCCCGCAGGTGCTCCTGCAGCTCGGCTACGGCGAGCCCGGGGTGCGGACGCCTCGTCGTGCGCTGGGGACCGCCGCGGTGCGGGGCGACCACCTCGAGACCGGCGGGGCGTCGACCGCGTAGCTCCCGGCGGGCTCTCGTCGGAGGATGCCTGCGTGCACGGCTCCCCGTGCCGCGGAGCTGGCGTCGCTCGCGCGATGAGAAGATTCACCCCATGACTGCCACCCTCGTCGCCCGCGGCCTCGCCGCAGCGCACGCCGACCGCACGCTGTTCTCCGGGCTCGACCTCGTGGTCAGCCCCGGGGACGTGGTGGGGCTGGTCGGCGCCAACGGTGCCGGCAAGTCGACGCTGCTGCGGCTGCTGGCCGGTGCGGACCACCCCAAGGCCGGGTCGGTGTCCCTGTCCCCTGCCGACGCGATCGTGGGGTGGCTGCCGCAGGAGGTCGAGCGGGTCGAGGGTGAGACGGTGCGCGCCCACCTGGCTCGCCGCACCGGTGTCGCCGCGGCGCAGGAGGCCTTCGAGCGCACCACCGAGGCCCTCGGTGCCGGCGAGCCCGGGGCCGACGACGCCTACGCCGTCGCCTTCGACCGGTGGATGGCGATCGGGGCGGCCGACCTCGACGAGCGCCTGGGTGCCGTGCTGGCAGACCTCGGGCTCGAGGTGGACCCCGAGCACCTGATGACCGGGCTGTCCGGTGGGCAGGCGGCACGGGTGGGCCTGGCGGCGCTGCTGCTGTCGCGCTTCGACGTGCTGCTGCTCGACGAGCCGACCAACGACCTGGACCTCGACGGGCTGGCCCGTCTCGAGGAGTTCGTGGGGTCGCAGCGCTCGGCGGTCGTGGTGGTCAGCCACGACCGCGAGTTCCTGGCCCGGTGCGTCACCCGCGTCGTCGAGCTCGACCTCGCCCAGCAGCAGGTCGCGGTCTACTCGGGTGGCTACGAGGCGTACCTCGAGGAGCGTGCGGTCGCGCGACGGCACGCGCGCGAGGAGTACGACGAGTACGCCGACAAGCGGTCCGGCCTCGAGGCGCGGGCCCGCATGCAGCGGGGGTGGATGGCCAAGGGCGTGCGCAACGCCGCCAAGAAGTCCGACCCGGACAAGTTCATCCGCGCCCAGCACCGCGAGGGCTCGGAGAAGCAGGCCTCCAAGGCGCGACAGACGGACCGCATGATCGAGCGTCTCGAGGAGGTCGTCGAGCCGCGCAAGGAGTGGGAGCTGCGCTACGAGATCGCCGCAGCACCCCGCGGCTCGCGCGTCGTCGCGACCCTCGACGGCGCCGTGGTGCGGCTCGGCTCGAGCGATGCCCAGACCGCGGGCACCGCGTTCACCCTCGGCCCCGTGAGGCTGTCCGTCGAGTCGGGCGAGCGCATCGCGATCACCGGGGCGAACGGCGCCGGCAAGTCGACGCTGCTCGGCGTGCTGCTCGGCCGCATCCCGGTCGACGAGGGCTCGTCGACCCTCGGGACGAGCGTGGCGGTCGGCGAGGTCGACCAGGCCCGCTCCCAGCTGGGCGACGACGACCCGCTCGCCCTGTCCTTCTCCCGCCTCGTGCCCGACTGGCCGGAGGCGGAGGTACGGACCCTGCTCGCCAAGTTCGGCCTGCGGGGCGACCACGTGGCGCGCCCCGTCGCGTCGCTGTCGCCCGGCGAGCGCACCCGTGCCGCGCTCGCGCTCCTGCAGGCCCGCGGCGTGAACCTGCTCGTGCTCGACGAGCCGACCAACCACCTCGACCTGCCCGCCATCGAGCAGCTCGAGGAGGCCCTCGACTCCTACACCGGCACGCTCCTGCTCGTCACCCACGACCGCCGCATGCTCGACGCCGTGCGCGTCGACCGCAGGTGGGTCGTGGAGGCCGGTCAGGTGAGCGACGACACCGCGTGATTCTCACCCGGTCGCCGCGTGACTTTTTGTGGCGCAGATCACACCCGGTGGCTACTGTGACCCGTATGGCGACCCTGACGAGCGTGAGCGCACAGCGGTCGTCGCGCACCCCCTCCTACCGCACCGCGGGCCAGTGGGTCGCCGCCGTCACCACAGCGGTCCTGGCGACCTCGGCCTCGTCGTGCAGCACGCCGGACGCGTCGGTCTCCGACGCCTACGCGTTCCTCGACCTCGCGATGGACACCTGCGGACGCGGTGACCAGCTGCGGCTGCCGCCGAGCTACCTCAGCGGCGTCCCCGCAGCCGACGCCCCCGAGGCGTCCTACGTGTACGACGTCGCCGTCACCACGATCGCGTACACGGCCCGCGGCACCGACGAGGACCTCGGCCGCGCGCGCACCCTCGCCGCGTCGCTCGTCTCCCTGCAGGGCTCCGACCCCGACGGCGACGGCCGCCTGCGCAACGCCTACCCGTGCACCGCACCGGCCGACAGCTCGCAGGCGCTCACCGACGCCAGCAGCACCGGGAACATGGCGTGGGCCGGCCTCGCGCAGCTGCAGGTCTACGCAGCCGCCGACGACAGCACGGCCGACGCCGCGACGCCCGATACCGCTGTGCTCGACGCCGCCGTCCGGCTGGGCACCTGGATCCACGACGTCACCGCAGACGACCGCGGCACCGGCGGGTACACCGGCGGCCTCGCCGCCGACGGCACACCGATCCTGTGGAAGTCGACCGAGCACAACATCGACGTCGCCGCGTTCTTCCTCATGCTCGCCTCCGCGACCGGAGACCCGGTGTGGTCCGAGCGCGCGCAGTCGGCGCTGGCGGTCGTCACCTCCCTCCAGGACCCTGCGACCGGGCACTACTGGGTGGGGACCGGCACCGACGGCGAGACCACCAACACCGACGACTACGTCCCCGAGGACGTGCAGTCCTGGGCGTCGCTCGTCCTGCCCGGCGACGCCACCTCCCGCGCCCTCGACTGGGCCAGCGAGAACCTCCTCGTCGGCGGCGACGACGCCCGGGGCGCGAAGGTCGGCGACGGCGCCGACCCGACCGAGACCGTCTGGTACGAGGGCACCGCCCACCTCGCCTGCGCCCTGCGGGTCCGGGGCCTCGAGCGCGACGCAGCGCTCGCCGACGAGCTCCTCGACACCCTCCGCGACGCGCAGCGCGCACCGCAGACGTCCTCGTCCGCCCCGTCCCTCACCGACGGCCAGTCCTCCTCGGGCGTCGCACCGCGGGGAGTCCCCGCCGCGTCCCAGGACGGCACGGCCGGCGGCGACAGCACCATCTACGACGCCCTGCACACGGGCACGACCGCATGGTTCGTGCTCGCGGCACAGGGCTCCGACCCCTTCAGCGACGACGGCCGCACCTAGGCCCCAGCCGCACGAGCCCACGCCCTCGTCCCCCACGGCGTGAACCTCCCTCCCCGGAGCACAGGCGCGACCCTCCCCGGCCACGCAGCGAACGCCCTGTCTCACCCACCAGCCCTGTCTCACCCACCAGCTGACGAACACACGCGGGTCACCTCGGTGACCTCTCTGGCCGGACCACGTGCCCCCTCCCCCGTCGTGCCGTGGCCGTCCACCCCACCTCTTCAGCCTTGTCGCGCCCTCAGACGCGCGCGGCAACCCCGAAAGGACACCGACGATGGTGCTCTTCGCCCATACCCTCCTCTGCTTCGCCCTGCTCGGCGCGGCCTCCGGAGCGCTGCTCAGCGCACGGTGGCTCCGACGGCACACCACCCACCCCGACGTCGTCCGCCGGACGGCCTTCGTGTCTGCCCTGCTGCTCGTGCCCGCCGCGACCATCTGCACCGTCTGGCACCACTCGACGCTCACCGGCCCGGCATCGGTGGCCATCCAGGTGCTCGGCTGGGCCAGCATCATCCTGCTCCTCGTGGTCGTGCGCGGCACGATGATCGCCCCGCCCGACGACGAGGAAGCGCCTCGACCCCGGCGCGTGCTCGCCGTCGGAGCGCACCCCGACGACCTGGAGCTGGGCTGCGGGGCGACCCTCGCCCGGTGGATCGACGCCGGCTACGAGGTCCACGGGCTCGTCATGTCCAACGGCGAGCGCGGCGGCACCGGCGTCCGGCCTGCCGAGGCACGCTCGGCCGGGAACTTCCTCGGCGCGCAGTCCGTGACCGTCCTCAACTTCCCCGACACCCGGCTCGCCGACTCGAGCAGCGACATGGTCGTCGCCATCGAGGAGCACGTGTCGAGGCTCCAGCCCGACATCATCCTCACCCACTCGTCGAACGACTCTCACCAGGACCACAAGGCCGTGCACCTGGCGACGCTGCGCGCAGCACGGTTCCACACCACGCTGCTGTGCTACGAGAGCCCGTCGGCGACCACCCGGTTCCGCCCGACGGTCTTCGTGGACGTCGGCGGGTACGTGGACGTCAAGGTCCTGGCCATCGCCACGCACCGCGACCAGAGCGACAAGCCGTACATGACCGGTGAGCGGATCCGCGCGACCGCGTCCTACCGGGGCGGGCAGGCCAAGGTCCGTCACGCCGAGGGCTACGAGCCCGTCCGGGTGCTCGCCTCGATGACGACGGTGCTCCCGTGAGGCGCGTCGTCGTCACCGGGGCCCGCGGGCCGGCGGGCGCGAGCGTCGCCCGCCAGCTCGTCGAGCGCGGGCACCAGGTCCTCGGGGTGGACATGCACCCCGAGGGCGAGGGCCCCTTCACGGTGCTCCGCGTCCCGCCGGTGCTCGACCCCACGTACCCGGACGCACTCTTCGCGGCTGCCCGCTGCTGGTCGGCCGACCTCATCATCCCGACGGTCTCCGAGGAGCTCACCCTCCCGGCGCTGCACCACACCTCGCCCGAGTGGTCGGTGGTCGTGGGACCCGCGAGCGCCGTGTCGATCGCGAGCGACAAGTGGTCCACATACCGGGTGCTGGCCGACGCGGGCGTGCCCGTCCCGGCCAGCACGCTCGGGACGTCGTGGACGACGGCGGCGCACGGTGCGCTCGCCGGGTACGACGGTCCGCTGGTGTCCAAGCCGCGCCACGGGCGCGGTGGGCGCGGGGTGGTGGTCCACCCGCACGTGGGCCGGCTGGGGCTGACGTCGGACAGCATCGTGCAGGAGTTCGCGCCGGGCACGGAGTACGCCGTCGACCTGCTGGTGTCGTCCCGGTGGGGCACGGTCGACGTGGTCGCCGTGCTCGAGAAGACGGCTCTGGCGCAGGGGGACGTCGGCAACGGCACGCACGTGCGCCGGCTGGCCGCGGGCCAGCCGGCCGACGTGGTGGCCGCGGCGTCGGACGCGGTGCTGGCCATCGGTCTGACCGGCCCTGCGGACGTCGACGTGCGCCGGCTGCGGGACGGGACGGCGGTGGTGCTGGAGATCAACGCCCGCCTGGGTGCGCACAGCGCGTACGTGCCCGAGATCTGCGGCGGGATCCTGGACCACTACCGAGTGATGGCGACCCGGTGAGCGGGTGGGCCCTGGCCCTGCAGCTGCTCGTGCTGCCGGCCGTGCTGCTGTCCCTCGTCGAGGCGGCGTACCTGCCGCTCGCTCTCGTGGCGCACGCGCGGCGCCCGGCGGACCCGTTGCGGGTCCCGTCGAACCCCTTCGTGTCGGTGGTGGTGCCGGCCTTCGACGAGGGGCGGGTGCTGCGCCGGTGCGTCGACTCGATCCTGGCCGACCGCTACCTCAACAAGGAGGTGGTGCTGGTCGACGACGGCTCGCGCGACGACACGTGGGAGGTGATGAAGAGCTACCGCGGTCGCCCGGGCGTCGTGGTGGCCCACCAGACGAACGCGGGGAAGGCGGCGGCGCTCAACCACGGGATCTCCCTGAGCCGCGGCAGCATCCTCATGTTCGTCGACGCCGACGGGGTGTTCTCGGGGTGGACGATCCGCGGGATGCTGCGCGGCTTCGACGACCCGCGGGTGGGGGCCGTGTGCGGCAACGACGCCCCGGTGAACCTCGACCGGTTCCAGCCGCGGCTGCTCACCCTGCTCACGCACGTCACGGCGATGGTGCGTCGGGCGCTGGCGCAGGTCAACTGCCTCACCATCGTCTCGGGGAACTGCGGTGCGGTGCGCCGCGAGGTGCTCGACGAGGTGGGCGGCTTCACCGAGGGGCTGCTCGGCGAGGACCTCGAGCTGACGTGGCGGGTGCGTCGCGCCGGGTACCGGGTGTCGTTCCAGCCGGAGGCCATCGTCTACGCGGAGGTCCCGGCCGGGGTGGGGCCGCTGTGGCGCCAGCGGGTGCGCTGGGCGCGGGGGTACCTGCAGACGCTGTGGATGCACCGTGACCTGGTGGGCAGCGTCCGGCACGGGGTGGTGGGGCCGTACCTGGCCGTCAACGCCCTGACGATGGTCGTGGCGCCGGTGCTCCAGCTCGTGGCGCTGGGGATCATCCTCGGCCTGGCGGTCGACGACTCCCAGACGCTCTACGGCACGCCGGCGAGCACGCTCGCGTGGGCGCTGCTGCTGTTCCCGGTGCTTTCGGTGGTCGTCTCCGCGGCCCTCAACGGGTCGTGGCGCGACCTGCGGTTCTTCTACGTGCTGCTCGTGATGCCGGTGTACTCCACGGTGATGAACGCGGTGATGGTCACCGCGATCGTCCAGCAGCTGCGGCGCCGCCCGTCCCGGTGGAACAAGCTGGAGCGCACCGGGGTGTCGTCACGCCACGGGATCCCGGACGGGGCACGGTTCTGAGGAGCGGAGCCTGAGGAGCCGTGCAGCGCCAGCCACCACAGCCGTGGCGCCGGTCGGTCGACCGTGCCACGGTGGACCCGGGCCACCACAGACCCACGAAGACCCACACCGCTCCGACGAGAGGCACGACCATGGCGCTGCGCTGGTACTCGACAGTCGTCGAGTCGACCGACCACCGGGCTCTCGCCGCCTGGTGGGAAGAGGCTCTGGGGTGGACCACCGTCTTCGCCTCGGACGAGGAGGTCGCGCTCGTGCCACCGTGGGCCGAGGAGCTGGGGAAGACCCTGCCCTTCGAGCGCGTGCCGCCCGGTCTGGTGTTCGTGCCCGTGGAGCACACCAAGACCACCAAGAACCGTCTGCACATCGACCTCGCGCCGCACACGAGCGACGACCGCGACGCCGAGATCGCGCGGCTGCTGGCGCTCGGAGCGACACGGGTCGACGTCGGCCAGGGCCCCGAGGTCACCTGGGACGTGCTCGCCGACCCCGAGGGCAACGAGTTCTGCGTGCTCTCCTCCCGGGACGAGTAGCCGGAGCACAGGACGAGCAGCCCAGCCGCGGCACACGTCGGGGCGGGACGGGGCGGGGTGTGGAGGGGCGGGACGCCGATCCGCGTCGCTGGTGGTGCACCTGGTCGTCGTACCCTGGCTGCCATGACCGAGCAGGCCACCGTCTCGCAGCCCGGCGCCACCACGTCGCACCGCTCCGGACCGCGCAGGGCGTCCTCCCGCACCAGCCGCACCCTGCCGTCCTACGAGGCCGGCTCGGTCGAGGTCCCCTTCGTGATCTTGGGTTCGTCCGAGGTCATCACCCACGACACGTGGTGGGAGGAGCACTCGCACCCCACGCACGAGCTGCTGTGGAACGAGCGTGGTGCGTCGACCGCGACGGTCGGGCCGCGGACCTGGACGGTCACCCCGTCGATCGGGCTGTGGGTGCCCGCCGGTGTCCGGCACTCCGGGTGGACGCCCGCCGGGACCTGGCAGCGCGCCGCGCAGCTCAACACCCGGACCGTCCGGTCGATCTCCGAGACCCCGGTCGCCGTCGACCTCACGCCGCTGCTGACGCTCCTCCTCGACCGTCTGGACTCCGACCTCGGCGAGGCGTCGCGCGCCACGACCGAGGCGATGGTCCTCGACGTGCTGGTCCCGGCCCCGACGGAGCTCCTGCTGCAGTCGCCGACGTCAGAGCTGCTCGCCCCGGTGGTCGAGACGGTGCTGGCCGACCCCGCAGACCCGACCACGCTCGCGGCGTGGGCCGCGCGGCTCGGGGTGAGCACGCGCACCGTGACCCGCACGTTCCTCGCCGAGACCGGTCTCGGCTTCAGCCAGTGGGTCGCGACGGCACGGACCCAGCACGCGATCGCGCTGCTGGCGCGCGGCGAGGAGATCGAGGACGTCGCGCTGCTCGTCGGCTATGGCTCTGCGAGTGCCTTCGGCACGGCGTTCCGGCGGGTCACCGGTGTGAGCCCCGGGCGGTTCCGCGCTCGCTGACGCACCCGCCAGGTGTCCGATCCGCTCATCTGGGCGTCAGAACTGCTCGATTGCCATCCCACTAAGGGCGCACTATCTTCGGTTAGGCAAACCTTAGGCGGTCCGTTCGACGGCCCGCCGGTCTGCTCCCACCCTTGATCACCTCGCCCACCCACGGGCACCGTCGACGGCCCGCGCGGCCCGCACCCTGTGCGACGCGCCGCGAACCGCCGCACCACCACCGAGAGGCCACCATGACCCGCGCCGCCAGCACGTCCCGCGCACCCCGCCTGATCGCGCTCTCGAGCGCCGCGCTCCTCACCCTCGGCCTCGCCGCGTGCTCGTCCGACGCACCGGCCGAGGAGTCCACCAGCGCGGCGGGCTTCGAGCCCATCGTCATCGAGCACGCCCTGGGCACCACGACCATCGAGTCGAAGCCCGAGCGCGTCGCCACGGTCCAGTGGGCCAACCACGAGGTCCCCCTCGCCCTGGGCGTCGTGCCCGTCGGCATGGCCGCCGCGAACTTCGGCGACGACGACGGCGACGGCCTGCTCCCCTGGGTCGACGAGAAGCTCGAGGAGCTCGGCGCCGAGACGCCCGTCCTCTTCGACGAGACCGACGGCATCGACTTCGAGGCCGTGGCCGACACGAACCCCGACGTCATCCTCGCCGCGTACTCCGGCCTCACGCAGGAGGACTACGACACCCTCAGCGAGATCGCGCCGGTCGTCGCCTTCCCCGAGACCGCCTGGGGCACCTCGTGGCGCGACATGATCCACCTCAACGCCGAGGCCATGGGCATGGCCGACGAGGGCGACGCCCTCGTCACCGAGCTCGAGGACGAGATCACCGAGAAGGCCGCCGCGTACCCGCAGCTCGAGGGCACCTCCGCGATGTTCCTCACCCACGTGGACACCACCGACCTCAGCCAGGTGAGCTTCTACACCTCGCACGACACCCGCGCCATGTTCTTCGAGGACATCGGCCTCACCACCCCCGAGAGCATCGCGACCGCGACGGCCTCGACCGACCTGTTCGCCCTCACGCAGAGCGCCGAGCAGGCCGACGCGTTCAGCGACGTCGACCTCATCGTCACCTACGGCGGCGACGAGCTCGTGACCGCCCTCGAGGCCGACCCGCTGCTCTCGCAGGTCCCCGCCGTCGCCAACGGCTCGATCGTCAACCTGCCCGGCACCAGCCCGCTCGGCACCGCCGCGAACCCGACGCCGCTGTCCATCTCCTGGATCCTCGACGACTACCTCGAGCTGCTCGGCGCAGCAGCCGACAACGCGAAGTGACCCCCGCGTGACACCAGCACCCTCGGGCCCGGCAACCACCGTCGCCGGGCCGACCACCTCGGGCGCCGCAGCCGTGCGGCGCCCGAGGCGCGTCCGCGCCCTGTGGCTCCTCGTCGTCCTGGCGGTCCTGCTCGTCCTCGTCGTCACCTCGGTGATGGTCGGCTCGCGCGGCGTGGGGTGGACCGACGCCCTCGCGGCCCTCGGCGGCTCGACCGACGGCTTCGACCAGGCGGCGGTCGCCAAGCGCATCCCCCGGACCCTCCTCGCCGTCGTCGCCGGCGCCGCTCTCGGCGTCTCCGGTGCGCTCATGCAGGGCGTGACCCGCAACCCCCTCGCCGACCCCGGGATCCTCGGGGTGAACATGGGCGCCTCGCTCGCCGTCGTCACCGGCATCGCGTACTTCGGGCTCACGGCCGCGTCGAGCTACATCTGGCTCGCCATCGCCGGTGCCGCCGTCACCGCGCTGTTCGTCTACACGATCGGCTCCCTCGGCCGCGGAGGTGCGACGCCGCTCAAGCTCGCCCTGGCCGGCGCCGCCACCTCGGCCGCCCTCGCGTCCTTCGTCAGCGCCGTGGTGCTCGGCCGCAACGACATCGCGGGCGGTGTGCGGTCCTGGCAGATCGGCGGCGTCGGCGGTGGCTCCTACGAGAGCATCCGGCAGGTAGCCCCCTTCCTCGTGGTCGGGCTGGTGCTGGCGCTCGTCTCGGCGCGGAGCCTCAACTCCCTCGCCCTCGGCGACGAGCTGGCCGCCGGGCTCGGCGAGCGCGTCGCGATCGCCCGCGGCACCGCCGCCCTGAGCGCCGTGATCCTCTGTGGCGCCGCGACCGCCGTCACCGGGCCCATCGGCTTCGTGGGGCTCGTCGTCCCGCACGCCTGCCGTCTCCTCGTCGGCGTCGACCACCGCTGGCTGCTGCCCTTCTCCGCGCTCACCGGCGCGGCGCTGCTCACCGGAGCCGACGTCCTGGGGCGCATCGCCACCCGGCCCAGCGAGGTCGACGTCGGCATCGTCACCGCGCTGGTCGGCGCGCCCTTCTTCATCTACATCGTCCGCCGCCAGAAGGTGCGTGCCCTGTGACCACCGTCAGCCTCGAGGCGGCGTCTGACCGCCCGGTCCTCACCACGGCGCAGTCCGTCGCGCGCGCCCGGTCCGGCCGTGCCGTCCGCCGCCGCACCGTGATCGCGGTGCTGGCCGTGCTCGTCGTCGTCCTGTTCGTCACCTCGCTCATGGTCGGCAAGACCTTCTACCCGGCCTCCGACGTGCTGCGCGTGATCCTCGGCGAGGACGTCGCCGGCGCCAGCTTCACCGTCGGGCGGCTGCGCCTGCCGCGTGCGACCCTCGCGATCCTGGCCGGCCTCTGCTTCGGGCTCGGCGGCGTCACCTTCCAGACGATGCTGCGCAACCCGCTGGCCAGCCCCGACATCATCGGCATCAGCTCCGGTGCCAGCGCCGCGGCGGCCTTCGCGATCGTCACCCTGTCGCTCGGGTCGCGCGCGGTGTCCGTCGTGGCGATCGTCGCCGGGCTCGTCGTCGCGATCCTCGTCTACCTGCTGGCCTACAAGGGCGGGGTCGCCGGGACACGGCTGATCCTCATCGGCATCGGCGTCGCCGCCATGCTCGACAGCATGACCGCGTACGTCCTGTCCCGCGCTGCCGAGTGGGACCTGCAGGCGGCGCAGCGGTGGCTCACCGGCAGCCTCAACGGCGTCAGCTGGTCCCAGGCGCTGCCCGTGCTCGCCGCACTCGTGGTGCTCGCCCCGGTGCTCCTCGCGCAGTCGCGCAACCTGTCCGTGACGCAGCTCGGCGACGACACGGCCTCGGCGCTCGGGGTCAGGGTGAACCGCACCCGCCTGATCCTCATCGTCGCCGCCGTCGGTCTCATCGCCTTCGCGACCGCGGCCGCCGGCCCGATCGCCTTCGTCGCGTTCCTCTCCGGACCGATCGCGGCGCGGCTGGTGGGCCCCAGCGGCTCGCTGCTCGTGCCGGCCGCCCTGGTCGGCGCGGTCCTCGTGCTCGTCGGCGACCTCGTCGGCCAGTACGCGCTCGGGACCCGCCTGCCCGTCGGCGTCGTCACCGGTGTCCTCGGGGCGCCGTACCTCGTCTACCTCATCGTCCGCACGAACCGCTCCGGGAGCTCCCTGTGACCACCGACCACACCCTCGTCGCACAGGGCCTCACCCTCGGGTACGGGGACCGCACGGTCATCGACGGGCTCGACCTCGTGGTCCCGCCCGGCAAGGTCACCGCGATCGTCGGCGCGAACGCCTGCGGCAAGTCGACGCTCCTGCGCTCCATGTCGCGCCTGCTGTCACCGCGCGGCGGGCAGGTGCTCCTCGACGGCAAGCAGGTCCACAAGACCCCCGCCAAGCAGCTCGCCCGGACCCTCGGGCTGCTCCCCCAGTCACCGATCGCCCCCGAGGGCATCACCGTCGCCGACCTCGTCGGCCGCGGACGGCACCCGCACCAGGGCATGCTGTCGCGCTGGAGCACCGCCGACGACGAGGCCGTCGCCGCGGCGCTCGACGCCACCGAGACCGCGGCGCTGGCCGACCGTCCCGTCGACGAGCTCTCCGGTGGGCAGCGCCAGCGCGTGTGGATCGCCATGGCGCTCGCGCAGCGCACCGACCTCCTGCTGCTCGACGAGCCGACGACCTTCCTCGACGTCAGCCACCAGGTCGAGGTCCTCGACCTGCTCACCGACCTCAACCGGGCGCGCGGCACGACGATCGTCATGGTGCTGCACGACCTCAACCTCGCAGCCCGGTACTCGGACCACCTCATCGCGCTCGCCGACGGGCGGGTGCACGCGTCGGGCACACCGTCGGAGGTCCTCACCGAGGACACCGTCCGCGCGGTGTTCGGCCTCGAGAACCAGGTCATCGTCGACCCGACCTCCGGGAAGCCGCTCATGCTGCCCATCGGGAGGCACCACGTGACGGACCGCGCGGCGGGCTGACGCCGCAGCCGGTCTCACGACAGGCGCAGCTGTTGCGCCGGCTGATCCGACGGTAGTCATCCCACCCTGCCGAGACCCAGAGGCCAGGGAGCGGACAGACGACCAGGGGCGACACCCCGTGCCACCAGGCATGTCGTGCCTGGTCGGCGGGATGTCGCCCCTCGGCGTCGGGTGCCTCCGTCAGCCGGCGAGCACCCCGTCGATCTGGCCCATCGCCTCGCGCATGCCTTCTTCCATGCCCATCTGGGCGAGGAGCTCGAGGTGCTCGAGGCTCGCGAAGGTCGTGACGATGGTCATCCGGGTGCGGCTGTCGACCGGCTCGAGGGTGACGACGGCGCGGGTGGTGTCGGTCGTCGGGGTCGCCTCGCCCTCGTCGGCGAACCCGTCCTCGAACTCGAAGGACCGGGGCGGGTCGACCGTGAGGATCGTCCACCAGCCGCCGGCCTTCTCCCCCTCGGGGCCGGTCATGTAGTAGCGCGAGCGCCCGCCCGGGACCAGTGAGTGCTCCTCGAAGGTCGCGGGCCAGGTGGGCGGACCCCACCACTGCTCGAGCTGGCGCGGATCCTCCCAGATCTGCCAGACACGGTCGACGTCGGCGGCGTGCTCTGACACGATCGTCAGGGTGAGGTTCTCAGGATCCTTGTGACTGCTCACTACAGGCATGGTCGTCCTTCTCTCCGTCGTGGTGCTCTCGGCTCTGGTGCTCTCGGCCTTGGTGCTCTCGGTCGCTGGTCTCCGGGGTTCTCTGCTGCTGTCGTAGTGCGGTGGAGCTGTCATGCGGTGCGGGCTGTCATGGTGCGGTGCTGCTGTCATGCGGTGCGGGCTGTCGTGGTGCGGTGGTGTCGCGGCGGGGTGGGCTCGTGCGGGCTGTCGTGGTGCCAGACGGCGCCGCTCGCCCTGCTGGTGCTTCATCCCTCCGCGAGCAGTACGTCGATCTGCTGGGCTCGGAGCTGCCAGATCTTCTCGTACTCGCCGAGCAGGTGTGAAGCCCTCCGGACGGCGTCGACGTTCCCGTGCACGATCTGCTCCCTCCCGCGTCGCTCCTTGGTCACGAGGGTCGCGCGCTCGAGGACCGCGACGTGCTTCTGCACGGCGGCAAAGCTCATGTCGTAGTCCTGAGCCAGCGCGGACACGGACTGACCGCGCTCCACGACGCGCGCCATGATGTCGCGCCGTGTCGCATCGGCCAGCGCCTGGAACACGCGGTCGACCTCTTCGTCGGCCCACTGATCTACAACCATAAAGTTGTACGTTACGCGGGGTGGCGACAGGGCGCAAGGGTGGGCGATACGAGGGCGCGGAGCGGTGCAACGGTGCGCGGGGCGGGCGCCGCCGCGCGGACGCCTCAGCGCCACCCCCGCGCCTGTGCCCGGTGGTCGACGTCAGGCGCCCGCCATGCGACGATCCACAGCCTCACAACTCCCCCTTGCCACCCAAAACCCCCGAACGGTAGTATTCGAACATGCGTTCGAGCCACTCTCCTGCCGACCTGACGAACCGCGTCGCGGACCTCGTCGCCAGCGGCATGCCGTGGTGGCGGGCGCGCTCAGAGATCCTGGACGAGCTCCTCGACGAGGTCGTCGCGTCCGACCGTGCGATCGCCTCAGCCCACGCCCGACGCGTCAGAGCCATCGAGGCTGCTCGCACCTGGGCCGTCGACTCTGCGCGGGAGCTGGACCCAGCGCTCGGGCCCGTCGACCCCGAGGACCGCGAGCGCGCGGCCGCGATCCGCTCGGGGCGGTCGTACGCCCGAAAGTCCGTCACGCTCGAGATGGCGTGCGCAACCCGCACCCCTGAGGTCACGATGGACGGTCTGGTCCACGAGGCAGAGGTGCTGGTCGACCATCACCCGGCGACGCTCGAGGCTCTCGGGGAGGGCGACATCACCTACCGCCACGTCGGCGCGATCCTGGATGCCACGACGACCCTCGAGCCCGATGACTGCCAGACGCTCGAGGCTGTCCTCGTCGAGCGCGCGAAGATCACGACGGTGTCGGCGCTGCGGAGGTACGCGCGGCGGCAGCGGGAGCAGGCTCATCCGCGAGCACTGGAGGACCGTCACCGGGAGCGGTTCCTCGAGCGGCGGGTCGAGACCGAGCCAGCCCACGACGGCATGATGTGGCTGCACCAGTACCTCCCTGCGGGGCAGGCGACCGCCATCTACAACCGTCTGACCGACACAGCCGCCAGCCTCCAGGGCCCAGACGACCCGCGGACGCTCGCACAGCTGCGAGCTGATGTGTTCAGCGCACTCCTCCTCGACGACGACATCTCGACACAGCACTCTCCGTCCGGTGTCCCGTGCCGCATCAGCTCCGGCTCTGGCTCTGGCTCTGGCTCTGGCTCTGGCTCTGGCTCTGGCTCTGGCTCTGGCTCTGGCTCTGGCTCTGGCTCTGGCGGAGCATCCGCGGAGGACATCGACGTGTCCACCCCGTCGTCGGGCCTGCCGTCGATGCGGGGCATCCGGCCGACGGTCGCCGTGACCGTCCCCGTCATGACTCTGCTGGGTGCCTCAGAGGAGCCCGGCCACCTCGAGGGCTACGGTCCGATCGATGCCCCCACGGCACGGGACCTCGCCGCGCGTGCCCCGTCGTTCACCCGCATCCTGACCCACCCCGAGACCGGGGTGGTCCTCTCTGTCGGACGAGACGCCTACACCGTGCCGGCCGACCTCAAACGGTGGCTCCGACTACGGGACGAGACGTGCCGGTTCCCCGGCTGCCAACGTCGAGCGGCGCGCTGCGACATCGACCACGTGGTCGACTGGGCCTACGACGGCACCACCGCCCACGACAACCTCATCCACCTGTGTCGGCACCACCACCGCGTC